>JAYTSJ010000130.1:0-30325 GCA_043745725.1 Gammaproteobacteria bacterium | reverse complement strand
GCATCTTGATTATCATAAAAGCGTAATTGATTTGCTACAACACAAAAAGCTTGTGGAAAATCCAATAAATAAAAACGTCGCTTCAGAGAATTTCGCTGCCAGGTTTTTGCGGCGGATAAATTTAATAAAATAGCAGTGCGTGAAGTTAAAGTAGCGCGTGATCCTGGACTTACACCGTAGATTTCTGCGCTACCCATCGCACCAATACTGACATACTGTGCCGCACCAAAATCAATCGTGTGCGGCGCAACATTAATTGCACTCGTGGCAGCTGCACCATTCACTGCGTCTGGCACAGCACTAATGTAATTTCCACCACTCGAAATTGGCATGAACTCTACGCAGGCAGTGCCAGCCGCAACGTTAGTAATACGCACGCTATTGGGCAGCGCAACACGCAGTTGTCGTGACATACGTTCCACAGCCTGGCGACCAGTGTTGACTAACCTCGAACGAGTTTGCGTTGCCTGGTAAGATTTTGTTGAGTCAACTACAAATTTAGTTCCAAGCACTGCCACTATAGATAAAATAACAATCACCGTAATAACTTCAATCAACGTAAAACCCTGCGCTGAAAAATTATTTTTGTGTATTGAAATATTTTTCTGCATTAACGGGCGCATTAAAAATTCGCCTTGTACGCAGATAACGTCACTGAAAAATTAAGTGGTGCTGTGACCTTTACGGTAATTAATTTTTCATCATTCGCTGTAGCAACAGTTACCGTAGTGACGGTGACGGTGCGTGTGTAACCTGTGTATGGCGTGTCCGTAAAGCCGTTAAAATCATCCACATCATTCATGTCGGCATCAGGCGTATTGTCACAAATTGCTGCACCCGTGCCGGAACTATTACACGCAGGAATACCTCCTGTTGGGGTATTAGCATCAAATTTTAACGCGAGAATTTCATCCAATTTTGATTGCACAGATTCTAACGCGCGCACTTTTATAACCGGATCAACGCTGTGCATCAAGCTGTAATTGTAAGCTTGTATTAAGCCACCGCTTGCGATGCCAACCACGACAATAAAAAAAATTAATTCTATTAGGCTCACGCCATGCTGGTGAAAAATATGCAAAGATCGGAAAGACTTAATGTGCATAACCACTCGCCTCCACCGTAACGGTAGCGCTTCCACCAGAAGCGGTTAGCGAAATAATTCCTGCCGTAGTGCGGCCTAATTTATCGTAGGAAAAAGTAATAGGAGTAGCGCTAACTCCACTGGAAAAACTAAGTGGATAACCTAGCAAAGTTGTAATGGGAGGAATATTTTCAGTCACGCTGACTGTACTGGCGGTTACAACAAGTTGAATACCGCTGCGAGCCATAGCGGTTTGCTGCGCAAAAAACAAAGCCGCGATAAGATCATCGCGGCCTGCTTGAATATTGGTACTGCCGATAGAGCCAAGCCGTGAAAATAAAGTGACCGACATCACACCGACTATAACCATCACGGCGATAAGTTCAATAAGCGTAAATCCACGCTGAACCGGCACCATGGTCAATCAAAGATCAAAGCCATTAGGCCCCTATCCCACTAAATGTAGCCGTTTTAGTGACTGCACCTTGCGTTAGCGTTAAGGTACAAACCACTGTTGTACCCAAACCTGCGATAGCCGCAGCCGTAATTGTGTAACCTGCCGGTAAACCACCTAACAAGATAGCACTACCATCCGTACAATTAGCAACGGTAGTTGCAGCAACAGCTCCGGTAATACCCGCCGTAAAAGCTACAGCGGCGGCATAGTTCAATGCCATGGCACTACTTAAGTTGCCTGCAATACCTTTAACTGCAGCATTTTGAGCCGCAGAAGACATGTCGACAAACCTTGGCAGCGCTGTTGCGGCCAAAATACCTAAAACTACAATTACCGCAATAAGTTCAATCAAAGTAAAACCAGATTGTTGACTTTTCATAGCAAAACTCCAATCAATGAATATGTTATACAGCCAGTTGAAACGTTTAACGGTAATAGGTTTAATAAAGCACTAAAAACCCTAAAACCTATATTAAAAAGTTACACATCTTTCCTTGCGGTGCTGCTGCCTTAACGGCACCCAGAAAGCAAGCACTTCGTTATTTAAATATAGCTTACAAATAGCAAGTTGCCAGTAATACAAAAAAAAAGTTACTTTTTTCTCTCTACTTGGCTATGAATCACAACCTGCCCCGTTGTTGGTGAGTAGTCAAAAAACACTTGAATAGTATTCTTTACCAACAATTGATAGCGACATTCTCCCGTTTCCGTTAGCGACAGGTGGTAAGCACGCGTACCAAAAGCATCGCCCCCCACATAGGAAATCGGTTTTGGATTTTGTAATAAGTGCATCCACAATTGAACGCATGATCGTATGCTTGCCGTTTGTACTGGGCTTGCATCAGCCGCTGCGTTATCATCTACCACCGACAATGGCCAGCCTTGTTCGCTCATGTGAATCTTTTCACCACTCAGATCAACAATATTTTCATACACCGGATCTTGATGGCGAATAAACCATTGTTCATGGGCATTATAAATAGCGGTGCTAAAATTTTTTGCTAGAGCCTCAAAACTAAAACGCTGAACCTCCTCCGCTAATTGTAAATAACGGTGTATACCCACAACAACTAACAGGCTGATAACAACCATCACAAAATAGAACTCAAAACTTGCGAATCCATGTTTGTTATACATAGACGCTATTCATATAAACGCTATTCATAATGGCAAGCCGCAACAATGAGCATGAGATTAACTCGCAAAAAAAGTTATTTTTGAATACTGTACATATCCCACATAGGCAAGAAAATACCTAGAGCGAGTACAGTGACAAAACAAGCCATAATGATAATCATTAATGGCTCAATGCGATCACTTAATAATTTAATATCGTATTCCACTTCACGCTCATAAAATTCTGCCACTTCAGCTAACAAGACATCTACCTGCCCGCTTTCTTCTCCAACCGAAATCATTTGTAAAACCAAAGGTGTAAACATGCCACTAATTAAATGCGTTTGAAATAGACCTTCACCGCGCTCAATACCGGTGCGAATGCCACGAATTTTATCTGCCAAAAAATTATTATCGATGGCACGGGCACAAAGTTCCAACGCATTCGATATGGGTAACCCGGCACTGAGCATCAAACCAAACGAGCGGGCATAACGCGCTAGGGAGGCGCGTTCAATAATATCGCCAACAATGATAATGCCTAATTTTTTTTCGCCCCACCAACGGCTACCATTAGGAGATTCGATATAGCTATAAATCCAAAAAAAAGCACCCACAATCAACACCAGCATATACAGCCAATAATCTACAAAAAAATTGGAAATACCAATCAGGATTCGCGTAGGTAATGGTAGCTGCGCGCCAAACTTTGCAAATAGCCCCGCAAACGCAGGTATTACTTTAAGGTTAATAATCGTCATTGCAATTGAAATTGCAATCAAGACAAAGGTTGGATAACGCAATGCCGTTTTAATACTTTTAACCGTATGTAAATCCCGTGCCATGTATTCGCTCAATTGGTTAAACACTAAATCCAATCGGCCTGAGTTTTCACCAACACTTACCATGCTGACAAATAAATTATTAAATACTTTGGGGTGTGAACGCATGGCTGTTGACAGCTCTACGCCCGTCTCCAAACGATCAACTATATCGTTTAATGTCGTTTGAAACGTATAATTGCGTAAGGATGCTGCCAAACCGCGCAAACCCTTTACCAGCGGAATGCCAGCTTTCGAAATGGTATACATTTGCCGGCAAAACATTATTAGCTCAACATCATTAACACGCCCTAGATGAGTAGCCCGCTCAAACCTTTCAGACAGAGTCAACTGCACCTTATGTTCTTCAAGTGAAATAGGCGTAACACCACGCCCAATCAATTGATTGGCAGCAGCATCAGTCGTCGTTGCATCAACCTGACCATTCACTAAACGGCCTTCAGCATTGCGACCTTTAAATTGAAAAATTGCCATAAGCACTCAACAATGGTGTTAAATAAAATTAATTCACTTCATCTATTTGCGCACTAATAGCCATCACTTCATCCAAGGTTGTAACACCTTCAATTGCATAATTTAATGCAGCTTCACTCAAGGTAATAAAATTAGGATTTGCATAAGCTGCTTGTGTAAATGCATTGATATCCACAGCTCGCAACGCCTCTGCCATAGCTTGATTTAGCTCTAACATTTCAAACACACCAATGCGGCCACGGTAACCCGTATTATGACAATGCGGACAACCTGTTCCACGTTGAAATTTTACATGGGTGAAACTTTTGCCTTTACCAATGCTTGCCAGCAATTGCAATTCATTAGCATCCGGAGTGTAATTTTGAATACAGCTACTGCAAATACGTCGCACCAAACGTTGTGCAACAATTGCTTTTAAAGCCGTGGCAACTAAATAGCCATCCACACCAATATCAATTAAACGCAGTGCCGAAGTAACAGCATCATTCGTATGCAAAGTAGATAACACCATATGCCCCGTCATAGAGGCACGCAATGCAATTTCTGCTGATTCAGTATCGCGAATTTCACCTACTAACAAAATATCAGGATCTTGTCGCAAAGCCGCACGTAACACAGTACCAAAGGTCAAACCAATTTTTTCGTGTAACTGCACCTGGCTGATTCTCGGTAAGCGATATTCAACCGGATCTTCTACGGTAATAATTTTTTTCTCGGGTTTATTTAATTCCGACAAAGCGCCGTAAAGTGTAGTGGTTTTACCACTACCCGTTGGCCCGGTTACTAGCACCAACCCATGCGGACGAGTAATAATTTTTCGAAAGCGATCAACCATAGTTGCAGGCATACCAACACTATCAAGCGCAAGAACACCGCTGGTTTGATCCAGCAAACGCATTACAATAGATTCACCGAATTGCACTGGCATCGTCGATAAACGAACATCAATATTATGATGTTTAATTTTTAAATTAAAACGACCATCTTGTGGCAAACGTTTTTCTGATATATCCAAATTTGCCATTAATTTTATGCGCACCACTAATGCGGATACGATGCGCTTTTCATTCATAATTTGTTCAATTAATTCGCCATCAATACGATTGCGAATCCGCAACACTTTTTCATCTGGTTCAATATGAATATCAGAAGCTTTATTGTTGATTGCCTCTTCAAATATTTTTTTCAGCAACTTCACGACTGGCGCATCACCATCTGCTGATTGCGCAATAAAATCATCCAAATCCACTGCAGATTCCTGCAGCTCATCATCCAACTCTCCCGCGAGGGTGGCAATCTCACTCGCGCGGCTATAGGCAATATCCAATACATCCAGCAATTCTGATTCGCGAACCACCGCTGGCTTTAGATTCTTTTGGAGAATACGTTGCAACTCATCAAGACAAAAAATATCCGTTGGATCGGCCATCCCCAACAACAAGCCATCAATGTCCTCACGCAATACTACTACGCGATAACGACGAGCACTGGTTTCAGGTAATTTCTGCACCAGCTCTTTATCAAAACGAAACTGCTTTAATTGTATAAAAGGAATTTGTAACTGCGAAGAAAGCAAATTAAGTAAATCATTTTCTTCTACATAACGCAGTTCAACTAATTGATTACCTAATTTCCGTCCACTCAGTTTCTGTTCCTGCAGCGCATGCTGCAACTGAGTTTGAGTAATCATATTTTTTTCGACGAGCAAATCACCGAGACGAATACGTTTTGGTGCGGGAGATATCATAGTTGTCTCACTCACTGCGCAGGGCAGCAATCCGTTTATCTACGTAAGTTTTAACTTGCACCTGCAATTGCGGAAATTCACGCAAGTGCTGATAGGCTTGCAAGGCATTGTTGTGTTGCGTCAAACCATCAAAAGCCAAAGCTAAACCTAACCAATAAGCCGGTTTCTCTCCGTAACTTTTTAACAAACGTTGGTAACTCACTACTGATTGTTGGTACTGACCAGTTTTATGATAAAGACTCGCCAGGAATGCGCCGTATTGCTCATTATTAACAGCCGCCGATAATTGTTGTTCCAACGCACTAATTGCTGCAGGTGTATCACCTTGAGCTGCAAATAATTGCGCCTTCATTTTTGCTTTTTCAACGGGTGGCAAATAATCTGCATCATGCAACAAATTTCCTATCGCTTGAGTATTACCCTGCTGTAAATAAATATCGGCCAACGCTATCGTTGATTGAATGGGTTTTGCTTCATTAACAATAAAGTTTTTTAATAACTCTATCGCTTGTACAGCTTTATTTTGTTGTATTAATTCATTTGCATGCAAGGCCATTTGTTCATCTTTCCATCCGGCATTAGGCACAACATTTACGGATGAAGCTTCAGTCACATCAAAAGACTTTACAACGTCTGATTTTATAGTCGAGTTATGCGCCGCAGCTGATGTTGCAGACAGAGAGTTAGGCGCTATCGATAACGACTCCACAACTTGCAAATCCGGTGACACGCTTACTATTTCATGCTCACGATAATATTCCGGGGCAACAACATTCGCGCGTTGTTTAAAAGTTTCTGCTTGTACACGATTACCCAGATTCAATTGCTCTTGCGCTTTCGCCAAATAACGCGCCGCAATAACTTCCAAACCTGCATGCGCTTGCAGGTCATTAGGGGCTAGCGCTAAAATATTTTTATAATACCCAAACGCATTATCTTCAATCGGCGAGGTTAACCTGTCCATCGCCAGTGCACGATTTGCTTGCAACAACAAATCGGCGATACGATTTTGCAATTGCCCATCATTTTTCGCGGAGGGGCTTTCAGCAACGGAATTGTCAATCACGGGGCTTTCAATAATTGATTTTTCGACAATCTTATTTTCTGGACTTGTTTCTTTAGCAACAGCTTCTTCAACAACAGCTTTGGCTGCTATGTTCTCTGCAGAAGCTACTATCGGCTTCGTATTTTTTTCAATGCTCGCAACAACTGCTGTCGGCTGGCTAAAAACATGTGGAATATTATTGTATGAAGTTGCAACAAAGACTATTAATACACTTACGCTTACCGCCGCCACACTTGGCCAGAGCCAATAATAACGCTTTGCCAGCATGCGTCCTAACGAACGGCTTTCCTGAGTATTTGCAGTAGCACTGGCAACATGCGCGCGCGTAACTCGTTCGCTTTTTTCGCCGTAGGCAATAAGCATAGCTTTATGCGCAATAACATTAATTAAACGTGGAACCCCACCGGATGCGCGATAAAGTAATGCCGTGGCCGAACCTGAAAATAATTGCGCACCGCTATAACCTGCAGAAGTTAAACGATAAGTAATATAGTTCGCTATTTTTTTACGGGAAATTCCTTGTAAGTATTCAGCAAACACAATACGTTGTTTTAGTTGACGTAAATCGGGCCGATTTAATAAATCATCTAACTCTGGCTGACCAATTAAAACAACTTGTAATAATTTATTTTTTTCAGTTTCCAAATTAGTTAACAATCGCAAAGCTTCAATGGTTTCACGCGGCATAGCCTGCGCTTCATCCACCACCAATACAACTTGAAGCTGTTGCTCCGCAAGTGCAATTAAGCGCTCATTAATTTCTTTGAGGAGCTGATAAGACGGCATGGATGGCGAATAAGTAATACCTATTTCTTCTGCCAAAAACCACTTTAGTTCTTCAGGAGTAAGATAAGGATTAGGAATGTAAGCTGTTTTAAAATTAGCGCCCAAGTTAGCTAACAACATGCGGCACAATAATGTTTTACCGGTACCTACCTCACCGACGATTTTGATAAACCCTTCACTGTGGCGTAAAGCTAACAACACTGTGCTTAATACTTGACGGTGGCTTTCACTGTTGAAAAAAAATTGTGTGTCAGGTGTCAGCGAAAACGGATGCTCCCCTAATCCAAAATGCTGACGATACATAAGAACCTCGAATATTATTGTTTTCTGTAAGCATCGCCTATATTTTTCATTCTTTCCTGACTTTGCCGTAATTGATCTTTCCAGGCATTGTCATCCACCACGATGGGGCGTAATAAAATAACCAATTCAGTTTTTGATTTAGATTTAGCTTTGGTACGAAATAAAGAATTTAGAATGGGAATATCTCCCAATATCGGGCGCTTGCCATCGACGTTATTTTTGCTTTCTTGCATTAAACCGCCCAACACAATGACCTGGCCATTCCCCGCTTTTACAATACTGTCCGACTCACGAATTCCGCGTAGCGCTAATGGCAGCGAGAAATTTTTATCACCTACAGTAAATACTTTTTGCTGATCGCTGACATCGCTTACCACGGGGTGAATATGTAAAACAACCTCACCGTCTTCAGAAATTTGTGGTGTAACATCTAAAGAAATTCCACTGAAAAATGGCGACAATTCAATATTCGGAGTACTGGAAACAGACGTTGCATTAGACGTAGTGTTGTTAGAAATACCAGTTACAAAATATTCATCTGAACCCACACGAATAACGGCTTTTTGATTATTGACAGTCGACACCCGTGGACTGGAGAGCACTTGCACCGAACCCTGAGTTTCTAATAATTTGAGTAACTGAGTAATGTCCTGCACCTGCAGTAATGAAGAAAAAGTACCTCCTATCGCCTCGCGACCCGCTATTTGTAGAGCAGTTGTTGTGCCAGCTTTATCCGTAGTAAGAACTGTGCTAGTTAAATCCCTAAATTCACTTACAAGCGCATTGGTACCGCTATCATTAATAGGCATTCCATCGGCAATGTTTTTGGAGTTAGCTAACTTCCCACTAATAGCCCCCCAATTAACGCCAGCTTCAAAACCTTCACTCAAACGTACTTCTAAAATTTTGGCTTCTAAAATAACTTGACGCTTTACGCTTAGCTCTGAGCGCTCTAAAAATTCACGTACCGCGCTCAGTTCACTCGGTAGCGCTTTCACGACGATCATACCTGCTTGCGGTGACACAGTGACTGAGCGATCTTGATTTTCGCCACCCACAATTGAAACAATCGTTGAATGTAACGATGACCAAAAATCAGTTCTATTTAAAGTTTGCACTCGTGAGCCAGGCGTGATACTTGCTCCCGAGTTACCAGATTTATTTTTTTCAGCATTATCGAGCATGCTCAATAAATTAGTCGCTTCACCACCGCCACCTGAATTATTCTGGCCGCCATTGTTATTGCCGTTGCTATTTCCCCCACCACTATTATTGTTGTTATTGTTGGATTGCCCACTACCAATTAATACCGACGTATCCGACACACCAACGCGCTGCACATCTAAATAGTTAATATGAAATACTTCCGTGCGCAACGCATTTGCATAAATTGTGTAAATTCCATGATCCTGTTTAAATTCAAAACCATAAATATCGCGAGTAACTCGCAATACGTCATCAATAGTGACATCTTTTAGATCCAATGAAATTGAGCCCCTGACTTCTGGATGAACAACAATATTGATTCCGGTACCGTTAACCAAACCCAGAAAAAATTCCTTCGCAGGTACTGCGCGCACCGCAACATCAAAACGCTCGCTAAACTTTTTTCCACTCGCTGTTTTTAACGTATTATTATCCAGCAATGCCTGCGTAACAGCATCGGGTACATTTTCAGCAGAAGTTGTCGCTAATTTTTTATCGTGCGCCGCTTGCTCAGCAACTATCGTATTCATTTCATTTTCAGCCGCCAGTGTCTTATCGCGCTGGCTAGAGCAACTGCTCACCGTTATCAATACTGTCAATAGCAGCAGCGGTACAGGAAGCATAAAAAGACTGCGAAGATTTATCCTGTGATATTGTAATGGCATAGCCATAGCTCCAGAAAAATAGCTCTAAAAAATTTATTTTCGAATGACTGTTTTATTTAAAAGCACTCGCCAAACTTTATTACCTTGCCGTAAGGTTACGGCATCAGGTTCAATTTTTGTTACTTTAGCACCAACACCTTTTATAATTTGATTTTCATGTAACTGTTGTCCATTGATAATGGCGATCTTTCTCTCACTACCCAATAAAATACTACTCAGGTTAATTAACGATTCTCCGGCAACACTTATACCTTCCCCAGAAGCTTGTTCATACCCCAAGGGGCGTGTTGGGTCGGCGTGACGTACCGGATCCGCTGTACTTGTTTGCGCAAAACTAGCAGACGCAAAAAAACACAAACTTATGCCCATCGTGAGGCGACAATATCTACTTATGCAAAAATAATTAAACACCCAGTAGACCCTCTTCTGAGCTCAGCGTATAAACCCGTAAAATAATTTCCGCATGAGGATATTGAGTTACCTGGTAATCCAAACGTTGCCAATAAAAACGCCAGGGCAAGGCTTCCAATGTCGTTAAGAATTGAAGAACTTGAAAATAATTACCGGCAGCTCGCAACTCAACCACATGTTCATAAACGCCCACATTGCTCGACTCTTGTGTTCCATTAACAGAAGCGAGATGTAATTCCCGAATGGGTAGTGTAGCGACTTCTAACAGTGTTAGTTGCGCAGTTTTTTGCAACACATCTTGTAAGACCTGCGGCAATTGTTCTGCGTTAATTAAACTTTCTGATGTGTTTTGTAACTGAGCCTCAACTCCCGCTATATCGGTTTGCAATTGCACAACTTGTGCTTTTTTAAGTCGATTTGGATCATTTAACAAAGCTTGCGTCGCTGCTGCAATTTGTGCTTCTGTTGCTGTGCGCTGTGTTGCTAACCCAGCCAACTGGAATTGTGTCTCTTGCATTTGTTTATCAAACGGCGCCTGAATAATAAAATCCCACAACATAAACACCACAGCACTTGCGGATAAAAAAATTAGCACACGTTCGCGCAAAATACGCGCATCAATTTTTTCTTGAAGTTGTTTAAGCGCAGGCAAGTTAAGCGACTGAAACATTAGGGCTTATCCTTTCTGGTGGTTTTTTCTGGTTCAGGTTGAGCCAAAAAGTTGTGCATGACTTCTCGGGTTTGGGCATCTTGTTCAGCTTCTCTTATTTTTGCCGCTGCTGCCGTTGTTGCCTCAGCTGAAGGCTTGGACTTCGCTAGAGAAAATTGCAAGAGGCCATTATTATTTTTGTCGCGCTCAACATTCATTACCCCAAAGCCTACATTCGCAAAACTGGGATCTGTACGTAATTTTTGCAGATACAGAGGAATCTGATCTGCGCTGCGTGCTTTACCACTAAGCTCCGCATAAGTGCCGCCTCTTTGCAGCGAAAATGTTTCAAGGGATATAGTATTTAACGATGCCTGCGCCAAAGTTGTTAGTTGCGCAGAAAAACCTTTTTGATTACCCAAACTTTGCGAGGAAATCATCGCGAACACTTGCTGGCGACGCTGCAATACTTTTTGCAGCTGCTGGATCTTTGCATCCACATCAACATTAACATCAGGCTGTGCAGATTTTTGCGGCGTTAAAATTTGTAACTGTGCTTGCAATGTTTGTTGTGCTTGCTGTGCTTGAGTTAATTGTTGTAGTAATTGTGTATGTTGATGGCTGTTGAAAACTGATACCAAAATCAGCACAATAAAAATCCCTAACAAACCCCACGCCATATGAATAGTACGCAGTGGCTCACGACTGGGGCGAAATTCCGGCAGGTATAAATTAATTTGTTGCATTAGGCCACCCCCATTACATCTTGGCGTAATGCAGCACCGAGCGCCAACAGGCAAAGTGATAGTGTGTGCTCCTGCACATCTTTACCGATTTGCAATCCAGAACGCACATCTAAAACATCAATAGTCACAGTCAAGCTATTGCGAATTGCAGCCGTTAATTTATCGCTGGTAATATTTTCACCACACAAATAAACATGGCTTGGTGGTATTTGGCGCATTTGCCGTTCGAAATAATCCAGCGAACGCTGCAATTCCAATACTAAGGCTTCAGCAGGAAGTTCATCGAGCAGGCCACCATTATAAGCAAGGGAAAATTGACGCGAAAGATATAAATTACCATCGCGAATTATCTGCAAACTACCGCCACCTGACGCCAACTTAATTAGGGCAATACCGCGTTTTGTCTCGCAGCATGTTTGCACAAGATTCCGCAATACCAATTCAGGAATATCAATAGCCTCCAACCTAAGCTGTGCCGCTTTCGTTTGGCTAATTAGCTGAGCAAGATGATTGCGTTGCATGACCACCGCATAGGCCATTCGGCTGGTACCACGAGCACTATCCTCTGGCAATAAAAAAGCATCAATAATGGCATCGGTAATAGGAAATTGAATTAAATCTTTAACGCGCCAACGCAAAGCTTCCGCTAACTCTTCTGGCGGAACCTTAGGCGCCTCACCAAGCAGTAGTTGATAAGTACCGGAATTAATCGCCACATTACAGGGAACCTGCTGCAGCCCCAACTTAATCAAACGATTGCGTAACACTTCGGGGGCATTCGTCTTTGTATCACAAGGTAGAAATTCACAATGAACGAGGTGCGGTTCCTGTGTTGCGGGCCGCTGAATATAGGCGAAAGCAACGCCGTCGGCGGTAAATTCGACTCCAAGTGCTTCGTTTTTCTGCGATTTTGCACCAAACCAATTCAACTGAGTGCCTCTAACGCTTATTGATAGGAGGTGGTAAATAACGTTTTCAACCAGCAGCGCGACGCAAAAGATTTTCTTAAATGTTAAATGTCTTGCTGATGGAGCTAATAACTCTTGATTATACTTGCTGCCACAAACATAACCTTTATCATGACCTTAGACTATAAAAGGTGAAAAAGCCAAAGATCTACTGTGATTTGTTTGGAACAGAGTTTTTTTTAAACTAAATAGTCGAAATGTGGGTAAAAAAAATCCCCAGCACTGCTGAGGATTTTTTTATGTTGTAAAAGTTAAAAATTACATTTGGACGCAAACTGTATAGTAAGAAGCCTCACTGTAAACGGGTGCTATTGCCGCTGCCGCTGGTACAGTATTAGCTCCAGCTAAACCTGCAGCAGCACCGCGCACTTTGCCAGTATTGGCATTACCGTCATCTATTGATGTATCAATAGCAGCAGCCGACTTACCGGGCACCTGGCTTGAGCAAATCATTCGGCCTGATAAAGGCGCAAGGGGATCACCTACGGCAACTGTCGTCAAACCAATCAGACCACCAAAAGCATTGCGTGGCATAGAAAAAATACCAGCTAAAGCAGGGTCACCGCTAATAAAGCCAGCAGCTCTCAGATGTTGCCAAAATGCAGCGCCATCACCGCCGCCTGTAAATGTCTGGGCAAGACTAGCAGTAAGAATGCCATCATTATTGCCTGCTAAAGTAATGGTAGTCCAAGCACCGCCACGAAGCTTTAATGCAGCCACATTTGGACCATCATCCCCCGGTAGCCGCTGATAGCGGTCTTGATAAGCATAAAAGGCAGAAGTGACACCATTCATTTCATTAACAGCTCTTTTAACTTTTGCGTTTTCAATTAATTCCGTACCTTTTAGTACCCCGCCAAGCAGCAAGCCGATAATAACCAATACAATCGCAATCTCCACCAAGGTAAAGCCCGATTGTGAATTTTTAAATGACATATTCTTATTCATAACATTAACCTTTCTTACGTGAAAAATCAGTTGTGTGGCAATCCACTCGTATTGTAAAAATCCATGTATTGATTTGAGTGTAGCAACGATTTTGCAATTGCAAGGGATAAACATCAGTTTTTTATTAACTTGTAACCTAAGAGATTTATTTTAATGTTCATTGCCCTGCTCTACTGAGTTCATAAATAAGTGATGGCTGTGAAATCCAAACGACTATGTCATCAAATTCAAAACCTGTCCGTTGGTATTCTGTGGATGTACGCATTATAAAATTATTGTTCGTACCTACTCGATTTTGAGCCTGGTCAGGGGAAGTTGATAGAGGTACGTCAGGACCATCTTTACCGGTTGAAAAAACAACGGCAACAACATTAGTAGCATTTGCAATTGGACAAGCACCCGCAGCGGGACATATTTGGAAATATGGCAGAGGAACTGTAGGGGTAAGAAGCGTTGTGGGAATGGGTGATTTTGCATATGCCCAAGTTCCGGGTGCTGGATTCGCTAACCTATAACGGATTGGCTGCTGCCAGACATCAACTAAATTGCCGCCAATGATGCTGCCCTGGATACCTAATACTTGATAGGGGACATAGCTAGTACTACCCGGGGCTGTACAATTCCCAGCAGCACTAACCTCCACTCCATTACCAGCCGTAGTAGCAGGGCATGGCAGCCTGTTATTTGCCTGAGCAAAACCTATCAAAGCATTACGAATTTCCTGCAATTGACGTTCGGTAGTATGACGCTGACTGACATCACGCTGGGACGAAAGTGGCATCATTAACCCACCCAGCAATAGACCCAAAATGACGAGGACTATAGCCATCTCAATGAGAGTAAACCCTCGCGAGGACTGAATATGACGAGGATTAATGAACAACATAGATAAGATCATTGAATGTTGAAGAGAAACCAGAGGGCTTAACTTGAGTAAATATATTGGGTGGCAATGGCGTAGTATTTTGAAGCTCGTAAAAAGTGTTTCTATTTCCAGATACCCTGGCAGGCTGGGCGGTCAAAAGAACGCCTGGCGCCATCACAATAGCAGATACAAAAATAGGATTATTGCCTAAAGCATCTTCCAAACGAATGCAATTAGGGGTCGCCGGAAGACAAAATGCATAATAAAGACTATCACCCCAATTATTGACTATCCAAGCTGACGGTGCTGGTGGCGCACTATTAGCAGGAAAAGGCGGTAAGCATGATGTTCCCCATTTCGTTGGTGAGGCTACACCCAAGGGCAATCTTCCTTCCAAAGTACCACCTGCGCTGTTGTTGCCAGCAAGCGCGTAATTCGCTGCAAAAGGATACACACCACACTTTGTATGATAGGCCTCCAAACTGTTACGTACATCCGTTAACACCCGCCCTTCTACACTTGTCCAAAAATCACCAATTGACACTGCTAGAACTTGATCATTTTGTGTTGGAGTTATCACGTCGCTATAGCTATTGTTGGGAATTGCAGCACTAGCATTAGTGCCTTCTAAAAATTGAGCTGCAGCGCTAGCAAGAGGGGTTTTGCTAGTTCGCACCTGTCCATTTATCGGTTCATTAGACGCCAATAAAATAAAAGCCATTGGTTGAATGATATTAAGCCTGAGTAAGGATGGTGTGGAGTTATTGCTATTGTAGGGCGCTACAGGAGTCCCGGTATATTGCGTGGCCACCACATACCAAATAGGTGCACCTGTACCATCCAGTTGCTGGGGTATATCTAGGGTGACAAATGGAACTAAACCACGTTGATTGGTACAAGGACCTGCAGCAGGTGGAACCGGATTTGAAACACCATCCCCATCGGTATCAGGGCAAGGCAAAACACCAGGTGAATTTAGTGGATTTTTCGGGGCTAACGCAAACGCCATAATCGCTTCACGCGATTGTGCTAGCGATTGAGTTGTTTTTATTCTTTTTTCTTGCTCAAGGGAATTTACAGAAAGATGCGAAATTGCAATCGTAGTGAAGGCCACCAGGATAATCGCTAACATAATCAATAGCGCAAATCCATTGTTTTTACCCGAGGAGCGAAAGCAATAATCATTTCGTGCTGGACTGAACACTGGAATGCACCTCATTAGCGGATGGTGTTTGCATAGTTGCACTACTGGTGGCGGTCGCTAAATTTTCAACAACCGGTTTAACCGCAAGTTCAGATACCGTTGGTTGCTTGGGAGTTGCCAAGCGATAAGACTCTTCCACTCGCTGACTATTAGGTATCCACACCTGACCTGGTTTGAGTATAGCTGCATGATTGGCTCCCTGAAGGGGAACTTTCACGTTCGCGGATTGCAAAATATCCCCCCAAATTTTATGGTTGAAGGCTGGATTTTCTAGTCTGCCATTTCCACCACTCGCCCATACCTGATGCTGGCCATCCGCACGTAATAAAACCCCCGAAAGTTTTAACGGTTCAACGACTCGATTACTTGCTTCTGCTGGAGTAACGACTGAGCTTTCATTCACACCGGTTATTTGCGGGCGGGTTAATCCACCACGACGTCGCGCTTCATCCAACGTTTTACGCTGCTCCGGTGTGGTAAATAACCGACCAAAAGGTAGCTCACCCACAGACTGATTTTGATGATCTGACGACGAGGGATTTGCACTCCACACCGGAAGCACTAAGCCAAATACGATGATTATTCCACTCGTGACTCTACCCGCTAGCCAACCGAAATATTTAGCACTCTTAAACCGTTCGCTTACAGGGTACTTTTTATTTTCCATCAGGCAGCACCTCCCACGCACGGGTAATATCCCCTAACGAGTACCAGAGCAACTCGCATTGCCCCTTGAAACCAGCTGCTATATGACTATTGTTTGAAGAGTTGCTGGCCTCAGCAGCCTCTCCTTCATTGCGCCGAATTTCGCAATTTTGAGCACTAAATAGGCCTTTGGATTGCACCTGTATTTCAGCTAGTAAATGATAGAAATCACCCTCATGAAGCAGGTTAAATTCAATCCGCATGGGCGTTACTTTTACGGTTAAAGATTCATGTCTGTAAGTGGTATTGATTTCGGTAGCGATGGCTGTAGGCGAGAGCGTGAAATTTACTGCAGGTATTAGGTGATGATTAACGTCCGCATGAAGTGTTTCAAGCCACTGTAAGCGTTGTGGATGCCCGATAACCCCCCGAGCTTGTAATGCTTGGTAGGGAATTAGGTATTTAGCTAACAAAGCCGCTGATTCCTCGGCACCAAGGTTGATACTTTGCTGCTGTTGGTAGCTGCTTTTAGCCGCAAGAAGCGCCTGCTCAGCCCTACTATGCACTAACAGCGCTATGCTCATGGCAATCAATGCTGCCCCAGCCATGAGCAGACTTAATCCGTGTTTACGCCAAAAAGGAAACTTGAGGAGGTCATTCATGAGTAGCGTCCTCCCATTCCCAACCAATCGAAATTTCATAGTGATTGGCATCTTTCATAACGCCGCTATCTACTACAACGCCAGCATCATCATTAAAAGTCAACGCGGGACGTATATCAACTGGCATTTTGAGCACTACAACTTTGGTCACTTTGGGGATCTTCCGTAGCGCATCCGCAAAGGCCTCCATAAGCTTAACCGTTTCATGATAGCTACGATCTCCCCGGTGCAAATAGCCATCAATCGTCACTAGCGGCTGCAAGCTGGCGGTAGCAGGAACTTCTGGTACAGGTTGTGCCGCGGCCTCTTGAGCTTCAATTTCAGACAGGGGCTCAGAAACACTAGCTTGTTGCGTTTGCAAGAGCAGAGCCAGTTCAGCAGGAGTATATTTTTTCCATATAAAACCATCCAATTCCAAGCTTGCAAACCGTGGGTCACCAAACACCGTGCTAAGGGGTGCAAATAAATGTTCCGGGCTTAGCTGCGCTTCTACTTGTAAACGACGTGCCAGCTCTACAGTTGCCTGCACACTGGAGGCATCCGTCAAACGTTGCTGAATAGGTGTGAAATCATTTTGATAACGACGTTCAAGGATCGTTCGTTGCGCATCAATAGCCTGTTGTTCCTGACGTAATTCAAAGCTGTTCAACCATAACAACGCGGCGCCAATAAAAATGATCAAGCTTCCCAAAGCAGTTGCAAGAGCAATAGCTCGGTTCAGTCGATATTGAAAGTAAGCTTGTTTTTCTTTAGTTTGGGCGTAATGATCCGGCGCCAACGGCACACTTGCACAGAGGTAGGTAAACAGAGCATCAGCTTCTTGATTCTCACAGTTTTGCAGTTTGTAATGAGTAAAAAGCTGATTTAAATTAACTAATTGGTATTGGATGGCATTAGTGTCTTGTAGACGTTGCCGGGTTTCTTCCAGCTGATCACTCGCTAAAATACAATAGACATAGAGCTTATCGGCAAAACTCATAATCCGCTGATTGGTTAAGAAGATATGAATTTGCTCAGCGCCCTTTTTGATACTCAACGCAGCATTAGCGATGCCCTCATCAACAGCACCCTCCTCATCACGACGGTCTTCCGTATTACGGCGTTCGGCCTGAACTCGGCGATCAAGTTCGCTAGCGGGTGAGGACAACTCTTTCTCTTCTTGCGCGCCGCGTTGACGACGATCCTGTTGGTTGTTCTCGTTGCGTCGCTCCTCTCCTTCGTTATCATTGCGTCTGTCGCGCCTATCGCGTCTATCGCGCCTATCGCGATCTAACTTTTCCTGACGCGACAACATTAAGGTGCCATCAATAAAGTAACTTTCGCGCTGTGTTGTATTGGTTTGCTGCGAAACTATCATGATGTTTTTAGGCATGATGTTTTTGGTCATGACATTTTTTGGTACGATGTTTTTAGGCATGACATTTTTATCTATCACGTTTCTAGTTGTCACACTTTTAACTGTCGCATCTTTTTTATTTTGTGTGATCGCTGCAAGCAACTTAACGCTCAACAAAGGTAAGGACCATATGCCCGCCAAAGGAGTTTTGTATTTTTGAATAAGCGATAACCAAGGTTCCAAAACATCTTTATTGATGAGTGCGGAGAGCAACAAATTATCATCTTTACGGCCGTCTTTATTACGCCCTAATGCTTGCACATGCACATGCACTTCGCCGCGATAATGACGATCCAGCAGCCGCGTGATAATTGCTTTACGATCGCTTGCATTGACATGAGGAATACTTTCACGATGGAAGTCTTCCTCCACCAAATCCACCAATAATTGTGAAGGGATACGCGTAGCCTGCTGCAGGTATTCGTCAAATTGGCAGATACCTTCTTCGTCTGGTTCGAATTCGGCACTGCCGAGCAGCCGCAATTCCTGCCACTCGAAAACTTTCATGCGATAACCAGAAAAATAAAATACGCGTCTAATCATTCGCGCACCTTTTGCTTTTATTCGCTAAGTTTTTCATTAGCCCACCTTCGCCACAGCGTCCCACACCGGCCCAAGTACCGACAGCATGATCCACGCCAGAAGTGAGCCCATAATCACCGTTAGCACGGGGCTGATTGCAGGCTCTATTGTGTCAATTGCCTCCTGTACTTCACGGTTATAAAAATAGCTGACATTCAATAAAGCTTCATCGAGATTGCCGGTGTTTTCACCTACTTTTAACATGCGTACCACTAAGGGCGGAAATAACTCCAGGCGCGAAAAACTTTCGCTGATACTAGCGCCCTCAGAAATGTATTGCGCAGCGCGATCTATGGACTGTGCCATGACTGCGTTATCAACCAATGATTTACAAATATCCAATGCGCGCAACACGGTGATGCCTGAGGCATAAAGCAATGCCATATAACTTGCAAACCGTGCAAGTTTAATTTTAAAAGCGATGGTGCCAAACAGTGGAATACGCAGTTTCCAACCATCCAACTTAAAGCGAAATGCAGGAGATTTTTTAGCCGTAGATTTAACAAAATAAATTGCAATCATCGGCGCAAAAATAATGACCCACCAATAGTTAACAAAAAATTCAGAAACAGCTATCAGAGCCAATGTATGAAAGGGAATTTCTCCACCCATTTCTTTTACGAAGGGAATAATTTTAGGCACGAGATAAATCATGAGGAACGCAGCCACCGCAAAAACAACCACGGCCACAATGGCGGGATACATAATTATTTTAACCGTTGCCGCAATCAGCTCATCAGTCCAACGCAACGTTTCGCCCATATCTTTGAGGATTTTTGGCAGCTCTCCAGTTTCTTCGCCGACAGAAATTAACGCAACAAATACGGTATCAAAATCATTGGGATACTCGCGCAGTGCGGCAGAGAATGTTTTACCACCTTCAATGGATTCCACCAAACTTGCCAATACATCGTGATAATAACCGGCAGGCGCGCTATCACGTAGATCATGCAAACCTTCCAGCAAAGGCACGCCAGATTTGGTTAACTGCTCCAACTGGAAAACCATATTGATCAGTTCGCGGCGCGTAAGGCTGCGGCGACCAAAACGAATGCTGCTGGGTTTAAGTTCTATGCACGTTATTAAATCCTGGCCGAGGTTTGTCAGGCGGTGTTCTACTTCTAATAAATTAGAAGCCTGTACACGGCCGTTAATCATTTTGCCGCTTTTATCAACCGCCTTATATTTGTACTGCGCCATAGTTATTTAAACCGCCCGGTAAGATCAACCACACGGCTCACCTCTTCAATAGTGGTTTCACCGAGCAGTACGCGCCGAATACCATCGTCAGCCATGGTGACAAAGCCATTGGAGAGCGCTTGCTTAAGTAATTCGCGCGACGTGGCACGGTTGGCAACGAGATCATCCAGTTCATCATCCATTTTCAATACTTCCATCACTGAAACTCGCCCCTTG
Organism: Gammaproteobacteria bacterium; assembly: GCA_043745725.1. Taxonomy (GTDB): domain Bacteria; phylum Pseudomonadota; class Gammaproteobacteria; order Pseudomonadales; family Cellvibrionaceae; genus Cellvibrio. Next base: position 10,087 of record JAYTSJ010000130.1, on the reverse strand, counting down.
AATCCCCCTGTACATTTATCACAACCGACAGGATCATATACCGTCACCGGAGCACTAACTCCCAGTACAATTTGTTCAAACTCATCTGACGGGCGCGGTTTTTTGCAATGTTTACACAGTGTACGCAGCAGGCGTTGACCAATAATGCCAATAATATTACCAGCCATGATTTCAGGTTTAACACCAATGTCTGTCAAACGGGGAATCGCGCCCAACGCCGAGTTAGTGTGCAGGGTAGTAAATACTTGATGACCCGTCATGGCAGCACGCAATGCCATCTCTGCGGTGGCTTCATCGCGCACTTCGCCTACTAAAATAATGTCTGGATCTTGTCGCATTAACGAACGGATACCGCTGGCAAAATCCATTTTCGCCACTTCGTTAATCGAGGTTTGGCGAATCATGTCCATTGGATACTCCACCGGATCTTCCAGTGTCATGATGTTGACTTCAATCGACTTGCGAAAATTCAACATGGAATAGAGCGTGGTCGTTTTACCACTACCCGTAGGCCCAGTAACTAAAATAATCCCTTCAGGGCGACTCATTAACAGTTTCAGTAAGTCAAGATTGTCAGGGTGAAGGCTGAGCTTTTCCAGCGGCACAATGCCTTTAGAGCGATCCAATACCCGCAGTACAATATTTTCACCGTGGGTAGTGGGCTGAGCTGACACCCGAAAATCAATAGTATGCCCACCTACTTTCAGTGAGATGCGACCATCTTGCGGGGTACGCGTTTCCGCAATGTTCATTCCCGCCATTACCTTCAAGCGCACCGCAATGGCTGACCAATAATCTTTGTGCAAACTGCGAATTTGCCTCAACACTCCATCAATCCGGTAGCGCAAACGTAAGAAACCCTGCTCGGGCTCAAAGTGCAAATCCGAAGCATCACGCTTAACTGCATCGGATAAAATGGCATTCACCAAACGCACCAGTGGTTGGCTATATTCGGTGCCACTCAAATCGAGGCTGTGGTAATCCACAACACCCGTTTCAATTTCACGCAAAATACCGTCTACCGAAAGTTCATACCCATAAAATTGGTCGATGGAATGGCGAATTTCACTCTCAGCGGCAAGTAATGGCTCTATTTCAATATCTGCAGCCAATACGGTACGAATACGGTCAAGCACTATCACATCGTAGATATCGGTCATCGCCAGTTGCAAACGCTTGGTTTGCGCATCAAAACTGACCGGCAAGACGGTATGGCGACTAGCCAATTGCTTGGGAACAAGGTTAATCGCGTCTTGATCCGGTACCGCATGAGAGAGATCAATACTTTGCCGGCCCATGGATTCACTGAGCACATCACGCATAATAGATTCAGTGACAAAACCCAAATCCACCAAGGTTTGCCCCAGTGGTTTGCCACTTTTTTTCTGCTCAGTCATGGCAATCGCGACTTGGTCGCTACTCACCAAGCCGCGATCAATAAGCTGATCTCCTAAACGTTTCTTGGGCGCATTCATGGCTTACTTTCCTCTTGTCTAGAATTGCCCTTTTGGTTAACCAGGAGGAGTGGCTCTAATTCTTTTATCCGACGCTCAATCGCTTCTTTCGAAAAAGTGATGGAATGCGCATTGCTAAGTGCTAATGCTTGCTGATAAAAACGCACAGCTTCTTTCGGTTGATTTAAGTGATCGAGCGCCACGGCTAAGTTAAACGCAAGATCGGGGTTTTTAGTATCCCGCTGCCAAGCTTCAAAAAACGCGAGCTGGGCAGCATCCCATTGTTGCCGTGCTGCATACAAAGAACCCTGTAAAAAATGTAAGTGCGCAGCATTGGGATATTCGCGCAAGAGTTGAGTCAGCTCGCTTTCGAACTGCGGATTCTGCTCACTGTTTACACTCAAAGCCAAAATTCCGGCTTGGGCATAGTCATCTTTAGGGGCTCGCGCCAAACGCTGCTGATAAAACCCCAGGGCATCCTGTTGCCTGCCTTCGCGCACGGCCACCGCAGCCGCCCCTAAAAGGGCATCACGCTGGTTTGGATCCTCCTGCAAGGCTTCGCGATAGGCAGCTTTTGCCACCTCAAGCTCACCCCGTTGATACGCACTGTAACCGCGATCAATGGCTTCACTCAGGGCATCCTCACCAGGTTTTTGATGCGCAACAATAATGCCTTGTTTGGTTACAAACTCAGGAGGAACAACATTACTACTACGCGTGCTATCGCCAGACGAGACGGGTGCTACCACCTGCCTGCGCGCCAGTTGTTTAGCGCGCAACGCCGAATAGGACTGTTCTGATGGGAATTGTTCTGCATTAGATTTTTCTGAAATGGATTTTTCTGCAATGGAAGGTGTAGAAGCGGATCGCACAACAGGGGCAGCAAGCTTGCCCTCCTGCACCGATGTTTCAGGCTGCATTTTCTCTACATTGATAGCGTCTGCGGGTGGAGCGGCCACGTCTGTTGGCACTACTGCGTCACCGGACAAGGCCGCCGCAGGCGCAGCATCAGGTGAGCTGGCGCTTACATGTTTTGGTTCCGGAACAACAACTGCAACAGAGGAGCTCTGCAGCAAATAATAATAAAATACCAATACGGTAATCGCTGTTAAGGTCAGCAGTGCATACATTATTAGTATTCGTTTGCGTGCATTATCAGTCGCTTTTTTGCTACGTGCCATCAACTGAGAAAGCGCAGCTTTGCCGGCAGTAGCGCTAAATTGCGCAACTGAACTCACTTCGGACTCTGTGCTTTCTGATCGCTGCGCTTCCGATACAGCGGGTTCTGGTTCTGGGGAGATTAATGGTGCCTTGCTTTCCGGTATCGGATGATCAGGTTGTTGAACCCGTGGCTTTTGAACACTAGTCTCTTGAATACTGGATTCTTGTGCTCTGGCTTTCTGTACTTCAACTACTTCAAGTACTTTGGGAGTCGGCTCTTGTATTTTGACTTCCTTAATCTTAGGTTCAGCCGCAGTTATTGAGATAGGAGTTGGAGCTACAGTCAACTCTAACGGGACACCTAAATAGTCGTGGTCGATTTCATCGATATCAAAAACCAGAGGTTCAGGCGCCCCATCGACAGCTATTTCAACAACAGCGCCGGTGGGGGTAAAGTCTTCTTCATAAGTATCCATTGCAACATTTGGCACTGGCAAGATGTCATCAACCACCACAGGTTGGCTGGATAATAAAGGCGTTGGTGACACTTCTATACTATGCTGATTGGCAGGCTCCGGTTTCTCATGAGGGGGTTGCTCACTGGCAAATTTCTCACGAGTAACCTGCTCACGAATAGCCTGCTCACGAGTAGTTTGCTCACCAGCGGGCTGGGCGCTAGCCGGCTGGGCGCTTGCCGGCTGTTCACGCCGCTGTTTTTCTAACGCTGCTTTTTTGAGAGCATCGAGCAACAGGCTCATAGTTGCTACTCCCTTCCACTTGCGCTGGATTTTTTACTGGTTTTGGGTAGATATTCTTGAAACTGGCGGAAGTCACCCTCCAAGCTTGCATCTTTGATGACAATAGGTTTGATAAAAATTACCAGCTCAGTTTTCGCGGTACTGTCGTCGTCATAGCGAAACAACGCGCCCAATATAGGAATTTTCGACAATACCGGAATACCGCGCTTGGTATTGTTGACTTCATCCTGCATCAAGCCGCCAATAACAGCAACGTCGCCGCTGTTAACTTTCAATACCGACTCTACTTCACGAACTTGAATAACGGGGATTTCACTAATAGCGTTGGCTTTTGCCAGATCTGGATTTGGATCGCGCACTCTGCCAATCACCCGTGAAATAGTAGGGCGAACATTTAAGGTCACTGACCCATGTTCGTTAATATAGGGGGTCACACTCATCACGAAACCAACCGGTACAGTATTAACTTTGGTTTCAAAGGTGGTGGTTGAGCTGGCACTCGCAGTCGCAGCAGTCACGTTAACGCCTACGGTGAAATACACCAGGTTATCAACTACTTTGAGTATTGCCGTCTGGTTGTTAATCGCCATAACTTTGGGGCTGGACATGATATGCACATCACCAAAAGTCTGCAGGGCTTGCAGAGTTGTTTGCAGTAGATTGCCATCTAGCCGAGTACTGGCACCGATGCTGAAAGCAGGTGGGGCACTGAGCGCTACATCATTTACAGCATTGGCAATATTAAACAAAATATTATGGCCACTACCGTCGCGCACCAAACTCCAATTTATGCCCGCCTGATAGCGATCATTGAGTGTAACTTCCGCAATCGTGGCTTCAATAAGTACCTGGCGCTGCGCACTGTTTTGCACTTCAGAAATAAAATTCTGAATTTCTTCGTGCTGTTTTTCAGTGGCGCGTACGCCCATGATACCGCTTTCACGATTGAGCATAATGTCAGGATTACTGCCATCGGTGCTGGCCGCAACATCACCATGATTACCGCTGATAATGACACCAATATTTTTTTGCAAGCTGGTCCAAAATGCATTTTCGGAAACATTTTTAATTTCAGTGGTCGAGTTATTATCGCCGCCACCGCCCTTGCTTTCGCCAGCTCCCTGCCCGGTAGAATTAATTTGCGTTGAGACACCAACGGTGCCATTCGTGGTGCGCGCTATGTTCAAATAATCAATGCGATAGTTGCGCAAAAATGGTGAGTCTTTACGAATGCGCAGTACTTTATTGGTGACCGAGTAACGTAAATTTCCGCTCGCAGCAATTCGTTCAAGAATAGCCGGCAGCGGTTGATTGACTGCATTCAGTGTGATCAAGCCATCGACATCGTTGTCTACGTCCAAATTCAAATCAGCATCGCGTGCTAACGAAAATAATAATTCACGAACCGGAACATCACTTACTACAACCGTATGGGTTTCTTCTCTTTTGGTGGGTTGTGGCGCGGGCAATGGTGGAGCTGCGCGAGTTAATTCGGGAATATGCGCAGCCTCTGTTGCGCCATCCGGGTTGCGAATATGACCTTGCGATGGTTTAGGTTCAAAGCGTAAATGTTCGCAAGCTGTCAATGTAATCACCAGCGATACACCCAACAACGACAGCATGCAAAGTCGCGAAGGAAAAAAACTATTGCCAAATATTTTCGCAGTTAAAAGACGTTGATTCACTCTACTGACTCCACAACCGATTGACTGCTTAGAGCAGGTTTATAAAATATGAAATGCATGGCAATTGCAGCAAGCACCAAACAACCAACAATACCCAGTACCGGAACCCAGAGCCGCAAACTGCCTCGTAAACTAAAGCCATGGTGGGGGCGAAAATTACTGTCTCGCGCAGCTTGACGAATATCCTTAACAGTCAGCGTGTGGCGATCTTGCGTGTAAGCAGACAACAGTGTTTTATCGGCAATAATATTGATGCGCCGCACCAAGCCTTGTGAGTAACGCGCGATAGAACGCGCCACTGAAGATGAAAATAAATCTGGCCCGGTGTAACCCACAGCACGCAAACGAAAATTTAAATAAGCTTGGATATCGGGGAGATTCAAAGGCGTTAAATACAAACTGTGAGTGATGCGTTCCCGTAATTGGCGAATGCTGGGGTTGGCGAGTTTTTCATCGAGCTCGGGTTGACCAAACAACACAATTTGCATCAACTTGTAATCATTTGTTTCAAGGTTGCTGAGTAAACGTATTTCTTCCAATGTTTCTAGTGGCATGCCCTGCGCTTCTTCTACCAACACAACCACTTGGCGATTATTTGCGTGGCGCATTAATAAGGTTTCATGCAATAGGCGCATCACTGAAAGTTTGTCAGCATTGTCCGCCACCGGTAAACCCATTTCTTGAGCGATGGCATGCAAGGTATGTTCTGGGGAAAGACTGGGGTGCGCAAGATAAACCCAATCAATTTTATCGGTCAACTTTAACGGCAACATGCGGCACAGCATCGTTTTACCACTGCCCACTTCACCGACCACTTTAATAATGCCTTCGCCTTGAGAAACCGCATAGCAGAGCGCATTTAAAAGCGCGCCACGATCTGAGCCTTCAAAAAAAGCATGAGTGTCTGGTGTAATACGAAACGGAGGTTTGTGTAAACCAAAAAATTCCAGATACATGGCCTATTAGTTCTCTTGTTCTATCGCAATTTTGTTTATTTGTTTTACCAAGCGTTAGCAGAATGTCATCTAGATTACCTAGAGTGTAGGCTACAAAGTAATAATGACCAGCAAAGTTGCTTTCCTTAGCATTGATATTTGAGAGACTTATACACCGGTGAGAGTGTAATTAAACGTCATCACTTTTACTGTTCCTTTGGGTGTAGTCACTTTCATAGTTAAGACTCCATTAATATCTACATCACCGGCTATCGCTGTAGTATTGGAATTTGTTAGAGTGAAATCTATCTCTTGGCCGTTATATATATTTGATGCGCCGACAGTCTCCGGTACTGTGTAAGAAATATCACCAGTCAACACACCGCCATTTGTGGTGACTTGAACAGTGGTGCCGGCAGGTAACGTTTGCCAGCTAGCATCAGCAAAGGTTAAGATAAATTCTTTACTACCATCTTCAGGAATGATTAGCCCTACACCATCCTCCTTTACGTTATTGCCACCGTCATTCGTTCTATACACATACTTTCCTTTGATATGTGCAATACTTGGATTAAGTACACCTGCTAGTGCATTACTCCTTAGAGTCATATGCGCATCACTACCAGACATAATCAGCACCAATGCCTTACGCACATGAATACTTTGTTTAGCGCCTAGGCCACATAAATTACCTACACATTGCGGACCATTAAACAAACCATCACGCACATCAAAGCTCTGATTATTATTAAAATCAATAAACTTTTCGCCTAAGTCATAGGCGTAATTTTCGTTATCGTCACGCCAGGCTTCGGACATATCAAAAAAGCCATTGGCTGCAGCAGCAACACGTCCGAAACCGCTTTCAGCAGCATTTAAAAAACCTACACCATCCGCTATATCAAATGTGTTATTGCCGTTAGTATCATTAAAAGTTTCGTGACCAATTGCAGTGGCTAACACAGTAATACGGTGATCAGCTACGCGGGGTTCACCGCTCGTCCACTTGACCGTGCAAGCCCCGTTAGTGGTATTACAACTGGGAATGATACTGCCGCCTTCGGTAGTGAAATTAATCGTAGTACCATCGGGCACAGGATTATTGAAGGCATCCGCTAAACGCGCAGTAAGCGCAACATCAATACCATCATAAGCATCTGTTTCGGAGTTATAAAGTCCAGCAGCCAGTGAAAAGCTATCCTGATCTGGCAGCCCAGTATTGACTGAAAGCAAATCTGACTGAGTTTGAATAACCTGGCTATTGGCCGCAGTTACCGCTGCAGTCACGCGTACTGCGGTAGGTACATTACCCGCATTCACTTTAGTAGTAACAAGCCCGAGTGAATTGGTGATAGATGTGGCAGGCGTGAGTGTTAAGTTACCTACTGAGGTATTCAAACTAAAATTCACAGTCTGCTGCGGAAGTGGATTACCCAGCGTACCTTTCACCAAAAAAGTGAGCGTAGACGTTTCCTGTTGTCCTTGCCCACCTGTACCTTTGAGAACAATAGATTGTGGTGATAAGGACACAAACTCTATAGAGCCAATATTTTCAGGAGAGATATTAATAATTTGTGTAAGTGCTTTTGTTTGATTATTAACGGTAACCGTTGCCTGAATAACATCCTGTCCACCACCGCAACTAACATCTTCGTAAGTAGAATTAGCTACACCGTTAACGGTAAAAACTCCTGTGCTTATATGCGCCTTACTACTTCCAACACAGCTAGACGTAAAATTAACTTGCGATGGGGTCATAATCCGTTGATTATTTTCATCCACCATCGCCAAAGAAATACCCAAGGTACCACCCGCGCTAATATTAATGGCACCTGCGCTATCCGCCGCAATCGAAGCACCTAAAAGATTTTCCACAAACTGATTACTACTATCAAAATGTCCCAGCTTAACAATTTGATCAGTAATGTTTATCGAACTGCTGATAATTTCATAATTCACTCTGGCAGCTATGTTGACCCCATTAATAGTGACTTCCGCGAGCGCAGCAGCCGCTCCCAGGTTAGCCTCACTGCTGGCGAGATTAACTTCGGCAATACCATTTGAATCCGTCAAACCAGTTCCGACGTTGGTGGTGCCCAACTCAACCGTAAATTTTACTACTTGACTGGTAAGTGGAAGATTATTCGCATCGGTTACCAACGCATGTAATTGTACAATTTCATTACTTTTAAAGCGGTTAATCGCAATACCGCTGCGCAGTAAACTTAGATTAATTTTGGAAGTAGCGATGGGAGATGGCGGGATAGGGGCAAGCAATTCAAAATTGTATTTACTACTCACCTTGCCAAAGGTAGCTGTAATGGTACCGGCACCAAGCGTATCGGATGGGCTAATTTTGGTCGTGGCATAGCCTTGAGCATCAGTCAGTATTAGCTCGGATGTCAGCGCACCCAAGGTGGAGTTCATCGCAATAATTTCAGCTTTTACAGGAGCATTACTGGCATCCAATAAGCGCACGGTAATAGTAACTTGATCACTATTCGGGAAACTATCGTTATCCACCTGTAGTGGTGACGCGACACTCACCTCAAGATGTTTGACGCTTACTTCGGTTGTGCTGCTAGGCGGGGATTCTTTACAGCCTGGCAAAACAATCAAGAGCAAGGCTAACAAAAATCCTACAAACGCAGGATGGCGGAATAAGTTCATAGGGCTACACTCGCTACACTTTTATAAGAGCTTTCTGCAAGGAGTATAGCAGCGCCTTAAAAAATGCCACCCAAAAAACCGCATTGTCGCCAGGCTTCATAACTCACAATCGCCACCGCATTGGACAAATTGATGCTGCGATTACCCGCGAACATAGGAATTCTCAAACGATACTCAACCGCAATAGATTCTAATACTGCCACCGGTAGCCCCGCCGTTTCCGAACCGAATAACAAAACATCCCCAGCGCTATATTCAAGCTGGTCATGCGGACGGCTACCTTTTGTCGTGCAAGCTAAAATTCGATGCCCTGCCATCTGCTGTAAAAATGCAGCGTAATTTGCATGGCGCGTAATATTGGTGAGCTCACTATAATCCAATCCCGCGCGCCGTAAACTCTTCTCTTCAAAATCAAAACCTAAGGGTTCGATCAAATGTAAGTGACAACCATTATTAGCGGTTAAGCGAATAATATTGCCAGTATTAGGTGCAATACGGGGCTCATACAAAGCGATATGAAACATAAAAACTCGTTGTGATCCTGTGATAAAAATGAAATTGTGCATTGTGGTAAATTGAGTGCGATGCTATCGAAAACCTTTTATCATGCCCACCTGTTTTTGTATTAGCACTCCCTTATTTTACAAGAAACTCATTTTTTGCAAGGAACTCATCTTTTTAAAAGGAACTCATCTTTTTAAAAGAGACTCTTCGTTTAAAATCGATTCACTTAGGTTAACAGCGATTCATTTATGGCAAACATTCAAATCATTGTAGGTAGCGTGTTTGGTGGCGCTGAACAAATAGCAGAAATCGCTGCTGAAAAAATGCGCGATTTCGGTCACGTGGTTTCAATCAATACTTATGCAGCAGCCGCTGACCTTATTCGTGACAGTGACGAGATAATCCTACTCTGTCATTCAAATACTGGCTCAGGTGATTTACCAGATAATATTCTGCCGATTTATTTGCATCTTACACGGGATTATCCACGCCTTGCCGGCAAACGTTATGGCGTGATTAATCTTGGCGATAGCAGTTACTCCAGCTTTAATGAAGCAGGCCAAATGCTGGATGCTGCGTTTGCCGACCTAGGGGCAGTTCGTATCGGAGAACCTTTGGTATTAGATGCCTGCAGCGGCGACAATCCAGAGCTCTTAACGATCGCATGGATCGCGGATTGGGCGAATAAATTATGAATCGCGCAGCCATAGGTTTGTTCTACGGTAGCTCAACTTGCTACACCGAGATGACGGGCGAAAAAATTCGCGCCGCACTCGGCGAAAATCAAGTCGATATATTCAATATCAACGAAACCCCCCTCATCACCGCCGAATTTTATGATTACATCATTTTCGGAATCCCCACCTGGGATTACGGCGAGCTACAAGAAGATTGGGAAGATGTTTGGGACGATATAGACA
>JAYTSJ010000129.1:0-3155 GCA_043745725.1 Gammaproteobacteria bacterium | reverse complement strand
GGGCCGCCTCCGCCATCACCTTGCGAGTTATCGGTGACTAGGTGTGTAACTTCATCGTATTTAAACGTAACGGTTTTAGCGGCCGTAATCGTAAAGCTTGCGTTGCTTAAGCTTAGTGCGTAGCCATAGCTTTCTGCCCAGGAATCGTTTAACGCAATTTTATATTCGTAAGTTCCCGCAGGAATTAAAAAGGAACCAGACCACTCGGTGCCATTTTTAGTGAGGTGCGTTATGTCACATGTTGGCTGCCAATCTCCAGAGCACCCTAGTATAGATTGTATGGTTCCTGCCGCCGTGACGGAGGTAGGCGATGCAGTTGCAGAGGCGACCCAGCAGCTAGTAAGTAGCAGCATGTAGTGGGCTATTGCTCTTGTTATTGTTGATATTTTTATTGCCGGAATTTGCATGTTAATTATTACCCTATCCATTGTTATCACCTCAGAATTTTTGTGAGAAATGTAAAAAATAGCGATGCACTAAAGTGGTAATCGCAAGTAAATAACGAGCATTAAAAATTTTATATGTTAATTTTATTAAATGTTATGGCGTAACTCTAAAGCAATAGATTGCAAAGGTTTTAATGTTACCGACACTAAGCCCGTGCCATTTTTGACGCGTAATACATGATGTGATTTTTTATTGTGTGATGCTAGTGCGTTAAAGAGCTTATGGTCTCCGTCATTTAGCGCCCAGCGGGTTAACAAATCTGTAGGCACTTGCAGCGATAAAGAATAGGTCTGCGTTGCAGAAAAATTACTTATCACCAAGAGTTTTTGTGCTGTGGTGATGTCGCCGCTTATCTGCCAGCGAGCGAAGGCAAATAGTTTTTCATCGTAACCTTTTGTGGTTTGGCGATTTACGTAATGAATCTCTTGGTATGCACCTTGTAGCGCAGGAGCGGTTGCAGAAAAATTAAGTAAAGTGCTATAAAAATCGCGTAAGGATTTTTCTTTGGCTGTAAGTTTTCCGCCGTCGAATTTTCCGTTGTTCATCCAGCGTTGGTGGCTGGGCACACCCCAGTAATCAAAAATAGTGGTGCGGCTGGGGTGCCCGTAACCGGCATCGTCTGCGCCCGGCTCGCCAACTTCTTGCCCAAAATAAATCATTGTGGGTGCGCGGCTTATGGTGGCGGACACCACCATTGCGGGTTTTGCGCTTACTGCATTGCCTGCAAATGCAGAGCTGGCAATGCGCTGCTCATCGTGGTTCTCTAAAAAATGCAGCATGTGCTCTTCAATATCGAGCAGTTCTTTTTGATTGTTGGCGATGGAATCTGTTGAGCCTTTATGTTGAATAATTGCTTTCAGATTATCGTAGATGCCTACTTTATCGTAAAGATAATCCATTTTTCCTAGCTGAATATAATCACGATATTGCGATGGCGTATAAACTTCAGCTATTAAAAATGCATCTGCATTTTTAGTTTTAATGGAGGAGTTGAGGTAGCTCCAAAATTCTACCGGCACCATTTCTGCCATATCATAACGAAAACCATCTACGCCCATTGCCAGCCAGTAGTCGGTAATAGCGCGAAATTTTTTCCACGTATTGGGTACATTTTTATCTTGCCAAAAAGCAGCATGTTGCTGGAAATTTTTTTGGGCATAATTGCCAGGCAGGCGCGGAAAATCCGGATCACCATTTGGCTTTACGCCATAATTAATTTTTACTGTTTCGTACCAATCGTCGGCATTTGGCTGTGATTTTCGTGAACCATTACCGGTCCATTTCGCAGGTGTCTCCGCAAATGCTCCGTCACTTAATGGATGCTCTTCGCCACCCAAGGGTTTATAGCTTTCTGTAGCGCCGAGCGCTGTAAAATTTGGTACTTTAAAACTTTCACCGACAATGTAATAAAAATTATTGTCACGTTTATATTCTACGGTTGCATCATCGCTCGCACCAAAATCTTCTTGCCCGGCAGGATTGTTTAATGAGTGATATTGGCGTGTGACATGGTTAGGAATTATATCGATAATAACTTTCAGGCCATGTTTATGCGTGCGTGCGATTAGCGCTTGAAATTCTTGTAGGCGTTGACTTGGATCTATAGCCAAATCTGGATCAACATTATAATAATCCTTTACTGCATAAGGTGAACCCGCGCGACCTTTAACAACATCCGGATCATCATTGCTTATGCCATAATTTGCGTAATCGCGAATAACCGCGTGATGCAAAACACCGGTATACCAGACATGAGTTGCACCTAGTTGTTTAATGCTGTCTAACGCTTGGTCATTAATGTCGTTGAATTTTCCTACGCCATTTTCTTCGATAGTGCCCCATAACTTATGAGTGGTTTTCTTGTTGCCAAAAAGGCGAGTAAATATTTGGTAGATAACAGGCTTGCCTACCGTTGGTGATCCGGATAGTTTTTTTTCTTCATCTGCATAAAGCCATGGGCTAGCAAGCATCAGCAAGGCAATGCAAGCCGGGCGAAGGTTAGAGAAGTTTACAGCGTGCATTTTGCAGGTCTCTTGGTTTTTCTGGAAAAATGATTGCGTGAAAAAATAATGTATTCATCAAGCTGTTAGTCAAACGAATGTTTTATCGCAATCGCTATGCTCCACAAATTCGCATTAGGTACTCGTCGTGGCTTGGTATTTTTTCAAGTGGATTTTGTTTAATTTTTTTCATGCTATCGAGCATTTCTTTGAGTTGTATTTCTGAAATTGCATTGGCGAGTGGGTGATAATCTTGCGGCACAATGCCTTGGCCGATCATCACTTGTAACCATGAGGATTCGAGAAATAGATCTTCATGTTCACGAAATATTTTTCCTGTTTGGGTAAATAAGCTGATTTTTTTTGCCAAGCTATCAGGTGTTTTCATGTTGCGTAAATCTTGCCAAAATAGGCTGTCATCGCGTTCGTTCACATGGTAGTGAAGAATGAGGAAGTCGCGGATTTGCTCTATTTCAATATTGGATTGCTGGTTGTATTCCGCAGCATTTGCGGGGTTTATTCCTGCGTGAGGAAATAGCTTGATGAGCCGCACTATGGCAGATTGAATTAAGTGAATACTGGTGGATTCCAAGGGCTCTAGAAACCCGCTTGAAAGGCCTATAGCAACAACATTTTTATCCCACTGTTTGAGTCGCCTGCCGGTTTGAAACCGAATAAGATTGGGTTCGCCGGTTATTTTGCTTTCCA
>JAYTSJ010000128.1:0-7988 GCA_043745725.1 Gammaproteobacteria bacterium | reverse complement strand
TACGACTCAGAGGCAAACGCAACGGGTTGGTACAACAACGAAAAACAGTATTACGCTGTAAAAAATCTCGATTACTCCGAAGTAAAGGACGGCAAGTTAACCATTACTGCGCGTAAAACGGCGTTAACATCTGAGCCGGATTATGGTGGCCAGTCTTATACCTCTGCACGCTTAATTACAAATGGCAAAGCAACTTGGACTTATGGATATTATGAAACTCGCGCAAAATTGCCTTGCGGTAAAGGCTCATGGCCAGCCATCTGGATGTTGGGTTTAGGTGATTGGCCAGCGAGTGGTGAGATCGATATTATGGAGCAGGTGGGTAGCGCTCCAACTTCGATTGAGGGCACTATTTGGACTGCGGCTTCTATCGGTACCAATGGTGATGGAAGCGTAACTTTTATTGGTGATGCTTGCAGTCAATTTCATAATTATCAGTTGACCTGGACGCCGGAAAGTCTGGTGATTGCGGTTGATAACAAGTCATACCACACCTACAAAAACTCGGGCAATGGTCCAACTGTTTGGCCATTTGATAAGCCGATGTATTTTTTGCTGAACCTGGCGTTAGGTGGCGATATGGGTGGGCCAATCGATGATGCTATATTCCCCATTAAATATGAAATTGAATATGTACGGATTTATCAAAAGCAGTAATAAAATAAGGTAGCAAAAAATGGCACCAATTTCTGGTGCCATTTTTTATGATGAAAATTTACATTTAAAATTTCTATTCGGAGCTTGCTTCCTTGCCTGCTGTTTTACGAAATTCCCTAGGTGTTAAGCCAGTCAAGCGTTTAAAAAAACGCTGGAATGCTGATTTACTATTAAACCCGGATTCATGCAGTATGTCGAGAATACTTAGTTTTTCATAGGCGCGGTCAGCTAGCATTCGTTTTGCTTCCTCGACCCGCAGGTTATTAATAAATTCAAAAAAATTAGTATTGAAATGTTTATTAATAACATTCGAAACTTCGCGGTAAGGCGCGCCTATTTCTTTAGCGAAATCCTCGATATTAATACTTTGATTCAAATATAATTTTTGAATCTCTACACCGTTACGAATTTTACCAATAATGGCACCATTTGGGTTCTCGTCGATTGCAATTGAATTTTCTTCGTCCCTTGTTTTCAAAAGAGCTGTTACCGTTGAAATACTATAGGCAAACAGGGCAATCACAAGGAGGAACGTAATGTAGTTCTCTGCGATGCCAAAGGTATAAACAATTTCCCAGTTGGTGATGTTGCCAAGAATGTTTACTGACAGCGTCCATACCCAGGAAAAAAGAAAACCAATCACTAAATAATGCAATCCATTAATTGCGGTGTCATTAATCGCTGAATATCGATCCTTTAACTCTGCACGATAACGCCACAATCTAATAATTGCGGCAATGGCATAACCGATAGGAACAATCTTCATTAAATACCAGATGCTATGAACAATATGTTCAAATAGAAAACTCATTTCATCTACATCGAACAACATAGCATGAGTATCAATTCTAAAAATTCCTAGCAGGCTTACACTGATCAACGCTGGAATTAAATGTATGGCATCCTTACGCTGCAAGGAATAATTCTCTTTCGTAATCGTTAAGACATACAAGTAAAGTGTTGTACCCTTTGTCAGCGACGCTAGTACCAAAAAGTAAGGCAGTAAAATAGCTACAAGCTGCCCGTAGTGGATGTGCTCGCTCCATAATAGAAGTATGCTAACTGCGTCTGTAGCAATACAAATGTAAAAAGTGCCTAATAATATTTTCGCGAATCGATTTTCGTAAGTCACTATCGGTTGAAAAATGGCAAGCACTCCGCTTACCGCAAAGGTCATGATTAAAATAAGATCGTGAATATTGAAAATGGGGGTTTCCATTTTAATCCTCAATGGTTTTTTTAATAAAACTAAATATACACTTCTAAGCTGCCCCTGGGAGCGAGAACATAAATATTCACAATCCTTATGCAATCCTAATACCCCAAATGCCACACTTACTCTATCACTAACCGCCAGAGGAGTTTTGGCATGGCATCTCAAAACGTTTTAATTCAGTCATCGGCTGTTGTTGACGAAAGAAAATCTGCACATAAGACCCAAGGCGTCGCTGCCTTAACCCTCGGCGCTTTGGGGGTGGTTTATGGAGATATAGGTACTAGCCCCCTTTATACGTTTCAAGAAATTTTTCGCCCTGCGACGGGAGTTGCTTTAGATAGTCAGCATATTACAGGCGCTGTCTCGGCGATCATTTGGGCATTAATGCTCGTGGTGATGCTGAAATACGTAGTGTTAATTTTGCGTGCAGATAACCGTGGTGAGGGCGGGGTGTTAGCTCTGGCCGCGTTGGCTGCACAATCTACCGATAAATATCCACGGATGCGTCCGTGGTTATTATTGTTGGGCTTATTTGGCGCGACACTTTTTTACGGTGATAGCGTAATCACCCCAGCAATTTCTGTACTGGGTGCCGTGGAGGGTTTAAGCGTTGTTACGCCAACGTTGACACAATTTGTGTTGCCTATAACCTTAGGTATTTTGGTTGCATTATTTTTAGTGCAACGTAAAGGCACCGGCACAATGGGAAAAGTTTTCGGGCCGTTAATGATTTTATGGTTTTCCATTTTGGGAATATCTGGGGTCTGCCAAATTGTACAGGCTCCGAGTATATTGGCAGCACTGAATCCACTTTGTGCAATACAATTTTTATTAGAGCGCGGCTGGCAGGTGTTTGCAGTTCTCGGCGCAATTGTACTTGCGCTCACTGGCGCAGAAGCACTCTATGCCGATATGGGGCACTTCGGTCGCAAACCAATTCAAATAGCGTGGGTGTCAATGGTGTTGCCGGCATTAGCGTTAAATTATTTGGGGCAGGGTGCTTTGTTGTTGAATGACGCTGCAGCAATTGCGAATCCTTTTTATAATTTATTTCCCGTCGCTTTTATTTGGCCTGCTGTTATTATTGCGACCATTGCTGCGATTATTGCTTCACAGGCTGTTATTTCTGGCGCTTATTCTATGACACGTCAAGCAATGCAACTCGGTTTTTTACCGCGCATGTCGGTGCAACATACGTCTGCAAATGAAGCTGGGCAAATATATTTGCCGGCAGTAAATTGGATTTTATTATTAGGCGTTGTGGTTGTGGTTATCTATTTTGGCAGCGCGCCAAATTTAGCAGCTGCTTACGGCATAGCGGTAACATTAACCATGATGATCACTACCTTGCTGACTTTTTTTGTGGTGCGTTACAGTTGGAATTTGCCAAAACCACTCACATTTTTTGCTACGGGATTTTTTCTGCTGGTAGATTTAGCATTGGTGTCTGGCTGCGCCATTAAATTTTTAGATGGCGGCTGGTTTCCCCTAGCTTTGGGCGGACTATTATTTTTATTGATGGCGACTTGGCGTCGTGGTCGTGAAATATTAATGGAAACAATTCGTAAAGAAGGGGTAGGCTTGCAAGCATTTATTGGCACCTTGAATCCAGATGAAATTCAACGCGCAGCACGTGTTGCAGTTTACCCAGTTGCAGACCCAACCACAGTGCCACAAGCGTTACTGCACAATCTAAAACATAACCAAGTGTTGCACGAACGAAATTTAATTCTTACCGTGCGTTTTGCAGATGTACCTTGGGTGGATGAAAGCGAGCGTGTTGAAGTGGAAAGTTTAGGTAGAAGTTTTTGGCGAGTGTCTTTGCATTTTGGTTTTATGGAGGCGCCGGACGTACCTCAAGCACTTAAAGCCTGCGAAGCATTTGGGCTTGCAGTGCCATTATTTCAAACCAGTTATTTTTTAAGCCGAGAAACAATTATTCCAACCCCTGGCGGGGGTATGGCAAGCTGGCGTGAACATATGTTTGCTACTATGAGCCGCAACGCGAGTGGAGTGGTAGAGTTTTTCCGCTTACCCGATAATGCGGTGGTCGAGTTGGGCACGCGGGTGCAAATTTAATAAAATTAATCTTGTTAGCTTGCCGAGAGGTTATGCTTTAATAGCGGTATTATCTGTTCGCAAGCTATGAATGTTTTTAGGTAAATATTACGAGAAATATTATGTCATCACTTAAGTGTATTGCGCATCGCGGTGGCCCTTTAATTAACAATCAACCCTTACCTGAAAATAGTTTGGCGGCAATTGCTCGCGCGTTGGATCTCGGTGTGTATGCAATTGAAATCGATATTTATCAAGTTGAAGGTGAGTTGTTTGTCACCCATGATCGCAGGTTGGGAAGAGTAGTATCGGGGCAGGGCATTATTACTGAATTGCCGCTTACGTATGTGCGTGAACAGCATTTAGAAAATGGTGAGGCATTGCCCACACTTAACGACGTGCTGGCTTTAGTCGGCGATCGCGCATTACTTAATATTGAAATCAAAGGCCTTAACTGCGTGCCTGCATTGCAAAAAATTCTCACAGATTTTTGTCATGCGCATCAGATTACTTTTGAACAATATATACTATCGAGCTTTGACCATCAGCAGCTTTATCAATGTGTAAAAGCGTTGCCACAGATACGGCGTGGTGTATTGATTGAAGGAATTCCGCTCGATTATGCACAGTGTTGTGATGCATTGCGCGCTTACTCATTTAACACGCACTTGACCTTTCTTTCGTCTGCGTTGCTGGATGATGCCCGGAAACGCGGTTTGCAAAACTGGGTGTATACCGCTAACAATGAGGATGATTGGAATTGGCTGCAAAGTTTGGGAGTCGATGCAGTGTTTACCGACAAGCCAGATGCATTGCTCGCATTTAATTTGCATCAACGAACGAGCTAGGCCAGTGCCTTAAATGCAGACCGAAATTTTTAATTATTTTTCAATAAAAAGGGCTGAATCATCAGCCCTTTTTTAATTTTTATGATATTTGCTAAACCTGCTTTAATTCAGCAAAAACTTCTTTCGCTGCTTGCAATGTATTTTGAATATCCTCTTCCGTATGTGCTGCGGACATAAAGCCAGCTTCATAAGATGCTGGTGCTAAATAAACGCCGCGTTTTAACATGCCGTGAAAAAATTTATTGAAACGCGGAATATCGCAAGCCATAACTTGTTTGAGGTTAGTTATTTTCGGCTCATTGGTGAAGAAGAAGCCAAACATGCTACCTACGTGATTAGTTGTAAAGGGAATGCCCGCGTCGTCAGCAAGTTTTTGTAAGCCTTCAACTAATTGTGTCGTGCGTGCGCTAATATTTTTATAAAAATCTTTTTGCTCTAACAACTCTAATGTTTTTAAGCCTGCAGCCATAGCTACCGGATTGCCAGATAATGTGCCTGCCTGGTAGACCGGGCCTAGCGGAGCAATCATTTGCATGATGTCGCGGCGGCCACCAAAAGCACCAACCGGCATGCCGCCACCGATGACTTTGCCGAGTGTGGTAATGTCAGCTTTGATATTGTAATAACCTTGTGCACCCGTATGGCTGACACGGAAGCCAGTCATCACTTCATCAAGAATTAATAGGCTGCCGTGTTGATCACACACATCGCGCAAAGTTTCTAAAAATCCGCTAATAGGTGGAACACAATTCATATTGCCCACAACAGGTTCGACAATAATGCACGCAACTTTATCGCCATGCGCCGCAAAATAATCACGTACTTGTTGTGAATTGTTGTAGTCCAGAGTGATGGTGTGATCAGCCAACACGGCGGGCACACCAGGTGAGCTGGGTACGCCCATGGTTAATGCGCCAGAGCCGGCTTTAATGAGCAATGAATCCGAGTGGCCGTGGTAACAACCTTCAAATTTAATAATATTATCGCGCTTGGTAAATGCGCGGGCTAAACGAATCGCACTCATTGTAGCTTCGGTGCCAGAGCTTACAAAACGCACCATATCCATATTGGGCATTAGCGCGCATAGCTTATCTGCAAGCGTGGTTTCGCGTTCAGTTGGTGCACCAAAACTTAAACCAAATTTTGCGGTTTCAATCACTGCGTTAATCACATCAGGGTGCGCATGACCCAGCACCATAGGCCCCCAGGATTGCACGTAATCAATATAGCGTTTGCCATCAGCATCCCAGGCATAAGCGCCTTGTGCCTTTTCAAAAAATATCGGTGTGCCACCCACGGCCCTAAAGGCGCGTACGGGGGAGTTAACACCACCGGGAATATGTTTTTGTGCTTGTGCAAATAATTCTTCTGAACGGGTCATGGCAAGTCCTAAAATAATTTCTATAAATTGATAAATAATGTTGCTTGTTGTTCAATATTTTCTGCTGCAAATAAGTTATGGCAAACTGCGATCATGTCTGTACCTGCATCTAAAACTTGTTTTGCGTTTTCAATGGTAATGCCACCAATTGCAGCAATCATGGTGTTTGGAAATTTTTCTCTCGCTTCGCGCAATAAATTCAGTGGCGCAGGGCGAGCATTGGGTTTGGTGTTGGATAAAAAGAAACGCCCGAAGGCAATATAGTTCGCACCATCCGCAATGGCTTTTTCCGCCAGCGCCAATGAATCGTGACAAGTTACGCCGATAATTGCATTGGTGCCTAATAATACACGCGCAGCTTTCACGTCGCCATCGCCTTGACCTAAATGAACTCCTTGAGCATTTATTCGCTGTGCCAATTGCACATCATCATTAATAATTAAGGTGGCGTTGTAGCGATTGCATAAAGTTAATAATTGCGTCGCGTCAGTTAAGCGTTGTTCGGCATTGTTCGATTTGTCGCGATATTGTATAAACTTGCAGCCACCTTTCAATGCAGCTGTCACGCCCGCAAAAAGTTTTTCATTGGGCATGAGTTGTGTGTCTGTGATTGCGTACAAGCTTGTTGTGTTAATGCGTTTCATGCGAAATACTTGTGAAAAAAATCAAAATGGTTTTACCACGACCAAAATCACAATTCCCACTAGCAGCAAGACAGGGAACTCATTAAGCCAGCGGAAAAATACATGGCTCTTTGTGCATTTGTCATCGCGCAGTTGTTTGAAATAAGCAACGCAAGCATGGTGATAAATTGTCACCAGTGTGACTAACGCTAATTTGCACCAATACCAGGTTTGAGTGGAATAATAACTCCAACCTAAATAACTCATCCAGCCACCGAGAATAAACACTGCAATCATGGAAGGGTTGGCAATGCCACGCAGTAATTTCCGTTCCATAATTTTAAAGCGTTCACGGCTCATGTCATCTTCACTCATCGTGTGATAAACAAATAAACGCGGCAAATAAAATAGTGCAGCAAACCAGGTGATCACAGAAATAATGTGAAAGGCTTTTATCCAGAGCATAAGTCCTCTTATATTTAAAGGCAGCTAGAGCTTGTAATAGTTATCGATTCGCTCACGTGTAATTATCCCCAGCTCAGATTTTTGCACGTTAGCAATATACGCAGCGTCAACTTGAGCGTGGTTCATATTAAGCAGTGCCTGGTAGAGATTAGCTTGTTCGTCCAACTCGATCATATCCACGCGCCGCGCCGGTATTTCTTCAAGGTTGAGCAGTTTATCAGGTGTCGCAACGGCATCTACAAGAAAATATGCAGATCGCAGGGATTGAGCAAAGGATGGCCAAAGCACGGTTACTCATAAGGATAGCTATTTTGCCCAAAAGGTTGTCGTGCCAATACTTAGTATGCACTGGCCAGCGGCTTGTTGTGCGCACAAGCCGACCGCGGATAAAGTTGGATTCTGTATTTTTACTTTCAGTTATGCCTTTTTGCTTTTGATTTAGAGCCAAGGCTCTTATTATGGCTAACTGTTTTGAATGGCTAATGCTAGTAGGTTGGTAACATAGCCCAGAAGTTATTGATTAAGCAAATGAAGGGGTTGCATGTGATTAAGGCAGGTATTGTTGGCGGTACAGGTTACACCGGTGTTGAATTGCTACGTTTGTTAGCAAAACATCCACACGTTGAAGTGACCGTGATTACTTCGCGCGCGGAAGCCGGCGTTAAAGTGGCAGATATGTACCCAAGCTTGCGCGGCCATATTGACTTGGTTTTCACTGAGCCAGATGTTGCCTTGCTGGG
>JAYTSJ010000127.1:0-3361 GCA_043745725.1 Gammaproteobacteria bacterium | reverse complement strand
AGGGGAGCCGTCACTTGCTCTCAACCTATTTATTAAGGAACCGCTGTGAATAGCCCATTTATTATTGTTTTCGTTGTGTTGATTGCTGCCGGCGTTGGTTTTATTTTCGCCAATTTGCTGTTGCGGGCGTCTAGCCGTAAGCGCCAGGAGGATGCATTGCTGTTACGTGAGAATGAGCTGAAGTCGTTGCATGTAAAAGAAATTCATCAATTGGCAGTGCGTGAAACTGGCATGCAGCATGAGTTATTGCAAGCCAGACAGCAATTGCAAGAGGCGAAGCAAGAGTTAACACAACTAAAACTTGTGTATCAACAACTGCAAGAACAATCAAATGTTAGTTTGCAGGAACTTGCCGCAGCAAAAGAAAAGCTACAGCAGTTGCATCAAATACAACAACAATTGTTGAGTAAAGATGCTGCGTTGGTAAAAGTCAGCGCAGAAGCAACAGAATTAAACACACGCCTGGAACAGGAGCGTAAAAATTTCGTTGAGCAGTTGGCACTATTACAGAATGCCAAAATAGAGTTGGCAAAAGAATTTGAAAATATTGCCAATAAAATTTTTGATAATAAACAACAACAATTTTCGCAAAGCAGTAAGAGCTTATTAGAAAATACCTTGGACCCTTTTAAATTACAGCTCAATGAGTTTCGTAAAAAAGTTGAAGATGTCTATGAAAAAGAAAATGCAGACCGTAACCGTTTATCGGGTCAGGTTGTAGAGCTTCAAAAGCAAGCGCAAAAAATTGGTGAAGATGCCGTTAACCTCGCTCAAGCTCTCAAGGGGAATAATAAAACCCAAGGCAATTGGGGTGAGGTGATTCTTGAGCGGTTGTTAGAGGAATCCGGTTTGCAAAAGGGCCGCGAATACGACACGCAAATGAGTTTTACCAGCGACGATGGCTCACGTCGTATGCCGGATGTAATCATTCATTTACCCGAACAAAAAGATATTATTATTGACTCGAAGGTGTCACTTATTGATTACGAAAAATTCTGCTCTACAGAAGATGAGCAGGAACGCAAGTTGTATTTAAATGCCCATGTTAATTCGCTGCGCAATCACATCAAAGGGCTGAGCATCAAAGATTATGAGAAATTAGAGGGAGTAAAGGCATTAGATTTTGTATTTATCTTTATTCCTATTGAAGCCGCATTTTTGCTCGCCCTCCAGCATGACCCAGGTTTATATCGTGTCGCTTACGACAAACACATCATTTTAGTCAGCCCAACAACTTTATTGGCAACCTTGCGCACCGTTGAAAATATTTGGCGGTATGAAAAACAAAATAAAAACGCGGAACAAATCGCGAAAGAGGCGGGCGCATTACATGATCAATTTGTATTGTTATTAGAAGCAATGGATTCCATTCAGAATTATTTAGGGAAATCACAAGAAGCTTATAATTTAGCCCGCAATCGTTTGCAAACAGGCCGTGGCAATTTAGTGAAGCGTGTAGATGATTTGCGTCGTTTGGGTGCAAAAACCAAAAAACGGATTGACGCTAATTTAGTGGAGAGTGAAAGTGAAACGGATTCTCTGCTATTGGAATCTATCGACGAAAATGCTGCAGATAGTGAAAGTGACGAATAGAATTAATGTAGTAACCTAGGGAGACATCATTAATAAAAAAGCCCGTAGGTTCTTCAACCTCGGGCTTTTTTGTTGATTAGTTTTCAGTTGGTAATGGAAAAAGCGTTGAGTAAGGTCCAGCCCAAATACTCGGTACATCCTCTTTGTTAGTTTCACTCGCTGGGTTCGGTTGGTAGGTACGTAACTCACCATTTGAAGTTCCAACACCAGGAAATAAGAATCGTTGTGAATAATCCATTTTCATAATTTCTACAGAGCCTGATGCGCGCACTGTGTAGGTTTGACCTTGGAAAACCGTGATCGGTGTTGACAGAGAACACTTACGGAAACCATAACCAATTGATGGTGTACAACTGGATTGCTCACCGCTGGACGTGTTGGTGATAGTAAGAGTACCAACGTTATTTCCAGATGCGGTAAATGCACCAAGCTCGCTAAACGCGCGCATAAATTTTGCGTTTGCATATGCTGTTGTGCAGTTCGAACAATCATCACTGTAAGCATAGTAAGGTTGGCCAGCGAGTTTTGTTCCATTGGTTAATCTGAATCCATACTGTGGCATACGCGTTGCTGGATGCGCAGTATCGTGATCATTCATGTAAGAACGATACTGACCATTCAACGAACCATATTGCCATGAGCTACCGTTATTTTCTGACCAGGCCACATGTTCGCGTGGATCAAGTGAAAGTAGGGCACCTGTTGCATTAGCATTTAATTCGTTGCGTGCGTGTGGACCAGCTAATGATGTGTCTGCAAGTGGCATATTGAATGAGAAGAAATTATTTGCAGGATTAGAGTGAACGTTACTTACAATCAAACCGTACATTTTTCCCGCTTCAAGATTTGCTGGCGTATTCACCCACACAAGTACAGAAGTGGTTCCGCCACCAACTTCTGCCATAGCTGCATTATGACGAGTACAACCGTTAACAGTTTCTGAAGCGATTTGTGTTGAAGGCAGACCGGTAGCTTGATTAATTTCTACTAAGGTTCCTTTAACAAGACCGCCATCGCCTGCACCATAACCAGCATTGCCTGCATCCCAACAATTTGCGCCTTGTAATTTAAATCCAAAATAAAAGCGATCAATGCTGATTGATGTACGCGGAACAAATCGCAACAAGGCTTGGTAGTTGGATGCTTTTAATGGCGAGTCGTTTACATTTTCAATCCCGATAGGATTTGCTGTAACTCTTCCGCCAGCAGCGGCAACACTTGATGATGATGACTTACTTGAGTCGGAAGATTTACTTGAAGAAGAGGAGTTGGGAACAATTTGGATCCAGTTAAAATTCCAACCTGAGGTTGCTGCAAATACACCGAGGTTATAGGTGCCGGCATTAATATTCACTGTTTTGGATACGGTGATCCATTTTTGCCAACCATCGGTTGCAGGAATTGCAAAGTCCCCCAAGGGTATTGTGCCGCCATTTAAGTCAACTGCTGCTGTAGCGCCATTTGGGCTGGCAACGCGCATGTTGATTGTGTAGCTGCCCGTTGTTGAAATTTTGAAATTGTTATAAACAAGCCACTCGCCGGTTTCAATCCAACCGACATTGTAACCGCCACCTGCGTCGGATGTTGTTTCGATATCTACATCGTCAGAGCGGTAAGCGCCACCGGCATTACCTGAGGTAGTATCTTTAAAGTCGTTATAACTTTCTGCCTGATAGACAACGGCATAAGCCGTATTTATTCCAAGACTCAGCAATAACGGAGCCACCCAACGTAGTTGATATTTCATTTTTCTTCTTCCTTCAGGGTA
>JAYTSJ010000126.1:0-19496 GCA_043745725.1 Gammaproteobacteria bacterium | reverse complement strand
AAGATTCGCGAATTGTGTGTCACACGTTTGTCGGTTCACCGCACGCCACGACACATATATGCACAATTGATTGCTGAAGATGGTTCAAGAGTGTTGGCCTGCGCCTCTACTCTCGACAAAGATTTACGCAGTGGTAAAACTGGCAATGCTGATGCCGCTAAAGCAGTTGGTAGTCTGATTGCAGAGCGTGGAAAAGCTGCGGGCATTACGCGAGTTGCCTTTGATCGTAGTGGTTTTAAATACCACGGACGTATCAAAGCCTTGGCTGATGCTGCGCGTGAAGGTGGTCTGGAATTCTAAAGGTTAAGATATGGCATACGCTAAGAAAGAAGAAGACAACAACGAAGGCTTGCAAGAGAAATTAGTACAAGTCAATCGTGTTGCTAAAACTGTAAAAGGTGGTCGTATCTTCCAATTTACCGCATTAACAGTTGTTGGTGATGGTAGTGGAAAGGTAGGTTTCGGTCGTGGTAAAGCACGCGAAGTGCCCATAGCAATTCAAAAGGCTATGGAAGCAGCGCGTCGCAACATGATTACAGTTGAACTCAACGGTGACACTTTGCAATATCCTATTAAGGGTGTGCATGGCGCCTCTAAAGTTTATATGCAGCCAGCTTCTCAAGGTACTGGCGTAATCGCCGGTGGTGCGATGCGTGCTGTACTTGAAATTGCAGGCGTTCAGAACGTACTGGCCAAGATCTACGGATCAACTAATCCAGTGAACGTTGTTCGTGCAACATTTAATGCCCTTAAGGCAATGACTTCTCCAGAAGCTGTTGCTGCAAAGCGTGGCAAAAGTGTTGAAGATATTCTGAACTAATCGAATTTTCGATTTACGATGGTGGATAAACCATGTCTAAGAAAATGATTACAGTGACTCAGGTGAAGAGCGTTGCTCACCGCCTGAAAAATCACAAAGCGTGCGTTGCAGGTTTAGGCTTGCGTCGCATTAACCATACTGTTGAAGTTGAAGATACTCCTTCAGTTCGCGGCATGATTAACAAAGTTAATTATCTGGTCAAGGTAGTGGGAGAATAAGATGCGTTTAAATACTCTTAGCCCCGCACCGGGCAGAATCCGTAATAGAAAACGTGTAGGCCGTGGTATTGGTAGTGGTCTTGGAAAAACTTGTGGTCGCGGTCATAAAGGTTTGAAGTCGCGCTCAGGTGGTTCTGTTAAGCCGGGATTTGAAGGTGGTCAAATGCCTTTACAAATTCGTTTGCCAAAGTATGGTTTTACTTCACGTATTGGTCGCGTGAGCGCTCAGATTCGTTTGTCTGAATTGAATCTGGTCGAAGGCTCTTTAGTGGATTTAGAAACTCTTAAGCAAGCAGATCTTGTTGGCTCGATTATTAAGCGTGCAAAGATCTTCCTTTCTGGTGAGTTAACTAAGGCTGTGACCGTAAAAGGTTTGGCTGTAACCAAAGGTGCTAAGGCTGCTATTGAAGCTGCTGGCGGTACTGTAGAAGAGTAAGACACTCATGGCTATCACTAATAATATGCCGTTAGCGAATCAAAAAGGTTTAGGCGAGCTTTGGGCTCGCCTTCGTTTTCTCTTTTTGGCTATATTGGTGTACCGTATGGGGACTCATATTCCAATTCCCGGATTGGATCCTGAGCGCATTGCAAATTTATTTAATCAAAATCAAGGCACAATCCTAGGCATGTTTAAAATGTTTTCGGGTGGTGCTTTGGCTCGTATTAGTATCTTGGCTTTGGGGATTATGCCCTATATTTCTGCCTCGATTATCATGCAGTTGCTCAGTTCTGTAGCACCTTCTTTAGAACAGCTTAAGAAGGAAGGTGATGCCGGAAGAAGAAAAATAAACCAATACACGCGTTATTTTACTGTTGTTTTAGCAACCGTGCAGGCGTTTGCCATGGCGGCAAGTTTTCATTCTTACGCTTACGGCGGTGAAGCTGGGTTTGCTTATTACTTTACATCAGTAGTTTCTTTGGTAACTGGTGCAGTCTTTATGATGTGGCTGGGTGAACAAGTTACTGAACGCGGCATAGGTAATGGTATATCTATGTTGATTTTTGCGGGTATTGTTGCTGGCATGCCAAGAGCAGTTGGGCAGGCACTTGAAAGTGCTCGTCAAGGTGATTTAAACCCTATTTCTTTGCTTTTTGTAGCGGCTCTCGCATTGCTAGTTGTATGGTTAGTAATTCGCATCGAGCGTGGTCAGCGCAGAATTACTGTTAATTACGCTAAAAGACAACCGGGTCGTCAGGGCTATGGTTCGCAATCTAGCCATTTACCTTTAAAAATTAATATGGCTGGCGTTATACCGGCAATTTTTGCTAGTAGTATTCTGTTGTTTCCCGCATCAATTGCCCAGTGGTTTGGTCAAGGTGGTGAGGGCCCTGTAAAAGAATTCTTACAAGATTTTGCTTTGGCTATCGGCCCAGGTCAGCCCCTTAATATTTTATTGTTTTCGGGTTTGATTACGTTTTTCTGTTTCTTTTACACGGCATTGATGTTTAATCCGAAAGAAGTGGCAGATAATTTGAAAAAGTCAGGTGCTTATATTCCCGGGATTCGTCCTGGTGAGCATTCTGCAAAATATATCGATAGCGTTTTGACTCGCTTAACAGTTGTTGGCGCTATTTATATGTCCTTAGTTTGTTTGTTACCTCAAGCCTTAATAGTGGTCACCAATGTGCCTTTCTATCTGGGTGGTACTTCATTACTCATTGTAGTAGTGGTAGTAATGGACTTTATGTCACAGGTACAAGCTCACTTGATGTCTCATCAGTACGAATCGCTGATGAAGAAATCGAACTTAAAAGGTTACGGTAGCGGTAACGCTCGTTAATCCAGGATTTTGAGGTTGAATAATGAAAGTTCGTGCGTCTGTTAAGAAAATTTGTCGCAATTGTAAAATGGTGCGTCGCAACGGTGTTCTGCGTGTAATTTGCGCCGTTGAGCCACGCCATAAGCAGCGTCAGGGTTAATGCCCTCTAGGTGTCCTTGCTTAAAGAGCAAGAGGCAGGTAGTTACTTCTGTAGCTACCTGCCTCTTTCTTTCTGTAAGTGATGCGGAGGCATTGACATAGGGGGCGTTGACTGTCGTTTGGTGAGAAATCGTCAAGCTATTGCTTTGTGGTGTTTTTATCGTTATCCTGCGCGCCTTTCGCGGTGAGGGTGGCGATTAACACTGTCAGCGCCGCATTTAAAGTGTTACTGGAGTAAATTGAATGGCTCGTATTGCTGGTGTAAACATACCAGATAACAAACACGCCGTTATCTCGTTGACTTATGTTTATGGGATTGGTCGTACCACAGCTAGGCAGATATGTTCTGCTACTGGTGTTTCTGAGGAAGCCAAAATTGGCACCCTCTCTGAAGACCAGATGGATGCTATCCGTGCTGAAGTAGCCAAGCACACCGTAGAAGGTGACTTGCGACGTGTTATATCTATGAATATCAAACGTTTGATGGATTTGGGTTGCTACCGTGGCTTGCGTCACCGTCGTAGCTTGCCGTTACGTGGTCAGCGTACAAAAACAAACGCTCGTACTCGTAAAGGCCCACGTAAGCCAATTAAGAAGTAATTCTTAGGCTTACCTTCATTCACTTACGGTAATAAATTAGTAGGAAGAAATTGCTATGGCGAAGCCAAGTAATAAAACCACAACGAAAAAGAAAGTTAAGAAGACGGTGGTGGATGGTGTTGCACACATTCATGCTTCTTTTAACAACACCATCGTGACGATTACTGATCGTCAGGGTAATGCACTTAGCTGGGCTACTTCAGGTGGTTCAGGTTTCCGTGGTTCGCGTAAAAGTACACCATTCGCTGCGCAGGTTGCTGCTGAGCGTGCTGGTGAGGCTGCTAAAGAATACGGATTAAAAAATCTTGACGTCGAAGTTAAGGGTCCAGGCCCAGGCCGTGAATCTGCGGTTCGCGCTTTGAACAATGCTGGTTACAAAATAACCAACATTACTGACGTTACGCCGATTCCTCACAACGGCTGTCGTCCGCCGAAGAAACGTCGTGTGTAAGGGGAAATAGAAAATGGCTCGTTATATTGGACCCACTTGTAAGTTATCTCGTCGTGAAGGCACCGATCTTTTCTTGAAAAGTGGTGCGCGTGCGCTTGATTCCAAATGTAAAATTGAAACAGCACCTGGCCAACATGGTCAACGTCGTGGTCGTTTGTCAGACTATGGTGTGCAGTTGCGTGAAAAACAAAAAGTTCGTCGTATTTATGGGATTCTTGAAAAACAATTCCGTAGCTACTACAAAGAAGCTGCTCGTCAAAAAGGCGCCAGCGGTGAGAACTTGCTGAAATTGCTCGAATCTCGTTTGGATAACGTTGTATATCGCATGGGCTTTGGCTCAACACGCGCTGAATCACGTCAATTAGTCTCCCACAAAGCAATTAGCGTAAATGGCAAAACCGTTAACGTTGCTTCTTTCCAAGTGGCTGCTGGCGATGTGGTTGCTGTACGTGAAAAAGCGAAAAAACAACTGCGTATTCAAAATGCTATTAATCTTGCTGGTCAACGCAGCAATGTTGAGTGGATTGATGTTAGTGCTGAGAAAAAAGAAGGCGTATACAAACGCATTCCGGATCGCAGCGATTTACCAGCTGATATCAACGAAAACCTCATTGTAGAGCTTTACTCTAAGTAAGGGCCTGAGATCTCTCGGAATCCTTAATGTAACCGCTAACAGGTGTGGCTATGCAGACAGCAGTAAACGAATTTTTAACTCCGCGTCATATCGACGTTTCAGAAAGCAGCCCAACTCATGCTCGTGTGGTGTTGGAGCCTTTAGAGCGTGGTTTTGGACATACACTCGGCAACGCATTGCGTCGTATTTTGCTTTCTTCAATGGCCGGTTGCGCCATTATTGAAGCTGAAATCGAAGGTGTTTTGCATGAGTACAGTGACATTGAAGGCGTTCGTGAGGACGTTATTGAGATTCTTTTGAATCTTAAAGGTGTTGCTATTGTTATGCATGGTAAGGACCAAACGGTTCTTACTTTGAATAAGAAAGGTCCTGGTTTAGTGACAGCTGCGGATATACAACTTGATCATGATGTGGAGATTAAAAATCCAGATCACGTGATTGCTAATATCACAGGCAATTCAGAATTGAAAATGCGCTTGACCGTTGCTCGTGGTCGTGGTTATCAACCAGCGGATAGCCGTCGTAAAGATGATGACGAAAGTCGTGCTATTGGTCGTTTGCAATTGGATGCTTCTTTCAGCCCGGTTAAACGTTTGGCCTACAGCGTAGAAAATGCGCGTGTAGAACAGCGTACTGACTTGGATAAATTAGTGTTGGATTTGGAAACAAACGGCACTATTGATCCTGAAGAAGCTATTCGTCGCGCGGCAACTATTTTGCAGCAACAGCTTGCTGTGTTTGTTGATTTGGAAGGTGAAAAACAATCTGCACCTGAGCAAAAAGAAGAGGCTATTGACCCTGTTCTCTTACGCCCAGTGGATGATTTGGAGCTTACCGTTCGCTCTGCAAACTGCTTAAAAGCGGAAAATATTTACTACATTGGCGATTTGATTCAACGCACTGAAGTTGAGCTCTTGAAGACGCCAAATCTGGGTAAAAAATCACTTACCGAAATTAAAGATGTACTCGCTTCACGCGGATTGTCTCTCGGTATGCGTTTAGAAAACTGGCCCCCGGCTAGCTTACGTAACGATTAAAAAACCGAAATTTCGAGCGGATCTTGCGTGAGCGATATCCGCTCGAAATTTTTTATTATTAGTTCGCCCGTGAACTCACTTCGGTGCGGGTGATTAACGAGATTGCGTAAAGCAGTCCATTTTGAAGGTAATTTATATGCGTCATCGTCTTACCGGTCGTCAACTGAACCGTAATGCTTCCCATCGTAAAGCAATGTTTCGCAACATGATTACGTCTTTAGTTGAACATGAATTAATTAAAACTACTTTGCCAAAAGCAAAGGAGTTGCGTCGTTTTGCTGAGCCTTTGATCACTTTGTCAAAAGTAGACAGTGTTGCAAATCGTCGTCTTGCGTTTGCTCGTTTAAACAGTAAAGAAGCTGTGGGTAAATTGTTTAGTCAATTAGGCCCTCGCTATGAAACCCGTCCTGGTGGCTATATTCGTATTTTGAAATGTGGTTTTCGTACAGGCGACAAAGCACCAATGGCTTATGTTGAGTTAGTTGGTCGTCCAATAGCTGCGGTAGCTGTTGAAGCTGAATAATTTTAGCGGACATAGAAAATACAAAAAAGCCAAGCCTTTGCTTGGCTTTTTTGCATTTTACGATAAGCCTTGTTTAGGCGATGCCTTTTGCATTATTACCGTCAATGTCTTACACGTTTCTTAGCAATTAACGACTTTTATATGGCGTCTAAATATATAAAATACACTATACATGGACGTTAACTACATCAGGATGACGTAGTTAGGGAGTTTGTTGTTTCGGGATGAAGCTGCGGTAAGGAAATTAACAAAGGTAAGGCATGATGCCGAGGTAATCAGGAAGATTACTAACCCACGCAGGACGGTCGGGGGGCTTGCAGGATGCAAGGCCCCTTTTTCTATCTGTATCCCAAATTCATGACAACAAGATTTCGATTGCGTAAGATTTTTGTATTCCTCAACAAACACAACTCATTATCACAACCTAAAGTTCCGGCTCAAAAAAGTTTTCCGCTCAACCTAGAGAGCTATGCCGTTAAAACTCAAGATCAGAAAGCCCATCGTAACCAAGTTGATCTTTAATGCGCTTGCGTTCCAAGCGGTCTTCCAGTTTCCGACGCATTTCAAGGGTATACTGGCTGGCTTCTTTGCCGGTCAGTTTAGGTGATACATCATCTTCTGCATCTATGCTCGTATCGTTTATTAAATCCGAATCTTGAGAGTGATCTACAACAACAGACATGTGAATACTCCATTAGAGCGAAAGGTTTGGGTGCATTAAGAGCAAGTTTTAACGATTCAATCGTGTAAAAAATTAAAACCTAAACGTGCTCTTAAAATTGACCCGCGCTATTTACCATAGGTTAAATCAAAAAAGAAGAAAAATATCCAAATCCCCCAATTTTCTTTTATAACTAATTCAAATTCATCTGAAAGTATTCATCCAATCCCCCTCTATAATGGGGCAATATTCAGCGAGTTAGAATCAATGGTGGATTTAGAGCGAAAGATTTTAGGGTGGCGAGAATGGCTGGCATTGCCCGACTTAGCCATAGGTCAGATTAAGGCCAAAGTCGATACCGGTGCCAAAACCAGCGCTTTACACGCATATTATGTACAGCCGTATGAGCGCGATGGGGCGCCATGGGTGCGCTTTGGAATTCATCCCCTGCAATTATCTACTAGTAATAGCATCGATTGTGAAGCGCGGGTTAAAGACATGCGTTTGGTGACGGACTCTGGTGGCCGCGCCGAAATGCGTCCGGTTATTGAAACCACCTTATTAGTGGGTGGCCAGAGGCGGCTAATAGAGCTTACGCTTACAGATCGTGAAACTATGCGTTTCAGGATGTTACTCGGTCGCAGCGCGTTAAAGCGGCATTATGTAGTCGATAGCAGTAAGTCATTTATGTTGGGTGGTAATAGGACTTTACCGCCTTTAATTATTAGCTCGTAGATATAAAGTAATCAATTCTTAATCATTTAGCCTTAATTTTTATTAAGTCTTTATTTAGTTAAGCCCTAATGTTTTTATGAGTTCTACACTTTTTATGAAAATTGCTATTTTGTCGCGCAACCGTCACTTGTACTCTACTCGACGTTTAGTTGAAGCTTGTATTGCACGTGGTCATGAAGTTCGAGTTATTGATATTCTCAAGTGTTACATGGATATTACATCCGCCAATCCTGCAATTTGGTACATGGGCGAAGAGTTGCTAGGGTTTGATGCCGTAATCCCGCGTATTGGTGCGTCAGTCACCCATTATGGTTTAGCGGTGATTCGGCAATTTGAAATGATGGGTGTCTATTGTCTTACTGAATCGGTTGCGCTGGGGCGCTCGCGCGATAAGTTGCGTGCATTGCAGTTGCTATCCCGTAAAGGGATTGGTCTACCGAAGACCAGCTTTGCCTACAATGTTCACAATACTAAGGAGTTAATTACGCTAGTGGGCGGCGCGCCATTGGTACTTAAACTTTGTGAAGGTACACAGGGGCGCGGCATTGTTTTGGCGGAAACCTCCAAGGCTGCCGAAAGCGTCATTGAAGCCTTTCGTGAGTTGCGCGCAGAATTTTTGGTGCAAGAATTTATCAAGGAAGCTAATGGTAGCGATGTGCGCTGTTTCGTGATAGGGGGAAAAATAGTTGCCTCCATGCAACGCACTGCTCAAGAAGGCGAGTTCCGCTCTAACTTGCATCGCGGCGGCAGTGCCAAAATCACCAAGCTAACACCTGCAGAGCGAACTACGGCTATTAAAGCTGCGCAGACTATGGGCTTGCATGTGGCGGGCGTTGACCTGTTGCGTTCCAGCCGTGGGCCATTGGTGATGGAGGTAAATTCGTCGCCGGGTTTGGAAGGAATTGAAGCCACGACTAAAAAAAATATCGCTGATTTGATGGTTGCATTTATCGAAGAAAATGCGCGCCCACACAATAATAAAACCCGTGGTAAGGGGTGAGGTGAAGCTTTTGTTGAATGCAATGTGGGTTTTTAAGCGCTCACTTTGCAGTCATCTAGCGGCGCTGGCATTCCATCAAAGCAAAAACGCCCGTTGTGGAAATAACTATCGAATAGCTTGGCTGACATGGGTTTTGCGTAAAGGAATCCTTGTGCTTGATCACACCCTTGCACTCGTAACCATTCGGCTTGGTATTGGGTTTCTACCCCTTCGGCAACTACCCGCAATTTCATACTGTGAGCTAAACCAATAATAGTTTTGGCAATGGTAGCGTCGTTACCATCATCGTGAATATCATTGACAAAGCTGCGATCAATTTTTAGCTTTTGAATGGGAAAACGTTGCAAATAAGCAAGTGACGAATAGCCAGTACCAAAATCATCAATTGATAAATATAGGCCCATTTTGTTGAGTTGGTTGAGTTGGTTGATGGTCTCGCCTGCATGTTCCATCGCACAACTTTCAGTAATTTCAAGCTCAAGGTGCTCTGGCCCTAATTGGGCTTCACGTAAAATCGTTTCCACTTTACCTGGAAAGTTCTTTTGGCGAAATTGGCGTGGCGAAAGATTGACCGCGACTTTCCCTACATATTTGCCGGCAACCAACCAACGCTTCTGTTGGCGACAAGCTTCGCGTAATACCCACTCGCCGATGGGAACTATTAAGCCAGTCTCTTCGGCGAGCGGAATAAAGTGTGCTGGGGAAATCAAGCCGCGAACAGGGTGTTGCCAGCGTACCAGCGCTTCTACGCCCATCAAATTACCTGTATATAAATCAATTTGTGGTTGGTAGTGTAGTGTTAGTTGCTCTTGTTCCAGAGCGCGGCGTAAATCGTTTTCTAGTAACAAATAATTTACGGCTGTTGCATTCATTCCCTTGGTGTAAAACTGATAATTGTTTTTACCTGCTTCTTTAGCCTTATACATGGCGACGTCGGCATTTTTCAACAGCTCATCAGTATCCATACCGTCATCAGGAAATATACTAATCCCCATGCTTACCGTAGTGCTAATGTCATGACCATTGATGTCAATCGGGCGGGCGAGATTAGTAAGAAGTTTGTTGGCGACCAATACTATATCTTCAATGCTGTGTAAGCATTCGAGTACCACCACGAATTCATCGCCACCGAGGCGCGCAACAGTATCCATATCGCGTACACCTTCGCTCAAACGCCCGGCAAAAGCTTTTAACAGCAGATCGCCAGCATCGTGGCCGAGGCTATCGTTAATATTTTTGAAGCGGTCAATATCCAACAAAATAAGCGCAATTTTGCTGTTGCTGCGACGTGACCGTGCTAGGCCATGATAAATGCGGTCGTAAAATAGTGAGCGGTTGGGCAGTGATGTGAGGGAGTCGTGGAATGCCATGTAATTGAGGCGTGATTGTTGTTCGCGCAGTGCATTTTCAGCTAGCTTGCGTTCTGAGATGTCCGTGCCGATAGTACAAATACCAAATATTTTATTGTCTTTATTGCGCAACGGAAACTTCATGATCAAGTAGGTATGCATGCTCCCATCTTTATGCATTAAATCCAGTTCTACTTCATAAGTTTGCTGATTGGTTTTCGTTGCAATATCGATATCCCACATGGATTGGGCTACATCTTTGGGGTACACATCAAATACATTTTTACCCACAAATCCAGAGTCATCAATGTTGGCCATGAGGTTGAAATGATCGCTCGCAAGTACAACGTTACCATCGAGATCTTTTACGGAAATTAATGCGGGAGAGTAGCGTAAAATCGCATTTAAAGAGGTTTCACTTGCCCAAAGCGCTTGCTCTGTTAAATGGAAGCGCTCGGTGATGTGTGTATGATTTAAATCGCCAAATAAATGCTGAATTTTTTTAAATAATGTAACTACATTGTTTTTATTTTGCATAGTTATCCACTGGTTTGATTGTCTAGCAGTAGGTGTGTTTTCTGCTGCTTGGATCATTTAATGTTAATTGTAATAACCGCGAGCGGGCTTCAGGCCAAAGAGTGGACGGTTACCGTTCAAATAATTATTCTCAACTAGGGGCGCTACTTAAGGGTAACTGCGACCTTGCAAACATCTTCCAGCGCCGTAAACCGGCTTGAATTGCTATTAGCCTTTGCTTATTTGTTTGGTGGAGAAGTTGTTGTGACATACAGCTTTATACTTTTTCCTCATCATAAACAAAAACTGTACCTATGTCTGTAATAAAAAACTGCCGGGCCGCTTATTTTGGGTTTTAAATAGCCAATTAGGCTGTGTTAAAAACATACAATCTGCCTTTTTCAAAACCTTATGTAAGCTTTGATAATTACGGTGCCATTCATTCAGCACCGATAAGCGTGGGTTTGAGCTTTGTATAGGCAAAAAACTTACAGAATTTTGGTCTGGAGGGCTAGATGGCAAACACCGCGTTCAGTTGAATTTAATTTTACTCATGCGCCCACAATCAGTTTGATGGGAGTAGGTATGTTGTTATTGTTTAAAGAGCAAAAAGGCTGAGAGCGAGCAGACATCAAGCTTTGCCATTGCAATAAAGAGCTATCGCAACTATTGCAATGGCTTGGAATGTATAAAAATTATGATTAAGGGTACTTCTGGCACAAACAATTAATACAAGCAGAGAGGATGTAGTGCTGCTTGCTAATTGAATAGAAAAGTTTAAAAAGCCTGAATTTATATTCAGGCTTTTTTGTTTTGAGGAAGCACTACAGCGTTTTTAGTACGCTGATAAGTTGTTGCATTTGTGCGTCTGTGCCAATGGTAATACGTAAAAATTCATTAATGCGCGGCGCGTTAAAATGACGCACCAGAATTTTATGTTCGCGCAGTTTCTGTGTTATTTCTACGGCATTGTTGTTCGCTGGTTTGGCAAATAGGAAGTTGGCCTGTGACGGTAATACAATAAAGCCTAACGCCGCTAACTCTTTCGCGGTCCAATCCCTTGTGGTGATAATTTTAGCGCGGCAAGTTTGAAAGTAACTATCATCTTCAAATGCGGCAATTGTTGCTGCTTCGGCCAAGCGGTCTAGCGGATAAGAGTTAAATGAATTTTTCACGCGATCAAGTCCAGTAATTAAATCGCTATTGCCAATTGCAAACCCTACGCGTGCACCTGCGAGTGAGCGCGATTTAGATAAGGTTTGTACTACTAATAAATTAGGATATTTGTTTACTAAGCCAACGGCTGTTTCGCCGCCAAAATCGACATAAGCTTCATCGACAATAACAACTGATTGGGTATTTTTTTGTAGTAACATTTCAATTTCTGCCAAGGGTTTGCCGATGGCTGTGGGGGCATTAGGGTTTGGAAAAATAATACCGCCATTGGGTTTTTCATAATGCGTGAAGTCTATGGTGAAATCATTCTGCAGTGGAATTTGTTGTGCGTTAATGCCAAATAATTTGCAATAAGCGGGATAAAAGCTGTAACTAATATCGGGGAACAACAGCGGTTGGGACTGTTGAAAAAATGCCATAAAAGCAAGCGCCAAAACTTCATCAGAACCATTGCCGACAAATACTTGCTCCGTCGTAACACCGTAATAGTTGGCGATGGTAGTTTTTAGTTTTTTGGAATTGGGATCGGGATAAAGACGCAAACGCTCAATCGCATCCTGAGTCATTAACTTCAATACTTCAGGTGACGGAGGGTAAGGACTCTCGTTAGTATTGAGTTTGATTAATCCATCTATTTGGGGTTGCTCACCGGGAACATAGGGTTCCAGCTCGCGTACCACCTGGCTCCAAAACGTCGACATAATTATTCCTCTAATTTGTATAAAGCGATTGATTGCTCGCAGTATAACCCGCCTACAAAATAGGGTGTTGAGTTCAATTGCGGATGTGTTATCTATTTTTAGACTTTAATTTTTAGACCTTAATTTTTAGCGGTAAAACCAAACATTCGCAGCGTTAACAAGCACGCCGCGCAGCTTAATCCCACAATTAATGCTGTCCAAAAACCTGCGGCACCGAGCGGCGTATGCAGCCAACTTTTAAAGGTCAACACATACCCTAGCGGTAAACAAACTCCCCAAAATGAAAATAACATAATGAACATGGGAAGCTTGGTATCTTTGTAACCGCGCAGCAAGTTAATCATAGTGACTTGAATAACATCAACGATTTGAAAAATCGCACCGAGGGTGAGCAATTGCACCGCTATGGTTTGTACTGCTACATCATCGGTGTAGAGTTGCGCGATAAACTTGCGGCCAAAAAATAAAAAGGGTGCATTAATACAAGCAATCCCTAATGCTAAAAATATTGCACTGCGCGATAGCAAGCGGGCTTTAACATTTTCTTTAGCGCCTAATAAAAAACTCACGCGTAAAGTAAGTGCCATGCCTAAACTCAGCGGTACCATAAAAAATAATGAAACTGCGTTGAGCACGATTTGATGTCCAGCAATGACGGTGGGCCCTAGCGGTGATAAAAATAGTGCAATCATGCAGAACATGCTGACTTCCACAAACATCGTCAAACCAATAGGTAAACCTAAATGCAAAATATGTTTGATGTCTTGCCAGTTCGGTTTCGCCCAATCGCTAATTAAATGAAAAGCTTGATAGGCTTTGCTGCGATTGAGATAAGCCAGTAGCGCGACCAGTGCAATCCAATTAGAGAGCGTGGTTGCCCAGCCGCAACCTACGCCGCCCATGGCAGGCATTCCTAACTTGCCAAAAATAAAAATGTAATTCAGTGGCAAGTTGAGTAAGGTGCTAAGCAGTGAAAATGCCATGATGATACGCGTGTGACCAAGCCCATCGGTTAAACCGCGCAGTGCATTTAGCAGCAGAACTGCAGGCACACCTAACACCAGCGCATTTAAATATCCTTGAGCTATATTGGTGGTTTGGAGATCCAGCTGCAGTATTTCTAGCATTGGGCGCACATGGGTGAGCGGTAGGGCCGTTATCAGTGATCCAATCAATGCCAGGTAAATACCTTGCCATGTTAGCGGCATTATGCGAGAAAAATTTTCTGCCCCGCGATACCCGGAGATTAAGGGTTGCATTGAGCTTAATGTACCAATAAAAAATAACAGCACAGGAATCCATAGTCCTGTACCGATACCTACTGCCGCCAAATCGCGCGCACTGGCATGCCCTGCCATCATTGTGTCAATGACCCCATTCGCCATTTGCGCTAACTGTGCGATAAGAATGGGTGCACCTAATTGTGCAAGTGTTTTCCACTCTTGTAGTGTTTGCGTTATAAGGCTGGGTGATTGAGTGGAGGAAGTGGTGGTCACGACAAAATACCGAACTAAAGCGAGGTGCACGGGCTATGCACTTAAGTCTTGGCAATATAAAGCATCGGCGCAAAATTGGAATAGCCGTGATGAGCTTTAGTTATTCGCAGTAAGTCTTTTTGGTAAACGAATAAGTTGTTGCTGTATTGTAAAATTTGCTAATGTGTTCCCTCTGTGCCGGTAAAAAAATAGCGAGCGAAGCTGGCTTTGCGGTCGTTCACAGATATGGCGCTTCTTGCGTTAGTTTTACTTCGCCCACTGCAAGCTTGACGTGGTGCCAGAAAAAAATTAAATAAGTGAGGTGTAATAATTTGGTTGTTGCTGAAAAGCTAGTCTTTGTTTGTAGTAATCAGTTGGTTCATTAATATTCATTAAAGGAGAAATGCTATGCTAAAAAAATTAGTAGTAGTGACTGTGTTATTGGCACAAGCGGTTATTACCAATGTTGCTTACGCTGAGAAAAAATTTGTGCTCAGTAGTCGCGATATTAAATCTGGCCAAGCCTTAACCATAGATCAAGTTGCCAACAGTTTTGGTTGTGCCGGTAAAAATATTTCGCCAGCATTAACCTGGCAGAATGCTCCTGTAAATACGCGCAGTTTTGCATTAACGGTGTACGATCCTGATGCGCCAACGGGCAGCGGCTTTTGGCATTGGGTGGTGTTTAATATTCCTGCGACCGCTACGAGCTTACCGCAAGGTGTGGGGGTGAATGCCGCGGCAACATTGCCCGCCGGTGCGATTCAAAGTCGGACGGATGTGGGGGTGGCGGGCTTTATGGGTGCTTGTCCTCCGCAGGGTGATAAAGTGCATCGTTATCAATTTACACTTTATGCATTAGATGTAGATAATTTGCCCTTAACTGCGGATGCAACACCGGCAGTAGTAGGTTTTAATCTACATTTTCATACGCTAGCGAAAACAAAGATTGAGGCGAGCTATCAACGAAAATAGGAGGCAACGAAAATAGGAGGCAACGAAAATAGGAGGTAACGAAAATGAAAGACAACGAAAATAACGGATCACGCCAATAATATTTTCTGGTTCGCAACTATTCGCAACGACTAACGAAAGGGAGCGCTGCTCCCTTTTTCTTTTTAAGAGTTTATGTGTTATGGCTGATTTACAAAACTATCAATACCTGTTGATAGCGTTAATTTTTGTGTGGAGCGGGTTTGTGCGCTCTGGGTTAGGTTTTGGTGGCGCGGTAATGTCGCTGCCATTCTTGTTAATCATTGATAATCATCCCTTAGTGTATTTGCCGATAATTGCGGTACATTTATTATTTTTTTCATCCATTACTGTGTGGCAAAATTATCAAAAACATCGCGAACAACAGCAACTGCAAGAGCGTGATGGCACGACAATAAATCAAGATAATGGCACTATTGATTGGGCCTATTTGAAGAAATCCTTGAAGGTAATGATCATCCCAAAATTAATTGGTGTGGCGGGTTTGTTAACTATTCCTGCAAGTATTATGACGGGAATTATTTTCAGTATTGTTTCTGTGTATTCTGTTTCTTATATTTTAAATAAACCCTTTAAAAGTAAAAGCCCATTGCTGGATAAAATATTTTTAATTCTTGGCGCCTATATCAGCGGTACATCACTTATCGGTGCACCTTTAATTATCTCGGTGTTTGCAACGCATGTCGCCAAACACCAATTGCGCGATACTTTGTTTGTGCTTTGGTTTATTTTGGTTGTGATAAAAATGAGTGCATTTCTATATGTCGGTGTAGATTTGCAGCTTATCCATCATTTATGGTTATTGCCTGCGGCAACGGTAGGGCATTTGCTTGGTTTACGTTTTCATCAAAAAATCGTCGATGGTGATCCGCACGTTTTTTATCGCGTGCTGGGTGTATCTCTGCTGAGCGTTAGTGTGATGGGTATAGTGTCGTTATTCATAAAATAGTGTCGTTATTCATAAAATAGTCCAGCGTGAAATGGAGTGTATTAGCGCTGATGCTATGCAATAATCGCGGGTTGTAACGCCTCAAATTAATCTCAAGCTCCGAGTCTTAATGAAAATACCTAAACGATTAGTGCCATTGGTTGAAGATGGTTTAGTAAATGAAGTGCTGTTTCAGTTAATGAGCGGCAAAGAAGCGCAAGTATTTGTGGTGCTCTGTGGCGACGAAGTACGCTGCGCAAAAGTCTACAAAGAAGCCAATAAACGCAGCTTTAAACAAGCGGTGCAATATCAGGAAGGCCGCACCGTGCGTAATTCCCGTCGCGCCCGCGCCATGGCTAAGGGCACGAAATTTGGCCAAAAAGAACAAGAAGACGCCTGGTTGAATGCTGAGGTGGATGCCCTCTATCGTCTTGCTGAAGCCGGTGTTCGCGTACCTACACCCTATTGGTTTGTAGATGGGGTATTAGTGATGGAGCTGATTGTGGATGCCGAAGGCGATCCGGCACCGCGACTGGACGATGTTGCTTTCGATGTGGAGGTTGCCGTTGAATATCATGGCCGTATGATGATGGAAATTGTGCGTATGCTTTGCGCCGGTTTAGTTCATGGCGACTTATCTGAATTTAATGTATTAATCGATGCTCATGGCCCCGTGGTGATTGACCTTCCTCAAGCGGTAAATGCAGCCGGTAACAACAACGCGCAAATGATGCTTACCCGCGACATCAATAATATGACTGCCTATTTCGGCCAATATGCTCCCGGTTTGCTAGTAACTCATTACGCGGAAGAGATTTGGGATTTATTTGAGCGCGGTAAGCTGCACCCTAATGTAAAGCTTACAGGAGCGTTTGCGGCGAGTAATGTGGATGCGGATATCGCCAGTATGATGCGCATTATTGAGCACGCGAAAGAAGAAGAGGAAGATCGCAAAGAGCGGGAAAGGATGGCAAGGGATGGCGAGTTTTAATGAATACATTTGTTATGGCGCTTGGGCGCCCTTCATGCTTAAAGATATTCAACTCGGGTTAAAGTTTTAGCCATGTTTTTACTGGACGACCTAATCCAAGTGTAAAAAGTATAAAAAAGCCAGAGTAGTCTCACTGCTCTGGCTTTTTTATGTGCCACTTGAGTGCCTTTTAGCAACATTAAGCTGGAATGTCCGCAGGTCGCTATTAAGGCTCTTGGCAAAAAAAGCACCATTTTTTATCGCTGTTCATCTAATTAAAAGGTGGCAATCTCAAATAAATGAGGTATGATTTTGACAACGTTGTCTTAATGGTTGGCTTGAAAATGTATTAAGTGTTCGTGACGAGTGTCCGAGCCTTGGTGTGGTAAAAAAATAATATATAAAATATATAAATAGGGCCGCGCGCTATTTTATTGCCATTGTTGTGTTTGTTCGTTGAATTTTCTAGAGATTAAGGGTTTGTCCTAATCATAAGTTTATTTGTAAGGAAGAAAATAAGCTTCCTTGTGCGACAGCATGGCTAGCCTTATCGGAATTGTGTCATGGGTGAAACTACACTATTTAATTTTAATGACATTGCTGTCTTATTCGGCGGCTTTCTGTCCTTAGTGCTGTCTTTATTGTTGGTTTTTTTCCATCAAGAAGGGCGTATTAAAAAGTGTTATTGGGTCTCGCTTGCAGTATTTTTTTTCTTGGGAGCTCTGCACACAATCGATATTCTTACTTATTGGAGTACCGATATAAACGCATTTTTGTCTGCGATCTCTGCCGATTTTTTCTTTCTGTTTGGCTTTACCTTTTTCCTGCAGGGGCCATTGCTTTATTGGTTTACAAAAGCAGCTATTTATCGCAATTTCACCTTTAAACTAAAATATCTTTATCATTTAATTCCTGCAGTTATTTATCCTTTCTATATTTATAGCGTTTACCATCAGTTTGATGCTGATTATAAATTACAGTATGTGCATAGCTGGACTAAAGTCATTGCAAATCCTTATTTCGAAACTCTGATCTGGGCGCAAAGGTTAGCTGTGTTCTTTTATAGCGTTCTATCTCTATACAAGCTTTATCAATATATTCGACACCTAAAAAGCAATTATTTCTCGCCTAGCAAAGTTGATTTACAATGGTTGAAATTATTATTAATTGGTTTTTTTGTTATAAGTTTATGGGGAGTTTTGTCGCTGATAGAATCCCGTCTTACGAATTTCGGATTTGATAGCCCCATGGGCACAATAGAGAGCCAACTT
Organism: Gammaproteobacteria bacterium; assembly: GCA_043745725.1. GTDB lineage: Bacteria > Pseudomonadota > Gammaproteobacteria > Pseudomonadales > Cellvibrionaceae > Cellvibrio. Next base: position 1,519 of record JAYTSJ010000126.1, on the reverse strand, counting down.
AATTTTATTTATATTTGCATGTTGGTGATTTACCTATTACAAAACTCCAAAGGTTTTTCAGATATCAAGGTAGAGCATACTATTGGCGGCGCGCCAGTTATTGTTGAGCCGCACCAACAGCTGGTTAAAAAGCTGCAAACTTTTATGGAGGAGCACAAGCCCTATTTGGAGCCGCATATTACGGTAGAACGTTTGGCCACCAAATTGCAGGTGTCCCCTAAATTACTTTCTACTGCGATGAATAGCCAATTGCATAAGAATTTTTTTGAAATAATTAGCTCCTATCGTCTTGAAGAAGCAAAAAAACAACTTACAGATCCGCAACGCCAGGATTTATCTATTCTTGAAATAATGAAAAATTGTGGTTTTAGCAGTAAGTCTGTATTCAATCAGGCATTTAAAAAATCCGTTGGTGTCCCGCCAAGTCATTATCGCCAGCAGCATATTGGGTGATCTGCTTTTGTTTCAATGCAGCGTTAATTTAATCGGCGCACAGTTATTTGTTGGAGAATAATTTTATGAGTAGTGGTGACCAGCGTACATTTTATAGTAACTTTACTCTTGGCCAGTGGCGAATATTTTCGAGCATTAACCATCATTTTAAATTCAGGCAAATTGCATGCATTTTCCTCATTATATTTGCGCCATCTTTTGCTTTGGCTGATGCCAAAGTTATTGGCTATATGCCAACCTTTAGCAATTTAACAGCTACTATCGATGCTACCGATCTCACAAAACTTTCTCATATCAATATTGCTTTTTTGAATCCTGACAGTAATGGTGCGCTAATTAATAATGACACTATGCTTTGCATGGAGGGCTCTGCCACGCTAGCAAATGATCTTCGTTATGTGGTGAATAAAGCACACTTGGCTGGTGTGAAAGTTTTAGTGTCAGTCGCGGGCGGCGTGATTCCTGCCTGTTCTGGTAATTGGGCCACTTTACTTCAGTCCAGCAATCGCGAAAATTTAGTCGATAACTTAATCAAATACGTTGATGATTTTAACATGGATGGAATCGATATCGATATTGAAGGCGAGCTGCTAACTAAAATCGATAATGCAAATAATTACACCCCATTTGTTGAATCACTATCCAGTAAGTTAAAAGCACGAGAAAAATTATTAAGCTGCGCAACGGCATCTTATGTGGGCGGAATGATTCCAGTTTCTTCAATTCAGTATTTTAATTATGTAAATATCATGTCCTACGATGCCATAGGGCCAAGCTGGGGAACTCCGGGTGTTGAGCACTCAACTTACAATCAAGCGGTTGCTGATGTCGATTTATGGAAAAAGCGTGGCCTTAGTCAAGACAAGCTCGTGCTTGGCGTGCCTTTTTATGGATATGGTTTTGGCACTTACGCGCAAAATTACACCTTTAAACAAATCATTGCTCAATTCGGCGCTGATGCGACCAATAAGGATCTTATAGGTACTGCCTGTGCCGGTTGTAATTATGTTACTTACAATGGTTTGGTAACAATAAAAGCGAAAACTCATATGGCACTTCAAAATGG
>JAYTSJ010000125.1:0-15757 GCA_043745725.1 Gammaproteobacteria bacterium | reverse complement strand
TATTGAACAATCTATTTTTGCCATCAAACAAGATGTGCGCCTGCTGAACGATAACGTGATTCAATTGACAGTAGGCGAACCAATCAAAGCCATTCAGGCCAAATATAAGTTAAGTAGTGAGGATGTAGATTGGTTCTTACCGCATTTTTCATCCATGTATTTTGCCGAGCCGGTGGCAAAGCAGCTCACTGATGTTGGGTTTACTATAGATCCTGCCAAGTGGTTTACCAATTTAACTACCTGTGGCAACACGGGTTCGGCTTCGCCCTATATTATGCTGGACGAGCTATTCCGTTCGGGGCGAATTCAAAAAGGCCAAAAAATCTTAATGTATATTCCTGAATCTGGCCGCTTTTCCAGTGGGTTTGCTTATCTAGAAGCAGTCTAGAAAATGTTGATGTCGTGTAAATAAACCTTGAGGCATTTGAATGAATATTCACGAAGTACCACAGGAAGGCAATGCAACCCTCGCCGGTGTACGCAAAGCTGTGTACGCCCGTGCTGACAACGGCCAAATGGTTGCGGTAGCCAGTCAAGGCTGGGAAGTCGAAGAAATCGTGACCATGCAAGCGGTGGATGCGTTAAAAGAACAAGCCAGTGCTGCCTTGGTTAGCGCCAAAGCCGGCATAGGCTCGCCTTTGGAATATTGGATGTACGAAAAGCGTATGGATCTAGGTTTGCTGGCTCAAAGCACCGGTTTATGGCAATGGCGCGTTCGTCGTCACCTGCAGCCATTAGGCTTTGCCAAACTCTCGCAAAAATTGCTCAGTGTTTACGCTGATGCTTTGGGTATGTCCATCGACCAATTGAAGTCACTGCCATGAATCAAGCCGCTATGAATCAAACGCCTGTTGCGCAAACCACCTTTCAGCACCAACACGCTGCGCATTGCGAAAGTGGTGTTATTTCATCACTCCTTCGCCATCAAGGCGTGACCATTTCGGAAGCTATGGCCTTTGGGCTGTCTGCTGCACTGTCTTTTGCTTATCTCCCTTTTATTAAAATGGGTGGTATGCCGCTAATTGCTTACCGTATGCCGCCGCGTTTTATTATCAAAGGTTTGGCGAAGCCGTTAAATGCCATTTTTGCGTTTGAAACTTTTAGCAAACCGGATGCAGGTAAAGCAAGATTAGATGAGCTGCTTGCGCAAGGTAAAGTGGTTGGCTTGCAATCTTCGGTCTATTGGTTGCCTTACTTTCCTGAAGATATGCGTTTCCACTTTAATGGCCACAATTTGTTGGTGTACGGACGTGAAGGCGATGACTATTTAATTAGTGATCCCGTCTTTGAAACCACGGTACGCTGCGCCTCTGCCGATTTACAACGCGCTCGTTTTGCCAAAGGTGCACTTGCTCCCAAAGGTATGCTTTATTATCCAAAAACCATTGGCAATAATGGTGTGCAACCGGAAGCCGTGCTCGGCGCCATCCGCAAGAATTGTAAAATTATGCTGGGTCCTATCCCGATTGTGGGTATTCGCGGCATGCGGATGTTGGCCAAAAAAATTCGTAAACTTCCTGCTCTTTCCGCAGAGACCAACGCCTTTGTCGGCCATATTATTCGCATGCAGGAGGAGATAGGCACGGGCGGCGCAGGCTTCCGTTTTGTTTATGCTGCCTTTTTGCAAGAAGCTGCTGTAGTGACTAATCGCCCACGTCTTGCAGAATTGGCGGATGAGCTAACTTTGATCGGTGACGGTTGGCGAGCATTTGCGTTGGCTACTGCGCGTATGGTGAAAGGTCGCGATGCGATGGATCCTAACAAACTGGCTGATTTGTTGTTGGATCGCGCTACTGTTGAAGCAGCTTTCTTCGTTAGATTAAGAGATGCAGCGCAGTAATGCTGACGCTTAACGATGTGCATTTTCGTTATCCAAAGGCGCCTCAACCGGCGCTTGCGGGCGTATCTTTTGAGCTACAACGCGGTGAAATATTGGGCTTGCTTGGCCCCAATGGCGCGGGTAAAACCACGCTTATCTCCCACTTGGCGGGTATTTTACCCATTCAACAAGGTAGTGTCAGTGTAAACGGTGAAACCCTTGCGCAAGCAAGGTACAAAAATCCCGCATCCATTGCCGTCGCTCCACAAGAATATGCTTTTTATCCCACCTTGAGTGTACGAGAAAACCTTCAGTGTTTTGGCTCAATTAGCACCACCAAAAATCTTTCCGCACGCATTGCGCGAGCTTTAGTATTTGCGCAACTTGAGCAATTTAGCCAACAACAGGCGCAAACACTGTCTGGTGGCCTAAAACGTAGGCTCAACTTGGCCATTGCTACCCTGTCTGACCCTCAATACATTTTGCTCGATGAGCCCACCGTAGGTGTTGATCCACAGTCGCGGGCATTTTTATTGGACGCCGTACAACAGCTTGCTGCGAATGGTGTGGGGGTGATTTATACCTCGCACTACATGGAAGAGGTGGAAGCATTGGCTAAACGTGTAGTCATTATCGACCACGGCAAGGTGTTGCGCCAGGGCAGCCTGGACGATTTGCTCGCTCAGGGCCAAGCGCTATTAACCTTTGCGCAAATCGGGCTGAGTCCTGAAAGCGTACAGCAAGCCTTGCAGGGTTATGGCGAAATTCCCGCCCGTGTAGCGCACTCAACGCAACAACTATTATTGGATGCGCAGTTTACGCCCAGCCAAGCGTTAGCTGCGCTAGAAAAAGCGGGAGCGCAAATCACCCATGCCGAATTTGGCCGTTTTAATCTTGAGCAACTGTTTATGCAGCTGACTCAACGTTCGCTGCGAGATTAATCATGTTATTGGCCTTGATTCGCAAAGAATTACTCGCCCTTAGCCGCGATATTCATGGCTTGGCGGCGCTGTTTGTATTGCCGGTGATTTTTATTATCGTCATGTCTATGGCGCTCAAAGATGTCTATTCACCGCATGTTGATAACCTGACATGGTCAGTGCTTGATGAAGATAAAGAGGCGCTTAGTGCCGAGTTACTGAAACATTGGGAAAAAGATAACGGTAAGCCCGTTGCGCTCCCCTCAGATTGGCAAAAAGCACTGCGTGAAGGCCAGCTTAAATACATCATTAAGCTTGAGCAAAGCGCAAGCAGGGATCTATCCCTTACCGAAAAACCTGATCATCAGCGTATTCTTTTGCTAACTGAACCGGGGATTGATGCGGGGGTGTTTGCCTCATTGCGCGCCCGGATTCAGGCGATAGCAGCTGGCGTGCGTGTCGAAGCTATGTTCCGTAATTTGCCTGAGCCAAGCTCATCGAATTTAAATGTCCCTGGCTTGAGTGAACCCACAGAGGGAATGCCAGGCTTGGATGCAGGTAAAAAAACGCTGAATGCTGATGCGCTAAGTGGGGCCAATATTGCGAGCGCCGAGCGAATTAGCGCCGGTCCACGACCAACCTCAGTACAACATAATGTCCCGGCGTGGTTGGTGTTCGGGATGTTTTTTGTAGTGACTACGATTGCCGGTTTATTTGTGGAAGAGCGCAGCTGCGGCGCATTAAATCGTTTGCTCAGCCTCGGTGCTAGCCCACTCATTTTATTGGTAGCCAAAATATTACCGTTTATGCTGATCAATTGTTTTCAAGCTGCGCTGATGTTAGGGGTGGGAATTTATATCATCCCGTTATTGGGCGGCGATGCGCTTTCGCTCGCAGGCATTAATTATTTAGCGCTGCTGGCGATGTTGCTCAGCATCAGTCTCGCGGCGATTAGCCTGGCGTTGTTGGTCGCGACTATCGTGCGCAGTCAGGCACAAGTGTCGGCCATTGGTCCCATGCTGAATATATTGATGGCCGCTATCGGCGGCATCATGGTACCAACGTTTGTGATGCCACTTGCGATGCAAAACCTATCACATTTTTCACCCATGAACTGGGCCCTGGAAGGTTTGTTGGATGTGTTATTGCGCGGTGGTGATCTAGTCAGCATTCGTGTTGAGGCTGCACATTTACTCTTACTGGCGATAATAGCTATCGCATTGGCTTACTCTATTTTTCGTGTTAAAAAATCATGATTATCGATATCGAAGAGCTCAAAAACCTCATCTTGGAAGCCGCTGAAAAAGCTGAACCTAGCGGTGGCCTAAGTGCTGATGAAGTTTTGTTTGGCGATGGTTCGCGCCTGGAGTTAGATTCAATCGATGCTCTACAGATTTCAATGGCTATTCAAAAGCGTTATGGAATTCGCTTAAATGACAGTAAAGAGACTCGGCGTGCGCTGGGATCAATCAACCAGTTAGCGGCCTTGTTAGCGCAATGACTGCCATTTATATCTCTGGTTTTGGTTTGGCGTCCAGTATGGGTGCTGATTTAAACGCAGCAATAGAGCAACTGCAAAACCCACCCGAACCACAACCAAGATCCATCAAAGGATTGGAATATCAGGTTCCCTTTTACGCCATCCCACTCGCAGCCTCCAGCAGTTCCGTCACCTGGCATGAGCGTTGTCAAACTTTAGTTCGCCAGGTCGCAGCCGAAGCGGGTAACGTCAATAAAATGGGTGGACTTTATCTCGCCAGCTCATCCGTTAATGTGGGTGCGATGGAGGCGGGGGAAGACTACGCCAAAAGCCTGCCGGGTTTTCTTTCTGATTTGGGTAAAATCCTCGACTGGCAAGGGCCAGTGTTCTGGATCAATACCGCCTGCACCTCCAGTTTAAATGCCATGTTGGCGGCACAGCATGCAATACAGTCAGGATTAATTGAAGATGCATTAATCATTGGCCTGGAGCTAGAAAATCAATTAACACTAGCGGGTTTTGCCGGAATGCAGTTGTTATCGCCCGAAAAAGCAAAGCCTTTTGCTGCTGGTCGCAATGGTTTGGTGTTGGGGGAGGCGGTGGCGGCATTACGTTTATCCAAACAGGCAAGTCGCTGGCGGATAACCGGTGGCGCACAAGTAATCGACAGCAGCCAAGTCAGCGGCGCTAGCACAACTGCTTATCAATCCATGTTGCAGCAAACATTAGAGCAGGCACAATTGGACGCCGTGCAAATCGATCTGATCAAGGTGCAAGCCGCTGGTAGCATTCCCAACGACGCCATAGAAGCCGAAGCGCTGCGTAATTTTTTCTCACCAGCTCCACCATTATTATCGCTCAAAACCTTTCTTGGCCATACGCTAGGAGCCTCCGGCGCAGCCGAAATTGCTTTGCTGTTGACTATTCTTGAGCGGCAGCAATGGCCTAATCTTGCACTCGATGCAAACAGCCTTGATGCTGGTTTAGGCGTTAATTTTGCTGCGGAATTGCCAATCCAGCCGAAACATATTTTGGTTTGTAATTTAGGTTTCGGCGGGAGCCATACCGGCATCGCTCTTGAAGATAGGGAGGCCTAATATGCAAGCCAGAGTTTTTCACATCAAGGCTTGCCACAACTTGCCTCCAGAAAGTAACTGGAGGGAACAGCTTATTGATTTGCTGGGGAGTAAGCCGCGTAGATTGTCACGTTGGTGTGAACTTGGTATGTTTGGGGCTTTAAGTTGTTTAAAAAAATCGGGCCAATTTCAGTTATCCAGCGAAGTGTCGCTCAGGGTTTATAGTGAATATGGCACCATTGCTGCCACGCGCTCGGCGTTAGAGCAAGCCTGCGAATATTTGCCTATGCCGTTTACGTTCATGCAAACGCAACCGGGTCAGCTTTTCAACGCGCTTGGTACGGCAATAGGTTGGCATGGCGATGGTTATTCAACGGCTTACGGTGACCGTCAACGCGGTGAGTTAGCGCTCTTACACAGCTTTACACAATCTGCGTTGCTGGCGTGGGTTGATGAAGAGCTAGAGCTTATTAGTCGCTGGATCTGGCTTGAAGACGTTACTCCTAAGACAAACACAAATAGCCCAAATAAAAATAACCCAAACAAAAACGCGATTATTGAGTGGCGGGCCATTGATAGTATTTTTCAAACCTCAGCCGCTGCACGCTGGCTTAAGGTTGATGCTGAGCACAACATTTTCGAAGCATATTGATACCCGGTAAACTACGGTAAGCGTTGGGCATTCGCCAGCGCATCTGATAAACTGCCGCGCTCTTACTAATGGACGAATTAGTCATGTTTACCAAAGAAAAAATCTACAACTTTCTGCAAGATACGCTCGTTTCTTTGTTTGAAGTTGCTCCCGAAGATATTACTCCGGGCGCTAATCTTTACGAAGATCTGGATATTGACAGTATTGATGCTGTGGATTTAACCGTAAAACTCAAGGAGTTTACCGGGCGCCGCATTCAGCCTTCTGACTTCAAGCAAGTGCGTACAGTGCAAGACATTGTTGATGCTGTATTTGAGCTGCTAAATCGGCCTATTGATAATAGTGCTGAATCAATGACTAACCAAGGTAAGCAATTCGATGGCGGCAACTAACGCCGTTATCACAGAGATTTTACATCCAGAAATTATCAGCTCTACCATTTCTGCACATTCGTTCGACTTAACATTGTATGTGTCTGAAAACCTCTGTTACTTCACGGGTCATTTTCAAGAATTTCCAATCCTGCCGGGTGTAGTGCAGCTTAGTTGGGCGGTGCATTATGCGCGCGAGTTTTTAGGGCTGACTGCACCGGTGATGAATGTTGAACGGCTAAAATTTACCTGCCCCATTCAGCCTAATACGCAAATCCTGCTGCATATTGATTTTGATATTGAAAAAAATAGCGCAAATTTTTGTTTTCATTCGCCGCAACAATTATCTCCGCGGCAGCAACTAATCTATTCACAAGGGCGCTTGATCTATGCGCAAGCCGATCAATGAATAGCATATCATTCAAGCCTTGCGCCATTATTCCCGTATTCAACCATCAGCAAAAAATTGCGATAGTGCTGTTGCGTCTGCATGAATTTAATTTGCCGTGCATAGTGATAGATGATGGTAGCGATGCAGATTGCGCGCAAGTGCTAAATGATTTGGCGCAACAGCATGATTGGATTAGCCTGCAGCGTTTGGCGCAAAATTCCGGCAAGGGCGCGGCAGTTTGTCATGGCTTGGCTTATGCACAGATTCAAGGCTACACCCACGCATTGCAAGTTGATGCGGATGGCCAGCATGATCTCAACGATGTGTCCGTGTTTTTAGCGCAGGCACAAGAAAATCCCACGGCGGTTATCAGTGGTTGGCGCAGTTACGATGCCATGCCAGCGGGGCGCCGCAGCGGCAGAAAGTTAACTGATTTTTGGGTGTGCGTGAATACTTTATCCACTCGGCTTAAAGATTCTATGTGCGGCTACAGGTTGTATCCGCTGTTGCCAACCATGAAGTTGTTGCAATACAAAAAAATTGGCGCGCGGATGGATTTTGATACCGACATACTTGTCAGGTTATATTGGCAAGGTCTTGATGTAAAAAATGTACCCACGAAAATTGTATATCAAGATGACATTCCTTCGCATTTTCATATTCTCAAAGATAACCTGCGCATCAGCTGGATGCATACCCGATTATTTTTTGGTATGTTGCCGCGCATTCCACGTTTATTAAAACGTCGTTGCGCCTGAAAACTTTGTTACTGATAGCTCCGTTACTTATAGTATCCTGGACAGAATAAAAATTGATGTACTCAAGCGAAATTGAAATACTGATTCCCTTTCACGATGTAGATTCCATGAACGTAGTGTGGCATGGCCACTATGCAAAATATTTTGAAGTGGCGCGCTGCGAGTTTTTGGATACTTTTCACTATAGCTATCAAGCCATGAAGGACTCAGGGTACGCGTGGCCCGTCATCGACATGCGTATCAAATATGTTAAGTCCATAGTGTTTGGACAAAAAGTTCGCGTGCGTTGTAGTTTGCGCGAATGGGAATATCGCTTGAAGTTAGACTATCTCATTACCGATGTGGCAACAGGTGCGCGCTTAACCAAAGGTTACACGGTTCAAGTCGCTATAGATATGCAAACAGACTTAATGTGTTTTGAATCACCACCGATTTTGAAACAATTGCTCGTTCAAAAATTTGGCACTCTAACGGATTAATAAACTAATGAATTCTAGAATTGTCGCCCCTCAAAAAACTCTACTTGCTTTTTTTAACATGCTTGCCCTGCTACTTGGCAGTGTGTTATGCAGCATTGCCTTTGCAGATAATCAAGCAAAAATCGATAAGGTTATTACTCACTTGAATGGCATTAATTTTATTCAAGGTCAATTTATCCAACAGAAAAAATTAGCCGGTTTGGCCTACCCATTAAAAGCCGAAGGGCATTTTATGTTTTGGAAAATACACGGCTTATATCTTGCGACAGAAAAGCCATTTTTTAATGCTATGACGATTACTGGCAATGCCATGATAAATTGGCAGGCAGATGGCACTGGTAATGTGGCACAAGAGCAATCTGGTATTATTCAGCGCGAAATTAATAAAACATTACTGGCTTTTTTTAGTGCGGACATTGCTTTGATTCAGCAACGCTTCAGTACCGAATGGATCTTCGAAAAAGAAAATTGGCAGCTTACGCTTATACCAAAACTGGATATTATCCAAAAAAATATGCGCAGCGCAGTTATTCACGGAAACGAAAACCTGCAAGGCCTCACCGTGGTCGCAGGTAATGGCGATGCCACCACAATTGAATTCACATCACAAAAAGAAAGTGCCGCACCCACTGCAGCTGAATGCCATTGGTTTTATTTGCAATCACAAGAGCCCTGTGTTGCTTTCAAATAATAATGTAGAGATTTGATGATGAAAAATAGCACTGTTTTCACAGTATATTTACAGCAATGGATCAAATGGATTTTTGTTGCCACCTCAATCATTATTTTGGTTTTGCTGTGTTACCAACTACGTCATGGCTTACCCTTAGAAACAAATTTACAAGCGCTTTTTCCGCAAGACAAAAATAATAAAGCTTCTGCAGTAGTGAACGAAAAAATCCTTCACGAGTTTGGCAATAAGTTGTTAATTGCTGTGCAAGCACCCACTTCAGATGAAGTAAAAATAGCAGCGGATATGTTAGCTCAGGCGATTACTGCTAATTCCCTGCTGCATATGAATACTGTCAGTGACAACGCTGAACTTATGCTGCAACAAAATACTCTCCTGCAACAGCATCACTTTAAACTCTTAACACCTTTGCAGCAAACACAGTTAGCGCAAAAACAGCACGCTGAAATATTGTCCCATGCGCAGTCGGCGCTATTTGGTTTTAATGGAGGAAGTAGTTTATCGCCGACGCAAGATCCATTAAATCTCACCCCTGCTTATGTGCGCCAACTACAACCCGCCCTCAACGGCGAGTTGCAGAATGACCGCTTGGTTTTGGCTGATGAGAAAGGGCAACTAATATTATTTCCTTTGGATTTACAGGGCGAGTCTTTTAATGTGGATGTGCAAGAAACCATGAATTCCTGGTTGCACTCTGTGCGTGAGCAGCTAACAAAAAATGCGTCAACTCAACATACACAAGTGCTTGTGTCGGGCGTGGTATTTCACGCAGCAGATGCTTCTAAAAACGCTAAAAATGAAATGAACGTTATTGGTGTTGGTTCAACCTTGGGAAGTGTGCTGATATTTTTATTAACTTTTTTTCGCATAAAACCGTTGCTGCTTAGCTTGGCATCGGTCGCTTACGGTTTTGCGCTTGCATTGGCGGTGAATCTTTTATTATTCGAAAAGATTCATTTAATGACACTCGTCTTTGGTGCCAGTTTAATCGGTGTAGCTATTGACTACTCGGTATTTTATTTATGTAAACACCAGGCTGCATTTGTGCCGAATTCAAACCAACAAACATCTACGCGTATTATACAAAATTTACTACCAGTACTTACCTTGGGTTTATTAACTTCTATCGTCGGTTATGCTTGCCTATTGCAACCATCGTTACCTGGCTTGCAACAAATTGCCAGTTTTTCGGTAATTGGTTTGTGTGGCTCATGGTTGTTTGTGGTGGCAACTTATCCATTTTTTATGCAAGAGCCTTTACCACAGCCTTTGCCACTTATTAATACTCTGGCATTTTCAGCGTGGCGCTTTTGGGTGGTAGTAACACCTTTTGCGCGATGGATTTTTATTGGTTTGGCGTTACTTATTATTGCAGGCTTTATTAAATTTCAAATTAGCAGTGATGTGCGCACGTTTTACAAACCCACAGCAGAGTTGCTTAATTCCGAGCAACGTTTACAACAAATATTGCAAGGTGTTTCGCCCAATCAATATTTTTTAGTGCGTGCGCCCGATGCCGAAAGTTTATTACAAGCTGAAGAAAAATTTCGCCATGATCAACTAGATCCTTTAGTCGCTGCGGGTACTTTAAGCGCTTATACGGCTACCAGCTCTATAGTTCCATCGCTACAACAGCAGCAATTTAATTATCAACTGATGCGCACAGAAATTTATGCAGATAATGCTCTTGCCAGTGAATTTATGCGCTCGGCAGGTTTTGAGGCGAATGCTGTACAACAAGCACAACAAGATTTTTTAGCCGCCGAAAATAAACAGCTCAGTATTGATGATTGGTTAAAAGTGGCGCGGCCAGATCAGCGATTATTATGGCTGGGTAAAATTGATGCTAATTATGTCAGTATTATTGGTTTGCGCGGAATTAAAGATGCGAGTGTGTTGGCTGCTGCAGAAAATAAAACATCCGTTGTTTGGGTTAATCGTATTGCCGAAATTTCAACGCTGTTACAAAGCCTGACAAAAACTGCAGCCTATTTGTTGCTGTTAGCATATGCTGTTACGTTGGTATTTTTATGGATTTATTATCGCGCATGGAAATCATTGCTGCTTATTATGGTGCCATTGCTTTCGACATTGTTAACCCTGAGTATCTTGAGTTTGAGTGGCGCAGCAATTAATTTGTTTCATATTTTTGGCTGTTATTTAATTCTCGGTTTAGGGATGGACTACAGTATTTTTGCTTACATTGAAGGCAATCAGGATGAAGTCTCGCGGCGTTCTATTTGGATATCAGCGGTTTCCGGCGCTTTGTCATTTGGTTTGTTGGCCTTAAGTTCTACGCCCATGGTCAGTGCGTTTGGTGTTACCTTACTGCTCGGTTGTTTTTTCAATGTATTGTTTTCGCCGCTTGCGGGAAGTTTAAAAAATACTCACATATCTGCTTCGGTTAGCTTATGAACTTATATCGCAAAATGAAATATTTTTTATCAGTACTCCTGTTAAGTAAACGGTTTTTCACCAAACTATTTTCTATAAAATTATGCTTAACAATTTTATATTTGCTAAGCATTGTAATTGGTTTAAGTGCGTGCAGTATTTTTCCAAGCAAACATTTTCCCTTATCGTCTGCTACTAGCGAAACGCAAACCCAGGTTGCACAGCAACAATGGCAATTAAGTTACGACAAAGAACAATATTCATTGCAGGTTGTAGTTGAGCGTACACCCACTCACTGGCAGTGGATTATGCTAAATAATCTCGGTCAGCGTTTGGCAACAGCTACTGTGACAGGGTCTGAAATTAAGATCGAACAACAACAATCTCATCCTGCCAATGTATTAATTCCTGAATTGCTGGAAGCGGTGCAGTTTAGTTATTGGTCGCTAAGCGATTTACAAAAAATGGACGGCTTGAACTGGAGCTTTCAGGAGCATGCCGGGCATCGGGATATTTATTTTTCTGGTATATTGCGCGCCGCCATCGATTACAGTGCTGAAAGCGGCAACAAAACCGAAGGTGTGTGGCAAGGTCACCTTACCTATGACAATAAAAAAAGTAACTTTCATTTAAGCATTGAAAGTCAGCTGCTGAATTAAGTTAATGCTAAAAAAACTGGTTTACTAAGAAACTTATGAGCACACCACCACTATTTGCGTCCATAGAAAATCTGATATTGCATCGCCCGCCCATGCTGTTGTTGGAATCTGTTGCTGAATGGAATGAAACGGGTTTGAGTGCAGTCGTTAATCCTGCGGCGTCGCATTTATTTGCCGATCCTGATGGAGCAATTCCGGCGTGGGTCGGCATTGAATATATGGCGCAAGCGATTAGTGCTTACTCGGGTATTCAAGCTAAATTGCGCAGTGAGTCTATCAGCGTGGGTTTATTGTTGGGCACACGCAAATACACAGCACAAGTCGCAAGCTTCGCGCCTAAGCAAAAATTGTTAGTAAGGGTGCGTGAATTATTAAGAGATGAAACTAATTTGGTATTATTTGCTTGCCAAATTTATGCGAATGAAACGCTACTCGCCAGTGCTGAAATTAAAGCGATAGAGCCTGACGACGTACATGCGGTAGTTGCAGAATTTAAAAAAACGCGTGAATCCATGGAGGATTTAACATGAATAATGAAAAAAGAGTGTTAGTAACCGGTTCTAGCCGCGGCATAGGCCGCGCCATTGCACAGCGCCTGGCGTGTGATGGATTTGAAATTGTGTTGCATTGTCGCAGTCAGCGCGAACAGGCCCAAGCCGTGCAAGCCGAGATTGTGGCGCAAGGCGGCAAGGCGAGCATCGTGCAATTTGACGTGTCCGACCGTGTCACCACACGGCAGGTGCTTGAAGCTGATATGGAAGCAAACGGTGCTTATTACGGCGTGGTATGCAACGCCGGTATTGCGCGTGACAATGCTTTTCCGGCCATGACAGAAGATGATTGGGATATGGTTATTCACACCAATCTTGATGCTTTCTACAACGTATTAAATCCGATTGTTATGCCTATGGTGCGTCGCCGTACCCCTGGGCGCATTGTCACCTTATCGTCGGTTTCCGGGTTGATGGGCAATCGCGGCCAAGTCAATTACAGTGCGGCTAAGGCCGGTATTATTGGTGCAACCAAAGCCTTGGCGATTGAATTAGCTAAGCGCAATATCACAGTCAATTGCGTTGCGCCGGGGCTTATTAACACCGATATGATTGATGAGGCGCCGGTCGAAGAAGCATTAAAGATGATTCCTATGCGCCGCGCTGGAGAGCCAGAAGAGGTTGCCTCACTGGTAAGTTATTTATTATCCGAGCAAGCGGGTTATATTACCCGCCAAGTTATTTCAGTTAATGGTGGAATGTTTTAATGAAGCGTGTAGTCGTTACTGGAATGGGCGTCGTCACCGCTTTGGGCGATAATTGGCCGGCATTTGCTCAGGCATTAAAAACCGGTACAAGCGCGATCCGCTGTTTGGAAGACTGGGCAACCTACAAACATTTGAATACCAATCTCGCGGGGCCTATTGAAGATTTTGAAGTGCCCGCACATTACTCACGCAAAAAAATTCGCTCTATGGGGCGAGTGGCGTTGCTGTCCACTCGTGCAACAGAGTTAGCACTTATTGACGCTGGTCTACTTGATGATCCGCTGATTCGAAGTGGCGCTATGGGCGTTGCTTATGGTTCGTCTACCGGTAGCACGGATGCCACGCGAGACTTCGCCGTTATGCTGCATAACCGCGATATCGGCGGTGCCACCGCCACGACATATATTCGTATGATGGGGCATACCGCGCCGGTCAATGTTGGGGTATTTTTTGGCCTCAAAGGGCGCATCATCACTACTTCCTCTGCCTGTACTTCGGGTAGCCAAGGCATTGGCTATGCCTATGAAGCCATCAAAAATGGTAAGCAATTATTGATGGTTGCCGGTGGCGGTGAAGAGTTGTGCCCATCAGAAGCTGCTGTATTCGATACGCTATATGCCACCAGCACAAAAAATGCTACGCCGAGCATTACCCCCAGCCCGTTCGATTGTGAGCGCGATGGTTTGGTGATTGGCGAAGGCGCAGGCACTTTAATATTGGAAGAACTTGAGCACGCACTGGCGCGCGGCGCAAAAATTTACGCTGAATTAGTTGGCTTCGGCACTAATTCCGATGGCGGACATGTTACCCAGCCAGACCCTGCCACCATGGAAATTGCCATGCAGCTTGCGTTGGCAGAAGCTGAATTACAGCCGAGTGATATTGGCTATATCAATGCTCACGGCACTGCTACTGATCGCGGTGATGTTGCCGAGTCCACTGCTACTGAAAATTTATTTGGCAAAAAATCTGTACCCATTAGCACGCTTAAAGGCAACATTGGCCATACCCTTGGCGCGTGTGGAGCAATTGAAGCCTGGGCGAGTATTCATATGATGAACGAAGGCTGGTTTGCGCCCACCTTAAACCTCCATAACCCCGACCCCAAATGCGGCGAGCTGGATTACATTATGGAAACGCCGCGCCTACTAGAATGCAATTACGTTATGAGTAATAACTTTGCTTTCGGCGGTATCAATACGTCATTGATTTTTAAACGCTGGCGCTGAGTAACGCTGAGTAAGAACAGTGCGTTTAAGAGAGGCGCGTTAATGAAGACTGTTTTCACAGCTTGCAGCGTTGGAGCTGTCTCTTTAGACTGACGCATACGCAAGTTAGACTGAGACACATACGCAAACCAAACTTGCTCCAATAAAGGTTTGCTTGAATCATGTGGCCTAATAAGAGATCGCTATGCCCAACTCACTCCCTACTGACTCCGTAGGCTCCTTACAATCCGTTGGAGTTGTTACTCCACAAATTATTCATTTCAGCGAACCATTGTTATTGGCTTGCGGCAGAACGCTAAGCAATTATCAAATTGTTTATGAAACCTACGGCACGCTCAATGCCAATAAAAGTAACGCCGTGCTAATTTGCCACGCGCTTTCAGGTCACCATCATGCTGCCGGTTTTCATAGCATGGACGATAAACGCCCAGGTTGGTGGGATGCTTATATCGGCCCTGGCAAACCGATTGATACTCAAAAATTTTTTGTAGTTGCGCTCAACAATATCGGCGGATGTCATGGTTCTACGGGCCCCGCGAGTATCAATCCTGAAACGGACAAACCCTGGGGGCCAGATTTCCCAAAGCTGCGTGTGCGTGATTGGGTAGCAAGTCAGGCGCGCCTGGCGGATGCGCTGGGCGTAAGTGTTTGGGCAGCGGTCATTGGCGGCAGCCTTGGTGGCATGCAAGCCATGCGTTGGGCATTGGAATATCCTGCACGTGTACGCCACTGTGTAGTGATTGCTTCCGCATTAAAACTCAGTGCACAAAATATTGCGTTTAATGAAACGGCGCGTCAGGCAATTGTGAGTGACCCTAATTTTTGTGATGGCCGTTACCTTGAAAAAAATACGTTGCCGCGCGATGGTTTAGCCGTGGCGCGCATGATCGGTCACATTACTTATCTTTCAGATTTTGCGATGGGAGAAAAATTCGGTCGCGATTTACGCAAGGGTAGTTTTGACCTCGGCAGTGACACACCTGTTGAGTTTCAAATCGAAAGTTATTTACGTCATCAAGGTGATAGTTTTGCCAATAGTTTTGATGCCAACAGTTACTTATTAATTACCAAGGCGCTCGACTATTTTGATTTAGCGCGTGAGTACAATGACGACGCAGTTGCCGCATTTACATTAGCGCAAGCAAAATTTCTTGTCATTGCATTTACAACTGATTGGCGTTTTGCACCTGAACGTTCGCACGAAATTGTTAACGCGCTGATTGGAGCGAATAAGTCCGTAACCTACGCTGAAATAGAATCCCAGTTTGGCCATGATGCATTTCTCTTGCCGGATGAACGCTACCAACAAGTGTTCACGCGTTACCTCAATGGAGTGAGCCAATCATGCGTATAGATCTCAATGAAATTCAACACTGGATTAAACAAGGCAGCCGTATTCTCGACTTGGGCTGTGGTGATGGCACGTTACTTAAATTTTTAATTGATACTAAACAAGTAGATGGTTACGGTTTAGAAATTGATGCGGAACAAATTAATCTTTGCATCGATAAAGATTTAAATGTTATCGAACAAAATCTTGATCGTGGCCTGGGTAATTTTGCAGACAATAGTTTTGATAC
>JAYTSJ010000124.1:0-2429 GCA_043745725.1 Gammaproteobacteria bacterium | reverse complement strand
AAACGCATTTATACAGGATTTCACAATGACAAGTACCCAGCAACGCGCTGAATTACAACGCCAAATTTGGCAAATTGCGAATGAGGTGCGTGGTGCGGTCGATGGCTGGGATTTTAAGCAGTATGTATTAGGCACTTTGTTCTATCGTTTTATTAGCGAAAACTTTGCTAGTTACATTGAAGGCGGCGATGAAAGCGTTAATTACGCTGAGCTTGGTGATGATGTTATTAGCAAAGAAATCAAGGACGATGCCATTAAAACTAAAGGCTACTTTATCTACCCCAGCCATTTATTTGCAAATGTTGCCTCAAGCGCAAACAATAACGCCAATCTTAATACTGATTTAGCCACCATATTTTCCGCGATTGAAAGCTCAGCCAACGGCTACCCTTCTGAGCAAGATATTAAAGGTTTATTTGCCGATTTTGATACTACAAGTAATCGTTTAGGCAATACCGTTACCGACAAAAACACCCGATTAGCCGCCGTACTCAAAGGCGTAGCTGGGCTAAATTTAGGCTAGTTTGAAGAAAATACCATTGATTTATTTGGCGATGCTTATGAGTTTTTAATTTCTAACTACGCAGCCAACGCAGGCAAATCTGGCGGTGAGTTTTTTACTCCACAAAGTGTCTCTAAGCTTATCGCGCAATTGGCGATACACAAGCAAAAAACCGTCAATAAAATTTATGACCCAGCCGCTGGCTCGGGTTCACTGTTATTACAAGCAAAAAAACAATTTTATGACCACATCATTGAAGAGGGATTTTTTGGGCAAGAAATTAACCACACCATCTATAACCTAGCGCGTATGAATATGTTTCTGCATAACATCAACTACGACAAGTTCAATATCGCGCTGGGTAATATGTTGTTAGATCCGCATTTCGGCGATGAAAAACCCTTTGATGCCATTGTTTCTAATCCTCCCTATTCGGTGAACTGGATAGGCAGCGACGACCCAACCCTGATCAACGATGAACGCTTTGCCCCTGCTGGCGTATTAGCGCCAAAATCCAAAGCCGACTTTGCTTTTGTGCTGCATGCGCTCAGCTATTTATCCAGCAAAGGCCGCGCAGCCATTGTCTGCTTTCCTGGTGTTTTTTACCGTGGTGGTGCCGAGCAGAAAATCCGCCAATATTTGGTGGATAACAACTATGTAGAAACTATTATATCTTTAGCGCCTAACTTGTTTTTTGGTACTACTATCGCCGTCACTATCTTGGTGCTTTCTAAACACAAAGCCGACAACAAAACCCAGTTTATTGACGCCAGTGCATTGTTTAAAAAAGAAACCAATAACAACACGCTCACCGATAGCCATATTGAGCAAATTATGGAAGTGTTTCATACTAAAAATAATATTGAACACTTTGCAAAATCATTGGAATACGCAGCAATAGTCGCCAACGATTACAACCTATCAGTAAGCTCCTATGTGGAAGCTAAAGACACCCGCGAAGTGGTGGAAATTACCAAGCTCAATGCCGAGCTAAAAATCACGGTAGCCAAAATTGATAAACTGCGCGCTGAGATTGATGTGATTGTTGCGGAAATTGAAGCATGAGCGATGTCATTTTTTATACCACTGATGACGGCGCAACCAAGATTGATTTGCGTTTGGAGAATGGCACGGTTTGGTTGTCTCAACTAGAAATAGCCGAACTTTTTCAAACCACCAAACAAAATATCAGCAAGCATGTTCAGGCCATTTATGCTGAAAATGAGCTTGATGAAAAAGCAACTGTCAACCATGAGTTGACAGTTCAAAGCGAAGGTAACAGAGAGGTTTCACGCAATATTGCTCTCTATAATCTTGATGTGATTTTGGCGGTTGGCTATCGAGTGCGTTCGGTGCGCGGGGTGTAGTTTAGGCGATATGCTTCCACCGTTTTAAAAGAGTATCTCGAAAAAGGGTTTGCATTAAACGATGACCGATTAAAAAATCTTGGTGGTGGTAATTATTGGAAAGAACTGCTCGACCGCATTCGTGACATTTGCTCTAGCGAAAAAGTCATGTATCGCCAAGTGCTGGAGTTGTACGCAACAGCAATCGATTACGATGCCAATAGTGAAGACAGCCTCACTTTTTTTAAAATCGTACAAAACAAGCTGCACTATGCTGCCCACGGCCATAACGCCAGTGAGGTGATTTATCTGCGTGTGGATAGCGTAAACCCTTTGCAGGTTTAAGCAACTTTAAAGGTGGCCAGCCTACGCAAGCCGAAGCCATGATTGCTAAAAACTACCTAAGCGTGCAAGAACTGCGCGTGCTCAACAACCTAGTATCGGCCTATTTTGGTTTAGCAGAGTTAAACGCCATTGAAGAACGTGAAATGCGCATGGCAGATTACATTCGTGATTTAGATAATATCTTATCAAGCGCAGGGCGAAAATTACTCCCCAAAGCGGGAACCATCGCGCACACC
>JAYTSJ010000123.1:0-13571 GCA_043745725.1 Gammaproteobacteria bacterium | reverse complement strand
GGTGAATCTGTCGTGTTTAATCAATCGGTGATGATTCGCAATGTGCCTTAACAGAAAACATTTATCACATCCGCCGCTGCTTAAAAACCAACAAGGTTTTTTAATTCCGTTAGCCTTATTTATTTTAGTAGTGATGAGTTTATTCGCGGTGGTGTTGTCGCGCAATACGATTCAAACCAGTAATGCATCAACACTCGAAATGATTTCTATACAAGCATTTTATACGGCAGAAAGCGGTGGGCAACGCGCCATGAAAACCTTATTTTTCCCCAATGCCAGCTCACGGCAATCAGTGGATTCACGTTGTGTAGCACTTAGCTCAACTTATTCATATTCAGTCACTGGTTTAAAAAATTGCTCTGCGGTAGCGACCTGTAATTGTTTATATACTGACAATACCGCTTGTACTCCAGCAACCGCTGCAAATTATTCAACCGCTGCTGCAACCAATAAATTAATCAGTTTTTATAAAATTTCCAGCGTTGCAACTTGTGGTAGCGGAAACCTTCGCTCCGTGCGTACCATTGAAGTTGGTTCGTTTTTGGAGCAGGAATAACATGCACAATTTAACGAAAAATATTCAACCTCTTGTTTTATTTTTTGTTTTGTTTTTTATGTGCGACGCTCATGCTGCAACCTACAGCGTAGCTGCGACGACTTTCGCGTGGGACACAGCAACAACCAATGTTGTATGGGACCAAACCAATACAACTTATCCAGTTGACGATGATAAGCAAGTCGTCAATATTGGTTTTACATTTCCATTTGGCGGGGTGAATTACACACAAGTACGCATAATGAGTAATGGGGTTCTGCAGTTTGGTGCAGATCAAGCTTTCCACACCGTTTACAATAACACGGCCTTCCCAATTGCCGCTGCAGATCGGGTGATAGCTGTTTATTGGGATGATATGACCCCCAGTGCTGGCGGCACAGTACGTTACTCTACATTGGGCTCTGCACCTAATCGTCGCTTTGTGGTTTCCTGGGAGGCCGTACCTGTTTATCCCAATACGGGGTCTTATACTTTTCAAGTGGCCATTTACGAAAATGGTAATTTTAAATTTCAATACGGTGTGGGTAATGCTAATGGCGCAAGTGCAACCATTGGTGCTGAGGTGGACGATACTGACTTTACACAATATTCATTTAATACCAGCAGTGTAGCGAGTGGTACAGCACTTTTATTTACGGCACCAGCGGCCATTGCAAGTTATGGAATGGAGCAAACAACATGGAGTGGTGCGGGGTCCGTCATTGATGATATAGGTAGTTTTAATGGTTCGCCTTTAGGGAGTGCAGTGCCGCTTTTGCCGAGCCTGGCAACACCGCCGAATACCTGTCGGGCAATGAGTGTGCCGCTGAATGCGACTACAGTAACTGACGCGATTACCACCGGCATTGATGTTAATACCTCCGTTGGCAACCGTGGCACCATCAGTTTTTGGTATCGCCATAGAGCTGTATGGAACGACGGCAATTTGCGCATGTTGTTTGATGCCTCGCGTAATGGTGGTGCTAGCGATGCTACCGATAAGAATTTTTACCTGGTGAAACAAACCGATGGTAGTTTGCGTTTTGCGCTTGAGGATAGCGCGGATACGAAAACAGTCGCTATTACCGGTGCTCAGAGTTTTGCTGCCAATACTTGGGTACATATTGCCGTGCAGTGGGATTTTTCTATTGACCGTGTCAGGATTTATATTAACGGCACTTTACAAGTTACCTCGTCAACAAATGTAAATGGCACGCTTGGGGATACAGATACTCTCTACGTTGGCGATGCACGCAATGACATAGCGGTTATGTCGGGTGTGACCAACTACACCAATAATTCTGCCAATGGCGAAATTGACGAGGTGCATATTTATAACTACGCACGCAGCCCGGATATGAATCTGTCGCGCCCTTGTCCTTCTGTTAGTCAATATAGGATTTCACACAGTGGTGTGGGCATTACATGTGCCGCAGAACCCATTACTATTGGCGCCTACGATAATACGGGCACACTCATTGCCCCTACCGCGGGTACTATTCTCACTCTTTCCACTGTTCCTGCAACTGGTACCTGGGCTGGCGGTAATACCTATACATTTACGGGAGTCGAGACTTCGATCATCCGGTATTTGCGGCAGATAACGGCTGCGACTCTGAATATCAATGTGACCGATGGCACCAATACAGAAAACGCATCTTTTGACCCGAATATTACCTTTGTCGACTCTGCCTTGAAGTTCTATAGCGATTCAACCGGCTCGGTTGCTTCTGCCACTTTGTTAAACCAGGTGGCGGGCATAGCGGATGCCTCCCCAGTACTTAAAGCAATTCGTACGGACACTGCCACTGGCGCTTGTGTCGCACAAACTACCGGCGTAAAAAGCGTCAATCTGGCCTACGAGTGCCGCAATCCTACCACCTGTGTAGCAGGGCAGGTCTTAAGTTTGAATGGCACCGGTATTCAAGCCAACGCCAATGGTGCTGCCATTAGTTACAGCGCCCAGAATTTAACTTTTGATGCAACGGGTACAGCGACCATCCCCTTTAATTACACTGATGTAGGTCAAGTGAAGCTCTATGCTCAACTAGCGCTTGCGGCTACGGGCAATGATCCAGCGATTACGTTGAGCGGTAGCAGTACGGATTTTGTGGTGAAACCCTATACCCTAGCGGTGAGTTCAGTACTTACTGCCGCAAGCGTTGCTAACCCCGGAGGAACCAGCGTAGCAGGTGTGGCGGCAGGCTTTGTTTCAGCGGGTACTGCGTTTCAGGTGAAAGTGGAATCGCGCCGTTCTCCAGGCACATTAAGTACCCATATCACTCCGAATTTCGGCAGAGAAACAGTACCAGAAAGTAATAATATGAAATTGGCAGAAGTTGCTTTGATCTATCCCGCTGGTGGCTCTTTGACGGGAATAACAGGTGCGGCTGCTAATAGTTTTGCTGCGACAACCCCTACGGGTACTTTCGTAAATGCAACTGTGGCCTGGAATCAAGTGGGTAGCCTTACTGTGCGACCAGAGCTAACGGATAGTGATTATTTGGGAGCTGGCAATATTGCCGCATTTACAACGAGCGGCACTATAGGGCGCTTTTATCCCGATCATTACACCTTGGCTAGTTCAGCAGTGAGCAATGGTTGCGGCACCTTCACTTACATGGGGCAGCCCAACATAAACCTCTCGTATCAATTATTGGCGCAAAGTTTAGGCGGCACTACTCTGACAAATTATGGTGGTAATTATGCGACAGCTGGAACTATAGCCACCCCTGCTTATGTGGCTGAAAATGCGAATGATGGTCTTGGCGGTAGTCTGGGTTCACGTGTTTCTGCGGGCATTACACCTACTTGGGCGAGTGGGATTTTGTCGTTGGTTAGCACAACTGCCAGCTTTAACCGGCAAAGTGCTAACTCCGCTCCTGATGGCCCTTACGCCAGCCTGCAGGTAGGCATGGATATGGCTGATATCTTTGATGTGCGCAGTTTGTCGGGCAAAAATATGAATGCTACTACAACCGGGGCTTGTGCTGGTGCAGGTTGTTCAGCGGTTTCATTAGGGTCGACGTTGGTTATGCGCTATGGCCGTTTGCGTTTAGATGATGCATTTGGCCCTGAAACCGTTGCGCTACCGGTAAATTTTGTTACCGAATATTGGACGGGTAATTATTTTGCGCTGAATACCAGTGATTCCTGTACGGTCATTCCACGGGCGGTAATTACTTATCCTAGTGGTACCTTAACTGTGGATGCCAATCGGACTGTTGCTTTGAGTAGCGGTACTACACTCGGGTTTTATAATAATATTGACGCGATAGGTGTGACCTTTAATGCGGGCACTGCAGCGCATTATTTTACCAAGCCAAGTGCTGGTGGCACTGGCAGTTTTATTGTAGGCATTGATTTAACCTCACTTACTTGGCTGCGGTATGATTGGAATCAGGATGGAAATTATTCAGACACCGCAATACCCAGCGCACGTTTTAGTTTTGGCTCCTATCGCGGTAATGACAGAATTATTTACTGGCGGGAAAAGTTGCAGTAATTTGTTAAGCTGTCACTCTCTACTACCTTTCTAAATAAGAAGTTTGTTATGGAAATGACCATCACCACACCCAGCCTCTTATTTCCGGCAATTTCATTGCTATTGTTGGCTTACACCAATCGTTTTGTGGTGTTAGCAAATGTCATTCGCGAGCTTAGTAAGCGAGAGAATGCATCTTCACAAGTATTAGTTCGTCGCCAAATTGATAACCTACGTTTGCGCATACAGGTTATTCGCCGGATGCAGGCATTTGGCGTGTTGTCGTTTGTGCTCTGTACGCTGTCGATGTTCTCATTGCTGTTGCATTGGTATGTAGCGGGTCAACTATTGTTTGCAAATAGTCTTCTTTTGTTAGTCGTGTCCTTATTGTTTTCATTTTATGAGGTCAATATTTCAACTGATGCTATCAATATTGAGTTGGAAAAATTTGATGAACGCGTAAGCGGAGGTAGTGAGTCTAAAGAAGGAAATGGTGGTTAAGGAAAGGCAGGCTAGCTGCCTTTATGTCAGTCAGAGATTTTTGTTTTACGGGCTTTTAGGCAGAAAGCATTAATGTTGAGTTTCCATCGGCGGTGCTTCAAGGCGAATATCAACTGCCAGCTCATCGGCAATCAAGTCCAATTGAGCGTAGAGTGCATCCATATCCACTGAGCTGGGTACTTCGATCAACCCGGTTGCCTCAAACATAGGTTCCCCCGACCAGGGCATACTTGAGCAAGAAGTTTCTAACTCACCCATGTTAATATTACGCCCCGCGAAGGCCTGAGCAATTTCGTGGACAATACCAGGGCGATCATTCCCTACCACACTGAAGTAAAACTCTTTGCCGGCAGGTTTAATTTCATCGAACGCTGTTTCCACCACAATTTTTAAACCTTGATCGGCAAGTTTCGTAAGTGCTTCGATCAAGGCGGCTTGCCTTTCACTGTCGACGGATACTTGTAATATGCCGGCAAATTTGCCTGCTAAATGCGCCATGCGGCTTTCCAGCCAGTTACCTCGGTGTAGCGTAATTGTTTGCGCTAAGAGTCCAACAACGCCAGGCTTGTCGTCACTGATAATGGTTAATACTAATTGAGTTTGCACGATGAATTCCTTCAAGGCAGCTGAAATGCCAGAGATTTTAAATGCCAAAGTTATTAAATGTAAGAATCAAGCGTAACTTTCTCAGGCTTCAGGAACAAGAGAAATCTTTGCAAACTGTTTAAAAACTTCTTATTAAGAATTGAATACATGATTATTCCACATCAACAATTATCACCTGAAGCATTGCGCGGACTGATTGAAGAATACATTACCCGCGATGGCACCGACTATGGCATACAAGAAATTGCACTATTGCAAAAAGTTCAGCAAGTAGAGCATCAAATTATTCGTGGCGATGTGGTTGTCGTTTTTGATATTGCTACTGAGTCTGTTTCTTTGCTAAGTCGTCGCGATGCGCAAGCCCTAATCCAACAAGAAAGCCAAACCCAACATGAGAATTGAAAGCAATTGAATTATTTATTTTTACATTGTCGCTCTGGTTTTGAAAAAGAATGTGCCGCTGAAATAACTGAAATGGCAGGTGTAGTCGGTATTTATGGCTACAGTAAAGTTAAAGATAATTCGGCATACGTGCTGTTTATTACGCATGAAGAAGATGGTGCTATGCGTCTTCACAAGGAGTTGCGGTTTCGTCAATTTATTTTTACACGACAATGGTTTGTTACTCAAGCAGCGGTAACGGATTTGCCCGTAACTGATCGTGTAACACCTTTGCTCGCAATGGCGGAGGTTTATCCGGCCGCACATGAATTAGTAGTGGAAACTGTAGATACGAATGACGGTAAAGAATTATCAGGCCTTAGCAAAAAATTTACTGCACCTTTTAGTCAGGCATTGCGCAGAAAAAAAATATTGATTGAAAAAAGCCAATGGAATTTGCACTTGGTATTTATCAGTGGTACGGAAGCTTACCTGGGTATCAGCTTAATAAATAATAGCTCGGCCTGGCCAATGGGCATTCCACGCTTACGTTTACCTAAAGATGCCCCCAGTCGTTCTACCTTGAAATTAGAAGAGGCCTGGCATCACTTTATTCCGGCTGTTGAATGGGATCAGCGTTTAGCTTGCAGTATGCGTGCAGTAGATTTAGGTTCTGCGCCTGGTGGTTGGACCTGGCAATTAGTGCAGCGCGGTATGTTTGTAGAGGCAGTCGATAATGGCCCAATGGATCAAAAATTAATGGACACAGGTCAAGTTCAACACCGGCTTACCGATGGCTTTTTATTTGAACCGAAAAAAAATGTCGATTGGTTGGTGTGCGATATTGTGGATAAACCAGCTCGGGTTTCTGCTTTGATTATTAAATGGTTTAGCAAAGGTTTTTGTCGTGAAGCGGTATTTAATTTAAAATTGCCAATGAAACAACGTTACCTTGAAGTAAAAAAATGTGAGCAGCGAATTTTAGGAGAGTTGGAATCCTTAGGGTTTACTGCCACTGTTCAATTTAAGCAGCTGTATCACGATCGTGAAGAGGTCACTGGGCATTTACGTGTTTATTAATTCTTAATGCAGTGCGGCTTTATCGCCTGAAGAATTACGCAATACCCATTCGGTCAATTGCACCCAATCATCAATGAGATTGCGTAGCAATTTGATATGTTCTGGGGGTAAGGCTTGATTGTGTAGTGCTTGTTCGCCTATCTCAGTAAGTGCTGACACAATTTTGCCAACCGTATGCACATTTAAAACCTCTAATAACTGTGCATTAAAATACATTTCCCCGGTATAGACTTTGTGTAGTACGTCGTAAGGCACTAAGTGAATTTGATTGAGTGCTTTTTTGATGGCATTTGCTAATCCGGGATTGTTGTTACGCAATAGCCGAAAACTAAGTTCTAGCGTCTGCCGACTAAAGAAATCGTCTGGCGCATACGAATGATCAGGGTGCAGAGACATCAAACTCCGTTCCTCGGTGATGGTTATTATCCATTGCTTTTTGCGTCCTCAGGTTGAGTGTAGCAATAGATAATCGTTGTGCAGTTTGTTTTTAGACGAAGAAATACTATGAAATTAGCAATTGATAAAGTTTTAGATACATCCGGGTTATTGTGCCCTGAGCCAGTCATGATGTTGCATAAGGCAGTACGTGAGGTGGCTGTAGGCCATGTTATTGAAGTGATTGCTACTGATCCATCAACAGTGCGAGATATTGCCAAGTTCTGTCATTTTCTTGGTCATGAATTGATAGCGCAAGAAGTGCGTGAAAAAGAGTACGTTTATTACATAAAAAAAATAAAAGAGTAACTCTTTGTCTGAAAGAATATATGAAACCTTTACTCAATACTTTTAAAAAAACGCCGCATTTAAACGGCGGTTGTATCAATTATCGTCAACGAGCAATGAAATAGCCGCTAATGCTTCAGGATCTTCTGCTTTAATTTTGTTTGCAATTTGATGTTGGAAAAAATAGCGAAAATGTTCACTGGTTTGTGCAGCATACAAACAGTCATCACCGGGTAGTACGGGAGTGCTAATCACTTTGGTTTGATCGGTCAGCATGCCGTAGATGTTGCCATCGTGCAGCAACCGCCAACTGACCACTTCAATTAATGATAAGCGGTTTTGCCCCTGTGTTGCTAATACCGCATGAGTGCCGATGGTGTCGGGAAGCTCTTGAACTACGTCATCGTCATTTTCACACTCTATTTCATAATATTCGGCAGCAGTTTCCAACTCGACTATTTTGTGAATAGGTGCTTCAAAGAAAACTTCGTCGATCCCTTGATCGTAATACCCTTCAAAGTGACCATTGAGTGGGTCGCATAGATCAGGGCAGGGTACAATGTCGTTGAGCCAAGGTACAAGGCCAACAACGTCCCCATTGGCGCGCAAACCCCAACAAAGAATTTGTAAGCTAAACAGTTTTTCAGAGCTGGTATCGTTGGAGTAAAGCATTTCGAGACCGTCAAGTTCTGGTGCCAGACGGATAAAACGCTCATCGTGAAGAGTGGAATATGATTTGCCGGTGAAGAAATCGACCACATTGTCCATATTGTGGGTTGTGTCTGAGGTCTTCATAATGCCACCCCCTCTAATATGTAAGTAGTTCTAGCCAAAAAATAGCTCTAGTAGCGCAGTGAGCTAAGGTCAGCTCAGTGGTTTAGGGGTAATGCCGCACCACAAAAGATGGTTTTCTCCGCCATCTTCATACTAAGTATATGCTAAAGATGTAAAACGCAACATCTTTTATGTAAAAGAGATTGGTTTTATGTAAAAGAGATTGGTTTTATATAAAAGACCTTAGTTTTTAAACAATATTGATTTTTTAAGAGGCTTATATTTTTAGAAACAATAGTTTTAAAAAACAGTAATTTTTAAGAGAACGACTATGAAAATTCTTGCTGATGAAAATATTCCGCTCGTTACTGAGTTCTTTCAGGCAATAGGTAATGTGGTTACTCGGCCAGGTCGCATGATGGTTGCGGATGATGTCCGTGATGCTAGTGCTGTATTAGTACGCTCAATTACCAATGTTAATGAGCAGCTTTTGGGTGGTAGTGATGTTAGTTTTGTGGGCACCTGTACGATTGGTGTAGATCATTTAGATCAAGCCTGGTTGCAAAATAATCAGATTGAGTTTGCAAGTGCACCCGGTTGTAATGCTAACTCGGTCGTTGAATATGTTTACGCCGCATTATGTCATTTGGATGTGAATTGGCGCGATAAAAAGTTTGGCATTATTGGTTGCGGTAACGTAGGTGGTTTGCTGCACAAGCGATTGAAGCTGCAAGGTGTAGATTGCTATTGTTATGATCCATTGCAAAGCGAAAATCAAAATGAAGATTTAACCTCGCTTGAAAACGTTTTAGCCTGCGACATTATTAGTATGCATACGCCGCTTACCAAAAGTGGTAAGTACCCCAGTTTTCATCTCATTAATTTGCATGAGTTAGAACAATTAAAAAAAGGTGCTGTATTGTTAAATTGTGGTCGTGGTTCTGTTATCAATAATGCGGATCTGCTAACTTTTTTACAACAACGGAGTGATGTTCATGTTGTGCTTGATGTGTGGGAGCCAGAGCCGAATATTTCGCTTGATTTGCTCGACAAGGTTTCATTAGGTTCGCCCCATATTGCAGGCTACAGTTACGATGGAAAGTTAAAAGGTACAGAGATGATTTACCAGGCGCTGTGCAAACATATGCATCGTGATGCAACATTATCTTTGTCTCAACTAGTTCCTCCGTTAGCTAATAATAAATTGTTTCTTGCGGAGGAAAAATCGCAATGGGAGAAAATCAAACAGTTAATTGAGCAGGTCTATCCCATTGCCGCTGACGATAAGCGCTTACGTGATTTGGCGTACAATGCGCGCACAGGAAAAGAAAGTTTTGCGGAAGGTTTTGATGATTTACGAAAATACTATCCTATGCGGCGTGAATTTCACAATTACAGCGTGGTAATAGATTCAACTCAACATCAAGTCGCTAGCGAATGGTTGCGAGTATTGGGTTTTAACATTCTTTAATATCGATTATTTTTATGCCCTTACTCCTTGAAAAATTAGCTGCATTGCTCAATCGTTTAATGACAGAGCCTGAGGTGGATAGCTTCCGCTTATTACATGGTCGTGGACGTTGTTTTGCAGGTTTAGAGTTTGTTAACGTTGATTTTTTTCAGCCGGTGTTAATGCTAACTTGCTACAAAGAACCACCAGCTCTTTGGTTGGAGGAAATTACCCATTTTTTGCGCGACAAATTATCGCCAGGTTTAGTTTGTGTTTTGCTGCAAAAACGCTATTTAGCTAATGCCCCGTCAGATATTTTGTTAGGGGCGCTGCCGGAGCATGTTTATGCTCGGCGCAATAATTTAAAATTTAATTTACATCTTAATTCGCAGCAAAATTCAGGATTTTTTCTGGATATGGAATCTGGTCGACAGTGGCTTGAGCATCATGTATCCGGTAAGCGGGTGTTAAACCTCTTCGCTTATACTTGTGCTTTTTCGGTGATTGCAATTGCGGCTGGTGCAGAAATTGTTGTCAACGTTGATATGAGTAGCAGTGCCTTAAATCTTGGCAGAAGTAATCATCAATTAAATGGATTGCCTAAAGAAAGCAGTGAATTTCTAGCTGAAAATATTATGAAATCCTGGGGGCGCATTAAGCGTCGCGGGCCTTACAATGTGGTAATTATTGATCCACCTTCATATCAGCCTGGCAGTTTTATAGCAGAAAAAGATTATGCGAAAATTATTCGCCGTTTACCTGAACTAATGCCGCAAGGTGGTTTGGTATTGGCCTGTTTGAATGCGCCAGAGTTAAGTGATGAGTATTTAAAAGATCTGTTTCAAGAGCAATTACCAACAACAATGTTTATTGAGCGAATTGCTCCGCATACGGATTTTCCTGATGTGAATTCAGGGCAGCAGTTAAAGCTATTGGTTTATAATATTTCTGAAACTGGTGCGGTTTCTTAAAATTAATAAGGCCAGCATTGCTGGCCTTATTGTTGTGTTGTGTTGTGTTGTGGTTGTTGGGAGTTTCTTATTGCGAGCGGCGCGTTATTGCGAGTAGCGCGATAAAAATTCACCGAACCGATTAATCGCTTTGGCCAAATCATCTTCTCGCGGTAAAAATACAATACGGAAATGATCCGGACTTGGCCAGTTAAATGCGGTGCCTTGTACTAGCAGAATTTTTTCCTGAATTAAAAAATCTAATACCATTTGTTGGTCGTCTTTAATTTTGTACATATCCAAATTTAGTTTTGGAAATAAATACAAAGCACCTTTAGGTTTGACGCAAGAAACTCCTGGAACAGCTGCAAGTGCTTTCATCGCAGCATCGCGTTGATCGCGTAAACGTCCTCCCGGAAGGATTAATTCATTAATACTTTGGTAGCCACCCAATGCCGTTTGTACGGCATACATTGCCGGCACGTTTGCACATAGGCGCATAGATGCGAGCATATCCAGGCCTTCTATGTAGCCTTTAGCGCGATGTTTGGCACCGCTAATAATCATCCAGCCAGAGCGAAAGCCAGCTAGCCTATATGCTTTTGAAAGGCCATTAAAGCTAACGCAAACTACGTCTTGAGCCAGGCGAGCCATGGGGATAAACTCAGCGTCATCGTACAAAATTTTACTGTAGATTTCGTCTGCAAAAATAATTAAGTTATGGTCGCGTGCCAATTGCACGATTTGCTCGAGCACATCCTGGCTATAAACAGAACCTGTTGGATTGTTAGGGTTAATGACCACTATACCGCGGGTTTTATCGGTAATTTTGCTTTTGATATCAGCAATATCGGGAAACCAATCCGATTGTTCGTCGCACAAATAATGGCGAGCTTTACCGCCAGCAAGATTTACCGCAGCAGTCCATAAAGGATAATCCGGTGCGGGAACTAGAATTTCATCGCCATTGTTCAGCAGTGCTTGCATCGCCATAACAATGAGTTCGCTAGCGCCATTGCCGAGGAAAATATCATCAATCTCGACATTGGGGATGGCAAGGCGTTGGCATTCTTGCATCACTGCTTTGCGTGCAACGAAGAGCCCGCGCGAGGCGGTGTAGCCTTCAGCATTGGGTAGATTATAAATCACGTCCTGGATAATTTCGTCAGGCGCGGCAAAGCCAAAAGGGGCAGGGTTGCCGATATTTAATTTGAGAATACGGTGGCCTTCTTCTTCAAGGCGATAGGCGTGTTCAAGTACGGGGCCACGAATGTCGTAGCACACACCGTTTAACTTGTCTGATTTCTTAATGGTGTTCATTTGCAGTAATATGCCTTTGCTATTAGTTTGTTGTGAAATTTGTTGTCAAAATAGTTTTGTTGTGAAAAATTTGCGTTGTAAAAAGTTTTAAAAAATCGGTACCGCAAGAACTTGAATTGCTAGCCATGAATAATCCGTGTTTGCCTACACATGTGTCAAGGAAATCATTATGTCTGAATCAAAATTTAACGATGAGTCTTATTGGCGGGAACATTTAACCCCGGAACAATATCGAATTTGTCGCCAGAAGGGTACCGAGCGCCCCTTTACTGGTGAATACTCGCAGGTATTTCGCGAGGGTATCTATCATTGTCGTGGTTGTGGCGAATCATTATTTGAATCGGACACTAAATTCGATGCGGGTTGTGGTTGGCCAAGTTTTTTCGCACCAATAAATCCAGGTGTAATCCTGGAAGAGTTTGATGAAAGCCATGGCATGCGTCGCACTGAGGTTATGTGCCGAAAATGTGGCTGTCATTTAGGGCATGTATTTTCAGATGGCCCTGCACCCACTGGCTTGCGCTACTGTATTAACTCTGCATCTATAAATCTGAGTGAAAAGGTCGGTGATTAGTTAGTCATAAATTTGTTTTTTCTTCCAGTCGGTACTATCCTGTTCCGTCTTATTGAAGTTGTCCCACTCTTTCGATGCTTGATTATTCTGCGGCGCTGCAGTATTTTTAGATTCATCATTAGACTGTGCTTTTTCTTCAAGTTGAACAAGAACGGTAGTCAATTGAGCGATTTGTTTGTCAAAGGCGTGAGTAGTGTTTTCTGCAGTGAGTAGCTTTTTTGCAAGCGTCAAATAATGAATGGCAAGGCGGGTTTTTCCGTTTTGCTGTGCTTGTTTGGCGTGATAGGTATAGGTATCTACTGCCATCTTTAACGCAAGTTGCTTAATTTGTTCCAGATAGGATTTTGCTTGCACTTTATGGATTGTTTTTAAGGCTTCTAGCTGCAGCACAAAACGTTGCAGCTCTTGCAGGTGTTGGCGAATATCCTTCATTTGTTGTGGATCTTCGAGTAGAGCGCTTTGGGTTGTGTTGTTTTTGACAAGTGCGTTGAGCTGATTGCTGTAAAGCAATATTTCATCTTGAAGACGAGTATTGTTAGGTTCAATTCTATTAAGTTGTTCGCAGGTATTAATCAGTGCGCGATAAATTAAACTCAATAAGTCGACTGGTAAAAAATTTTGTGGGAAACCGTTAAGCATGTGTACAAAATTACGGTGTTTGGTTTTTAAGGTCATGAGTATGCGTTGTTTTTGGACGCGTTTTTTTTCAATTGCTTGAGAAATAAATGCATAGCAAGCGAGGGCGCTGAGTAAAATAATAATTGACGCTACAATGTAGGTGGACATATTGGTCAACTGTGAAAAAATGATGGGTTCTTTGAATTATAGCACCAATAAAAAAGAGCAATAGATTATGTATTGAGCAACTCTTGGTGTTAGCTAAGTGCTTGTTTCCAAAGTTATAACATTCAGAATAAAAGTGTTGACAGTGTAGGGCTTGCTACATAGAATGCGCCCCACTTCTGCTGGCTATGCAGCATATGTATGCTACAGAAGGTTTCTGGGTCCCCATCGTCTAGTGGCCTAGGACACTGCCCTTTCACGGCGGTAACAGGGGTTCGACTCCCCTTGGGGACGCCATTTGCGGGAATAGATCAGTTGGTAGAGCACGACCTTGCCAAGGTCGGGGTCGCGAGTTCGAGTCTCGTTTCCCGCTCCATTTTCAAATTTGTAAGTTGTAGTGCGTCTGCTTA
>JAYTSJ010000122.1:0-11855 GCA_043745725.1 Gammaproteobacteria bacterium | reverse complement strand
GCATTCTGCAATGCCCGGTTATTCTCCACAGATGTTAACAACACCTGTCTCACTCGCTCAGCCGGCCACCCCCAGCGATCAAAATTTGGTAATTGCTATTGTTATCGCCACGGTCACTTACCAGGCCATGCTCTGTATGCTTAATACTCACTTGCATGCAGTATCGCGCAGCTTGGTAGGCCTGGCGGAAGTGGTAATTCTGCTAGCGTGTCTTCCGATTCTGGCGCGCCGGCTGCTACCTGGAATTATTATTATTGCAACCTTCGCGGGCGCGATGCTTACTCTGCTGACGCTGTTCAGTGGCGAAGTAAATATTAAAGCCTTTCGCGACCTACTGATTCCACTGTGTTATTTTTGGCTTGGATGTAATGTAGGCCGCCCCGAACTTGCTGACCGTGCGCTGACCTACGCCATTATGATTGTGTTGGGATTGGGGATGATGGAGTTATTGTTTCTCGATCAATACACCAATATTTTCGACATTTTCAACTATTACGTGAGCATAGGTAACCTGCAACCCATTACCGATTACGTGCGTGAAAGCCACCTGCAACTTAACGGTATTCGCCCTGAAGGCATTGGTCGAACACTCTTGCCCTCGCTGTTAGGTAGTCATCGTGTTTCATCAGTGTTTTTGGAACCGGTATCACTTGGTAACTTTGCAACTATCTGCGCAGCGTGGGGTTTAAGCCGGGATAAAGCAGAGCTACGTCAAATAGTATTTTTTGTCGGTGCGGCAGTTGTGTTGATGGTGTTATCTGATTCGCGTTTTGCACTTATCTCGGTCACCCTAATGATTGCCATGCGCCTGATGTTGAATGGTAAAGCGCTGAATCTCACCGTGCTTGCACCCTTCGCAGCTATTGGCTTATTAATGATATTGGGATACCACACATCAGGACGAGGAGATGACAATTTTCACGATCGTTTAGCGTTGTCCGGCAGATCACTTCTGGATTTCGATCTACCAACGCTATTTGGTGTTGCACATGGTGATAACTTTTCAGACCAGGGTTACGCATACGTCATATCTACCTTTGGTTTGCCTATATGCATTCTGCTTTGGCTTAGTTTCTGGTTTCTAACTATGCCCGACGAACGCGGTCAACGTTTCCGCGCCTTCAGCTCTATTTATATCGCCCTGATTCTTTGTATTAGTGGCTACTCACTGTTTGCGCTCAAGAGTGCAGGTGTACTTTGGTTTCTAATGGGCTGCAGCTTAAAAACACCTGCCCCTTTACCTAAACCTTTGCCATCACTTGAGCCTTCCCTGCCCACTATGAGCAACTCAATCGAGAGCAGAAAATATGTCGATTAAGGTTACCCATATCGTGCGCCAATACTTACCTTCCATCGGCGGCATGGAAGAGGTTGTGCGCAATATCGCCATGCATCAAGTGCGTAAAGGTTACGAGGGTATCCGCATCATTACGCTCAACAGATTGTTTCGCAACGCAAAAGAACAGCTCCCCGCTCGCGAAATAATGGATGGAATCGAGGTAATAAGGCTCCCATATTATGGTTCCAGCCGTTACCCGCTGTGCCCGAGCATTCTCCGTCAGCTAAGTGAAACAGATGTAGTTCATGTACATGGGGTAGATTTTTTCTATGACTTTTTAGCCGCAACCAAGTGGCTACATCGGCGCCCACTTATTCTTTCCACTCACGGCGGTTTCTTTCATACCCGTTTTGCCTCGCGCGCCAAACAAGCTTACTTCAAAACTGTCACGCGCTTATCTTCATCTGCCTATAACAGCGTGATTGCTACCAGCGCTAACGACGGCCAATTGTTCGGCCAAATTATGGGCAATCCCAAATTACAGGTTATTGAAAACGGGGTGGACATAGAAAAGTTTGCCAATCAAGCCGCAAGCGAACTGCAACCTACCTTGATCTATTTTGGGCGTTGGTCAGCCAATAAAGGCTTGCTGGAATCGCTCGAGTTATTCTCTCAACTGCATGCTCGTTCGAGCGCCTGGCAGCTCGTTATTACTGGGCGAGAATATGACCACAGCTTGATCGAGCTACAAGCTCTGGTAAATAAGATGGGGTTGCAAAACTGTGTACAGCTAGTTGCAAATCCCAGTGACACTGAAATTTGTAAACTAATACAGCAGGCCAGCTATTATCTATGCCTCTCGCGCCATGAAGGTTTCGGTATTGCACCGATTGAAGCGATGAGTGCCGGGCTAACGCCAATTCTCAGTGATATTCCCCCATTCCGGCGCCTAATCGACAATTCAGAGTTAGGTTTCACCATAAACGACTTATCCAACATGAGAACTGCCGTCAACCAGTTGACCAGTCTGCATGCACAAGGTAACTCGGCATACCTCAAACGTCGTACTTCAGCGATCAATTTTGCCGCTCAGTATGCTTGGCCGCAGGTTGCCGACAACTATTTAGCGCTGTATGAAAAATGGGGAGCATCCGCATGAAAGACTCGCTGCACAACTTGCTAAAGCGCTCAGCAATATTGGGTTTCAGCTGCTTGCTCGCGGCCCCACTCGCAGTAGCATCCTGTTTAAATGATGTGCGCTTAACCGGCGTTAATCTCGCCGGTGCTGAATTTCACACAAATAAGTTACCCGGCAACCCGGAAAAAGACTACGCGTACCCCAAAGAAAGCGAACTTAGCTATATTGCTGCGCAGGGCGCCAACGTCGTTCGCTTACCGTTCCGCTGGGAGCGTATCCAGCACCAAATTCTCAGCCCGCTCGATACAGATGAAGTAAAACGCCTACAAAAAACTATTAAATCTGCTAATGAAAAAGGCTTGTGCGTCATTATTGATGTTCACAATTACGCCAAATACTACAGCCAACCACTGCAAGATGATGCTGCATTACAAGATGCGTTTGTAGATCTCTGGCTGCGTCTTGCCGCTGTTTTTACGGACGCCAATAGTACGGCTTTCGACCTGATGAATGAGCCTAACTATATGTCCAATGGACAATGGGCAACACTTGCCAAACGTACCCTTGCTGAATTACGCCAAGCCCATGCAAAAAATTTGGTATTCATTGGCGGTGGCCACTGGAGCGGTTTACACGATTGGTTTAGTGAGCGCGATGGCGTCTCTAACGCAAGCGTTTTTGCCGACATTAAAGATCCGCTGAAACGTGCGATTGTAGAGGTACACCAATACGCAGATCAGAACCATTCCGGTACCGGTAGTGATTGCCGCTCAGCCGATCAGTTCAATGACCTATTTGACAAGCTTGGCGCTTGGGCAAATGAGAATGGGCAACAACTCTTTCTCGGTGAATTTGGAATGGCGCCGTCAGTAGACTGTTTACTGACGTTAGAACGGTTTCTCACATTAATGAATGGCCCAGCTTGGAAAGGTTGGAGCTACTGGGCGGCAGGAAGTTGGTGGGGCGGTTATCCATTGGCGATAAACACTAATGCTGAAACGCCATCACCACAATGGCAGCTATTAAAAAAATATTTTGAGCGGAATCTTGATAATAAAAGCCAACCACGACCCCCTATTCCAAAAAACCACAAACGATGATGAATCAACCAATGGAGAAGGCTATGTCCAATAAGGCTATGTCCAATGCAGCGGCTATTATCCGTGAACCAGATTCAACCACAGCGGAAACAATCTGTGATGAAACATTTTTAGTGCTCTCAGCACATGATTACCGCTCACCACGCAAAGCAGGTGTGCATTTTATTGCTGACGAATTAGCGAAACGCGGGCGCACCCGTTTTTTCTCGTTGCGTTACAGTTTTTTATCGCGTTACACAGCTGACCCACGCTTAACACTGGATGCCGAAGCTAATCGTA
Organism: Gammaproteobacteria bacterium; assembly: GCA_043745725.1. Taxonomy (GTDB): domain Bacteria; phylum Pseudomonadota; class Gammaproteobacteria; order Pseudomonadales; family Cellvibrionaceae; genus Cellvibrio. The sequence continues at coordinate 8,059 of JAYTSJ010000122.1, read as the reverse complement.
TCGGCACGCATAACGGTGTGGAGTGCTACCTGTGGAAAACTTTGATTCATCCCTTTAATACTCGCCGTAACTGGCTGCGCTTAGCGGAAACCTGGATGTACCGCTGGTACAGCAAGGGTCAAAATCATGTGCTGCGTCAGTGGATACAAGAAGCATCCGTTATTATTTTAGAAAGTGGTGTGGCCCCGGTATTTTTTGATCTGATTAAACGAATAAACCCCGATGCGACCATTGTCTATCGTGCGTCAGATGCTCTCGAAACTATTAATGTCGCTGCCTATGTTAATGACACTTTTACACGCATTGCGGCTGATATTCACACGATTGTATTACCCTCAAAAGCGCTCGCGGAAACAATTCCTAGTAGCCATAATTTAGCTTTTGTTCCGCAAGGTATTGATTACTCCATTGCCGAAAAAGCCGATCCATCACCTTATGGCTCAGGAATTCATGCAGTATCCATAGGCTCTATGTTATTTGATCCGAGTTTTTTTATTCTCGCTGCGAAAAACTTTCCTAATATTCATTTTCATATCATTGGCTCTGGCCAACCGAGGCATTCTGAATACGGTACTAACGTAAGCGTGTACGGCGAAATGCCGTTTGCGCAAACACTGCCTTACATCAAACACGCGCAGCTGGGGATCGCTCCTTATAGCAGCAACAATATGCCCGCCTATTTACGCGATACCTCATTGAAATTACTACAATATGATTTTTTTAGTCTTCCTGCAATTTGCCCAACATTTATCGCTGCAGATTATCCCAATCGTTATGGCTACCAAATTGGGAATGCTGAAAGTATTACTCAGGCCATTAATCACGCCTTAAATCCACACGCACGATCAATACCTCGACCCGTATTTAGCTGGAGCCAGGTTACCGATCGGATGTTAGCGCCACAATTATTTCGCGACACAGAAATGGCGGTATGAGCATGCCTGAAAACTCTCGCAATAACTTCCCCAACAACTCAAGTGATAAATCGCTCAACCACTCACCTGATAAATCGCGTGATCAATCACACAATATTTCACTCGGTGGTTTTAGTATTTTGCGTACAACGGGCGCCGCACTTGAACAACAACTTGCGCTAGCCTTAAATGCTGCTGAGCAACATATATTATTTTTTGCCAACACCAACTTCATTGTTAAATGTCAAGCGCTACAAACACAAATGCAAACTGCAAATACACTCATCGTCAATGACGGTATAGGTGTGGATATTGCTACCTGGATTATTCATCGTGAAAAATTCCCTGAAAATCTTAACGGCACCGATTTTATTCCGCACTACTTGCACAGTGTTTGCAATCAGGCCCGCGTGTTTTTAGTGGGAGGAAAGCCAGGCATTGCAATGCGCGCAGCCACGACACTTCGCGAGCAATTTAATGTTCACGTTGTTGGTAGCTGCGATGGTTACGCACAATCACAAGATACACAAAAAGTTATCGCAGAAATAAATGCATCCGCCGCGAATGTAGTGCTGGTCGCTATGGGCAACCCGATGCAAGAAAAATGGATATTGGAAAATCGTCAACTGCTTAACGCATCAGTATTTATTGGTGTAGGCGCCCTACTGGATTTTCTGGCAGGAGATAAACCTCGCGCACCACATCTTATCCAAAAATTTCGCCTCGAATGGCTGTATCGCTTATGTTTAGAGCCTACGCGCTTAATGCGGAGATATACCCTTGATATTGCAGTATTTCTCGCGCTCTGTATTCGCACAGAAAAATGGCGCAAAAATGCCATGAAAACTCATTAGGACAAACTCAATGCGCATTTTAGCTTCACCCGCGTTTGCGAATGAAAAAGTCAACCCATACAATGCGTTGCTTTATCGCGGCATCGAAACTGTTGCTATAGAAACTGTTGCTACAGAAACTGTCGACTCTACAATTATCGATTCAAAAACTATCGCCAACAAAGCTATCGATAGAAAAACCAACAACAGCAAAATCATAAAACCATCCGTAAGCGAATATTCACATAAAAAAGCACTTTTTGGGAAATACGACATAATTCATTTTCATTGGCCGGATGGATACATTAATCAGCGTAGCTTATTAAAACTCATCCAAAGAGTATTTGTATTTATCCCGATCATTTTAATGACAAAATTAAAAGGCGCAAAAATCGTATGGACAGTTCACAATATTGCACCACACGACGCCTATCACCCGAAACTTTCGCGTTTATTTATGGATTGGTTTATTAATCGTTGTAATGGTTTAATATTCATGAGCGAAGCCAGCAAAACAACATTTTTTAATCTCTACCAACCACCAGCAACAATTCAATATGCTATTATCCCTCACGGCCACTACCGTAGCTCTTATCCTGCGGCCATTGACAAGACGATTGCAAAAACTCAACTCGGATTATCCCCGGATAAAAAAATTCTACTTTTTTGCGGAATGATAAAACCTTATAAAAACATCAACGCACTTATTCAAATTTTTAGCCAAGCTCAGCTCGCTGACTACGAGCTAGTGATTGCGGGTAACCCAGACTCACTCCAACTTGAAAAACAATTGCAACAACAAAAAGGCAACAATTCAAGTATCCATTTATTTCTACGCTTTATTCCTGACGCGGAACTCCATGTTTATTTAAGCGCAGCGGACGTTGTGATATTACCCTATAAATCAATACTCAATTCCGGTGCCTTGCTATTGGCCCTTTCATTTAACAAACCCGTCATAGCCCCTCACATTGGTGCCTTCGTTGCACTCCAACAAGAATTGGGCTCGCAATGGGTATATAGCTATGAGGGTGATTTACAAGCACCGACCTTAACTACAGCATTATATGAACTTGCAAAACTAGAACGTGGCACAATTTGCCCGTTAGAAAACTACGATTGGAATAAACTTGCAGCATCTACAGTTGCATTTTATCAACATCTTTTTCTGCCGCCAGCCACTCGCAATCAACAAGTGATGTCATGACTTTAAAAAAACGTTTAGGTAGTAGCACTGCGTGGATGAGCCTTGCCGCCAGTGGCAATAGCGCCATCAGCTTTATTATTTTTATTGTTTTATCGCGAATTCTTACACCCAGTGATATTGGCCTGGTGGCATTTGCACTGATTGTAGTTGAGATTGGCAAGATCATCGTGAATGCAGGATTTTCTCAAGCTGTAGTGCAAAAGCCAGAATGGGATGACGTCTATGCATCAACTTGCTTTCACTTGAATATTATTTTTTCAATTGTGGTTACACTCGTGGTTATTTTTATTGCCGCACCACTCATTGGCCATTATTACCAAGCCCAAGCGGAACCCATAGTAAAAGTTTTATCAATTATTTTTTTTATAGAAGGGTTAAAAGCTGTTCATGAAGGAAAATTAAAACGTGAATTTGCATTTAAAGTTATCGCCATTAGAACCATACTTGCCGGCCTAATACCTGGGGCAGTAGGAATTTATTTGGCCCTACATAACTTTGGTGTATGGGCGCTGGTATGGCAGCAACTTTTGAATCAAATTGTGGTAACAGTTCTAACATTGATTACTGCGAAATGGATGCCGCGATTTGTTTTTTCTTTCACACAGGCAAAACATCTGCTTGCATTTTCATCGCCATTAATGCTGTCACAGCTGATTAGCAATATCAGCTCAAAAATATTTGAATTGCTTATTGGCATTATTATTGGCCCCGCCGCACTTGGCTTTTATCGCGTTGGCGGCAGAGCCTTATATATTTTACAAGATATTATTTTAAAACCCTTTGAGCATACAGCGCTCTCCGCATTATCAAGAGTAAACGGAGTATCACAGCAGGCTCGAGCAACCGTGCGAATGGTACGAATGAGTTCATACCTGACATTCCCTATTTTTTTTGGCGCAGCGGCAGTCGCACCGGAATTTATTACATTGGCCTTTGGCGAAAAATGGGCCGAGAGCGGCAACATTATGACGATCCTCGCGATAGGGATAGCGCCGCAAATTGTTGGTTTACATGTCAATGCTGCGTTAACAGCCAGCGACAATTCACGCTTTGTTATGTTACTTGCCATTATTGCACTTATTATTAATTGCAGCTTGGGTGCACTGACAGTCCCATTGGGATTAACAGCAACTGCGTGGGGATTCAGTTTTCGTAGTTATCTCATTGTAGGTTTAAGTTTATTTTTCTTTAGATACATTTTTGATATTAGCTGCAACGATATGCTGAAAAACCTGTCGCCCAGCTTTATAGCTTCAACCATCATGTTCGCCGTAGTATTCGTCAGCAAATCACTGTTTGAAAATCATTTACCTGCAGCACTGAATATTATTGTCTTATGCGCGATTGGCGCCATATCCTACATGCTATTAATGATAATCCTTTTTAAGAAGGAGACAAAAAATTTCTTTACGGAAAGCATTGATATTGCACCCAGCAATGCAAAACCTTACATTGGTGCCATTCAACGTTTAATCAATTTAACTTAAAAAAGAGCGCATCATCATGATTAAATCTTATCTTATCAATCTTGATAAAGACTCTGAACGACTTAATTTTATTACCGCTAATTTTAAAAAGCTGGGAATTGAATTTGAACGAATTGCCGCTATTGATGGGCAAACATTCTCTGAACAAGCCTTTCAGGAATTTCTAAAGGTTCGTCCGCGCAATAATAAATCCTGGATGCGGGGACAAATGGGTTGTTTTTTAAGTCATTACGCTGCATGGGAAAAAGTTTCTCAAGGTAATGAGCGCTTTTATGCGGTGTTCGAAGATGACATTCACATATCGGATGATTTAAAGAAAATTTTGAACGATGACAGTTGGATACCAGATGACATTGATATTATTCGCCTTGAAACATCCACTAATAGAGTTCGCTTAACATCGCAGCCATTATTAACACATGCCAAGCGAAAAATATTCGGCGTGAAATCTACCAGCTGGTGCGCGGGGGGTTACCTTATAAATCGCAGAACAGCACAACAGCTGGTAAATTTACCAGCGCAGTATCATGAGCCTTCAGATGTTATTTTATATAATTTTGATGATTCAATTATTGCGAAAGAACTTAACATCCTACAGTTTCATCCCGCGCTCTGCACTCAGGATAAACATTTAGCGACGGGAAATTTAAAATTTTCCAGTAATATCGAATTATCTGCCCCCAAAAAAGCATCGCGATTAATCCTCAAATTAAGACAGGCCAACCCAATAAGCGTTATTGGTGGATTATACCGATCGTTACGAGGTTACAAACGCATTGGCTTTCACTAAGAAAAATTACGAACCAGGCCGCTACTTCCACAACGCATAAGGAAATGCTTTCATTAATGCAGTGCGATCATAACGAATAGCCTGCGCACCACCCATCTCCAATCCTTCCTCAATCGAATTTGCAAAAATGAACTCTGATTCCTTGCGCCCGCTGCCCAAATAATAATCTTTATATTTAAATAATTCCTCTGTTGGTGAAAGCCGAACATAGCGCGCGGGAATACCAAATGCCTCTGCAATAATGAGCCCGTGTAACGAACTCGCTAACACCAGTTTAGCTTTTAAAATACTGGCGATGGCTACATTCCAGCCCCACAATGGCGACACTAAATTTCCCTGGCCTTCAACGACCGCAAGATCATTCAAATTAGGCACGAAAACATAATCTTTTTCAGCACTAACCTTAAATCTATTTTGGAAAATATAGGGAATTAACAAGGCTGGGTCGCCATAAACTTCAGGAACCTCAATACGATGCTTTTTTAAAAACTCGGCAGTCATTGGCCCCCGAACAGCATGAACCTTAAGACTTCTGGCTTTAAAGTTTTTCTCGGGAATTTTTCCATTCCAACCGGATCCCCAAACATGATCTCCAGTTTCGGAAAAATGGAGAACTGACCCTATCGATAGCAGCCTTTCTTGTTTGTTAACTTCATCATCAAGACTAAAACCAAACATACTAACCATTTGCCGACAAACAATATCCGCAAGCCGATCACCAAAATTAACTCGACCATCGTTGGGCGACCAATGAAACAGTTCCACATGGGGGTAAGGCAACCGGGGAAATCCACTGCGTCTTTTTTCGGTAAAAGAAAGTATTTTTTTAATCATGTCTTTTGCTCCTAAATTTATCATGCCCCCTGAGCACAATAAATTTATTAAAGGCTAATATAATATATTTGTTATGCAAATCACTGGGTAAAATTAAACATCTCGCCGCAAGCAGCGAGGTATGTTTTTGTTCCAAAAATCTATTTCGCGGCAAACCACTGGGAATTTAACCCTCGCTTGCGATTAATAACGCAATACAATACCCAGTGTTGCTTGCAATGAGGTGTATTCGCGAGAAATATCAGGTGATTGATTATCTCGCCATCCAGTATTCAAGATAATATTTAAAGATTTGTTAGGTTCGTATGTAATCACAAAAGGGGCAAGCACAGTAAGAGTTTCTATACGATTCAGTTCAGCTGTTGGCTCATAATATCGTTTAACGTAACTTCCACTACTACTAATATTTACTTTATCGGTGAATTGCCAATGTGCTGAAATGAAATAAGTTTGCACTTTAGAAGGGGTATCCACTGTTTCACCAACAGCGGGCTGGCTGAGGGAGTACCCACTTTCCAAACGTAATTTTGGAGAAGCTTCCCACTGCATATTAATGGTAGCCAGTTCACCGGAGCCATCGTTGATAACTCCCTTACGTTCGACATGAGCAAACGTAGCAGTAATGCTGGTTTTCGGCGACACTTTCCAGGTACTTTCTAATTCAAGTTGCTGAAAATCAAAATCAAAAATATCCAGTGGTGTTTCTACATAAAACCGATTTCCCGATCTTATGCGCAACACTAACGTCGAATTATTTGCGGTTTGATAACCAGCATCGACATAGGTTTCCTTTTCATCAAAATTCAATTCCTCCAGGAGTGAATTAGAATGGACCTGACGCGTCTGTCGCCCACCCAGATGAAAAGTGAGCCGGTTATCATTGCCAAACCCAACTTTTGCTTTTAGATCATCCCTGCTCACAATATCTTTCTCAAAAAACTCCCACTGATCCGCTAAATGAGCATTGCGTAGGCCTTCAATTTCTGTATTAAAATCACTACCAAACTGCCCATTCCAACGGACCTGCCCCTCATGAAGAGTTGCATCGAAATCACTAAGTTCATCATGTTGATAATTGCTAACATGCCAAATAGCAACGAGCCGCTGACGCCCAAATCGCTCATCAAAGCTAACACCTGCAGACGTCACTGTAATTTTTTCGGCATCCGCTGCCGGAGTGCGCGAAAAATTACTATCCCATATTTCTTGCGCTGATGTCTCTGCATGGAATACCTGTTCTTGCGCTTTGGCATAAACAGAAATAAAAGAACATAAAAAAAATAAACAAAAATATACTTTAGAAAAATTACGCATCAATGACTAATCTCGAAGTTTACTCAATAGGCTTGCTGGCCAACAAACCCGCTGAATAAAGTGCCCCAGAGAATTTTGGTATCCAATAACAAAGACCAATTGCGAATGTATTCCAAATCGTAAGCAATTCGTCCCGACATTTTGTCCAGAGTTTCAGTTTCACCACGAAAGCCATTGATTTGTGCAAGCCCGGTAATACCCGGCTTTACTTTATGGCGTAACATGTAACCTTTAATTTGTCCGCGATAAAATTCGTTGTGCGCAACCGCATGCGGCCGCGGGCCAACTAATGACATGCTTCCGGTTAATACGTTAAATAGCTGCGGCAATTCATCAAGCGATGTACGTCGCAAAAAATTACCAAAAGCTGTTACACGCATATCTCCTTGTTTCGCCTGGGTTACATTGTCACCATCTTCACAAACAGTCATAGAACGAAATTTCCATACTTTAATTCGTTCACCGCCCATACCATAACGTGTTTGTTTGAAAAATATAGTACCCGGTGACGTTAACTTAATACCCAATGCAATAACCAGCATTGGCAATGCCAACAATATGAGCATCCCAGAACCGATAACCAAATCTTCAAGTCGTTTTGCCCAACTATTATCAACCAACGGTGAATCATAAATACTTAGCGCGGGAATGCCTTGAAAGCACGTTAAACGTGAGTGAAG
>JAYTSJ010000121.1:0-5315 GCA_043745725.1 Gammaproteobacteria bacterium | reverse complement strand
TGCGTGAGCGAGGGTGAAGTTTTACCACTAAATCTGGCCTTGCGAGCCCAGTGATTGGATCAACAGCCTGTTTAGTAGTGAAGTCTTTAGCGAAAGCATCTTTTACCGCGAAGCTAAGCCGATAGTATTCGAAAAATGTTGCTGCAATTCCAAAGTCAGCATTGAAGGTCATGTGCGTGCTTTTGGTATTTGAGAATTGATCTGTGCTGACGTTTGCCACATTGTTAAAGTTGGCATTGTCGCGATATGCATCCACACGCATCATTTTTGGGGTGACGCCAAAAGAAACCGCTTGCCCCCAAAACGTAAACTCTTTGGCGAGTGCTAGCCCCCATTCACTAATCGCCAGAGCGCTAACATCGGCGGATGAGGTGAGATTGGTGGTAGGGTCTATAAGTTGGCCATTAGCATTGACTAGGGTGGGATGCGCAGCCGCAACAGCGGCAAGTGTTGCACCGCCAGCAATTTGATCCATGGCACTGATGTATTCGTCAAGCAAAGCTAAATCGGTTTGGCTGACTTTCGATGAGCCTGCACCAATTGCCCTAACACCTAAATAAAATGCACCTCCTTCATGATCGCTAGGTTCGCTAACCGACAAACCAACAAAAGCATCGAAGGTTAAATCTTTATTGGCGATTTTATCTAACACGCTGCGCAAGTCGCGCGATGCATTGGCGACTAATCCCGCGTTAGCACTGTTGAACTGTCCATTGAATGCATTCACCGCATTGCTCAGTTCAGTGTCCAAATGATCATTCGCCGCGGATATTGCAGAATCTACTGTGTTTGCCGCTTGCGCTACCATGGTAGGAAAATAAGTACGACCATCGCGAGTTTTATCTTCATCGCCGTCATGAAATGCGAGCAGTGCAGGGTTGTAATACGCGGCTTGGCTGGTAGTGCCCACAGCAACTACGGTGCCGCCCATTGCCAGTGCGCGCGCATCATAAATGCCATAATCAATGGCGCTAGCAGTTGGCGCTTGCGCTGCGCAGAGGCCAGTACCAAAAATCAATAACCCACGACGAACAAGCGAGTGTTGTAACAGTAATTTTATGGCTTCTGATTTCATGGATCGCCCTACGGGGAAAAGGTTGTTTATAGAGTCTAGGCTAAGTTAATGTATTTGCATTTTTACGCAGTTCAGGGCTTTTGCCTAAACTTCTCTCTGTAAAGAGTGATTGGGTTGGCAATTTTACTGGTTCCGCTAGGGGCTCTGCGGTAAAGTGCAACCTTGAGTGTAGGTTTGCCTAGGTTTATTTGTATTTCTTAAGAATCCCAATAACAAAACTTACTTCACATTAATTACGTTACATTGCTTACTTGATTCAGATTTATTTACTGACTTCACATTTACTGACTTCAAATTATTAATAGTTGCGAGATTTTTAAGTCCTATGCTTTTATCGTGTATTCGTTTATGGGTTATTGGATTGCTTTGTGCCCTTACTGCACAGGCGGCGAATAGTGCGCCTTCAATGAATGACAAACAATCTGTCGCGGTAAACAATGTGCGCGTGTGGCACGGAGCGCAATACACGCGGCTGGTACTGGATTTGAATGGACCAGTGCAACACAGTTTGGTTTTTGCCGAGAATCCAGCGCGTATTTTATTGGATATCCCCAGTACTGAACTCGATACTAAACTTGAAACCGCACTTGCCGCTCTGACACTTACCGGAACGCCGGTGGATGTTATTCGTGTTTCTGTCATCAATCAAAAAGATTTGCACTTAGTCCTGGCGCTAAATAAGAAGGTTACACCGAAAAGTTTTTTTCTGAAAAAACAAGGTAGCAGTGACGATCGTTTGGTGCTTGATTTATACGAAGTTGCTGAGCCGGTCGGTGTTGCAGATGCGGTCCATCCTGCCGCACCGCTTAGCACGAGCACTCTTAATACGAGCGGCGGCGGTAATTCGCCAGCGAATGAATTAAAAGAGCCGGCGAATCTGGAGGATTTAATTGCGGCCAGTACGACTGAAGCGAAACTGAATGAATTAAAAACTATTGCTGCCAAAAACAATGAAGCCAAGGCCAATGAAACTAAGACCAATGAAACTAAGACCAATGAAACTAAGGCCAACGAAGCTAAAGCCAATGAAGCCAGGATCACTGAAGCTAGAATCAAAGAAATTAAAGCGAGTGAAACAAAAACGATAGAGTCAAAAATTAATGTTGATCTCGGTGGTAAGCGCACAATTTTAATTGCGGTGGATGCCGGCCATGGCGGTGAAGATACCGGTGCGCTTGGGCCTAATAATATGCGTGAAAAAGATGTTACGCTCGCAATTGCTAAAGAATTGGTGGAGGTTATTAACGCGCAGCCAGGCTTCAGTGCACACCTTACGCGCTCCAGCGATTTTTTTATTCCACTGCAAAAACGCCGCAATATCGCACGCGATATGAAAGCAGATTTATTTGTTTCTATTCACGCCGATGCGTTTACCAATTCTTCCGCAAAGGGGGCTTCAGTATTTGCCTTGTCGCGTCGCGGTGCTACCAGTGAAACCGCGCGTTTTTTAGCTCAGCGTGAAAATGAATCAGATTTATTTGGTGGCGTGGGCGGCGTGAGCCTGGATGATAAAGATGTAGTGCTCGCCGGAGTGTTGGTCGATTTGTCTATGACTGCCACCGTCAATTCAAGTTTACAAGTAGGTGACAGCGTACTTAATTCCATCGCAACAATTGCACCACTGCATGCGCGCCATGTTGAGCAAGCAGGTTTCATGGTATTGAAGTCGCCAGACGTGCCTTCTATTTTAGTAGAAACAGGTTTTATTTCTAATAACGAAGAGTCTCGTCAATTGGCGTCACCAGCTTATCGTGCGCAAATGGCACAAGCAGTCTTTAAAGGGCTACATCAATATTTTTTACAGAACCCACCTGCCGGCACTTATGTGGCGGCAGTTCAGTTTGGTGATAAATCTGAACCTGTTCCGCGCCGACATAAAGTTGCGCGTGGTGAGACCTTGACCTTGATTGCATCGCATTACAATGTCAGCCTTAATCAGCTATTGGAATACAATGATTTATCAACACGCACAATAAAAGTTGGCCAGACAATTAAAATTCCTGAATCTTAAAATTAAAAAAGTCTTAAAATTCAAGAGTCTTAAAATTCAAGAGTCTTAAAATTTCTGAGTTTTAAAATTCAAGAGTCTTGATGAATAATATATCGCTGTAAATTCCCGTCGCCTTAACATGTTTGTCCCATAAATTTACTGTCTTATCATTTGTAATAAATGTTATGGAAATTGTGTCCTTGAAAAGAATTAAATTGCTCAGCCCGCGTTTGGCCAACCAAATTGCCGCGGGTGAAGTTGTTGAGCGCCCATCATCCGTTATTAAAGAATTACTGGAAAATAGTTTGGATGCTGGCGCTACACGTTTGGATATTGATCTTGAAGATGGCGGCATAAAATTGATGCGCGTGCGCGACAATGGTGGCGGCATCGAGCGAGATGATTTGCCACTCGCGCTTAGCCGTCATGCTACCAGTAAAATTTATGAACTCGATGATCTTGAAGCAGTAGCAACTTTAGGTTTTCGCGGTGAAGCTTTAGCCAGTATTAGCTCGGTAGCGCGTTTAACGTTGCTCAGTAGCACCAATGAAGAAAGCGCCGGTTGGCAAGTGGTTGCTGAAGGCCGCGATATGGCAGCTGAAGTGTCGCCGGCACCACACCCGCGCGGTACTACCGTTGAAGTGCGCGATTTATTTTTTAATACACCCGCCCGCCGCAAATTCTTACGCACTGAAAAAACTGAATACACCCATCTTGAAGACGTCATCAAACGTTTAGCCTTATCGCGTTTTGATGTGGCATTTAATGTTCGCCACAATGGCCGTGCAATTTATGCGTGGCGCGCGGGAAATACGCAATTAGAACAAGAGCGGCGCGTTGCCCAAGTGTGTGGGCCTGCGTTTATGGAGAACGCATTATTTATTGATATTGAACGCGGTGTATTACGTTTATGGGGCTGGGTTGCATTACCGGCATTCTCACGCAGCCAGGCAGACCTGCAACATTTTTATGTTAATGGCCGGGCTATTCGCGACAAAATAGTCAGTCACGCTGTGCGCCAGGCATTTCAAGATGTGTTACATCATGGCCGCCATCCTGCGTTTGTTTTATATTTAGAAGTGGATCCTGCAAGCGTGGATGTCAATGTGCATCCCACTAAGCATGAAGTACGTTTTCGTGATAATCGCAGCGTGCACGATTTTATTTATTCCAGTTTGCATCACGCGCTAGCGAAAGTTCGCCCGGAAGATTCACTGCAAAGAGGTCACAGTGAGGATGAAAACATTTTATCGTCAACAGTAGTGTTGCAGGGGCTGGCGGTAGGTGAATTCGGTGGGCAAGAAAATTTAAGCTTGCGCGCATTACCTGTGAACAGCACAACAACGGGTTCTCAGTCATATTCACCGAATAATCAATACCAAAATAATTATCCGCGCTCGAGTGGCGGCGTGAGTGAACAATTAAAAACTTACGGCGAATTAATGCAATCCCCTGCGTCTATATCGGCTTCATCGCTACCCAACAGCGGCGATGAAAATATTCCCCCACTGGGTTATGCCATCGCACAGCTTAAAGGTATTTATATTCTTGCTGAAAATGCGCAAGGTTTAATTCTGGTGGATATGCACGCAGCACATGAGCGTATTATTTACGAGCGAATGAAAGAAGCATTTGCCAATGGGGGTGTTCAAACGCAACCCTTGTTGGTGCCAGAAAGTATTGCGGTCAGTCAAAAAGAAGCAGACTGCGCTGAGCATCATCAAGAGACATTTAAAAATCTCGGCTTTGAATTACAGCGCGCTGGGCCAGAAAGTATTTTAATTCGCCAAGTACCTGTAGTTTTAAATCGTGGCAAAGTAGATCAACTAGTTCGCGATGTTTTAGCAGATTTAATTGAACATGGCAGCAGTGAACGCATTCAACATCATATCAATGAAATTCTCAGCACTATGGCTTGTCATGGTTCAGTGCGTGCAAATCGCAAACTCACCATTCCTGAAATGAATGCTTTACTGCGTGATATGGAAGCCACTGAACGTGGCGGCCAATGTAATCATGGTCGCCCAACCTGGTTGCTACAATCGCTGGATGAATTAGACAAAATGTTTATGCGTGGCCAGTAATGCGCGCAGTCGATAAAGTAAGTGCAACAAAACCCTTAGTTGTTTTTTTGATGGGGCCTACGGCTTCCGGAAAAACTGATTTGGCCATTGCGTTGCGCCAACACTTGCCGGTGGAATTAATCAGTGTGGATTCCGCGCTTGTGTATCGCGGTATGGATATAGGTAC
>JAYTSJ010000120.1:0-4948 GCA_043745725.1 Gammaproteobacteria bacterium | reverse complement strand
GCAAAGCCAACAGCGGAAGAATTGGCCGTAGCGCCACATCGTTTAATTGATATTCGCGATCCTTCCGAACCCTATTCTGCGGCAGATTTTTGTGCGGATGCCGAGCGTGAAATTGCAAATATTCACGCGCAAGGAAAAATTCCGTTGCTGGTTGGCGGCACTATGCTTTATTTCAAAGCATTGCTCGATGGTTTAGCTGCAATGCCTGAAGCGGATGCTGAAGTGCGTGCACAAATCGAGCGCGATGCTACTGAATTTGGTTGGCCTTTTGTGCATCAACAATTGACAAAAATTGATCCGAAAATTGCTGCGGAAATTCATCCTAATCACTCGCAACGAATAAGCAGGGCGCTTGAGGTTTTTCTGGTTAGCGGTAAAACCATGAGTCAATTGCGTGCGGAGCAAAATCAAAATTCACTCCCCGCTTTTTGTGAGCGTTTTAGTGTCGTGCAAATTGCTATTGCCCCCCGTAATCGTTCGGTATTGCACGAGCGCATCGCACTTCGTTTTCACAAAATGGTAAATGCAGGTTTGATTGCTGAGGTGCAATGTTTGTATGCCCGCCCAGATTTGCATGTAGATTTACCTGCCATTCGCGCAGTGGGTTATCGTCAGGCATGGGAATATCTCGCTGGAAGTTTAACGCAGGATGAAATGATTGAGCGCGGCATTATCGCAACTCGCCAGCTCGCCAAGCGGCAGCTCACATGGCTAAGAGGTTGGCAAAATTATCCCAGCACATCTTTAAATTGGCTCTATACTGATCACGATGATGGAAATTCACTCTGTAAAGAAGAAATTGTGCGCTATGCCTTGAATTTTATACAGTCCGCAGCCATATAATGGGTATGTGAAAATCTAAAATCGGTTTCATACTTTCATCCACGCTTTGTGTTCGGTATTTTGAAGGCTTAGGTGGGTAATTTCTGTGTAGTTAATAATTAATAATCCCTAGGAGAATAAACATGTCAAAAGGGCATAGCTTACAAGACCCTTACCTGAACGTTCTGAGAAAAGAGCGTGTCCCTGTATCCATTTATCTTGTCAATGGTATCAAGTTACAAGGTCAGGTTGAGTCATTTGATCAATTTGTTGTGCTGCTGAAAAACACCGTTAGTCAGATGGTGTATAAGCACGCTATCTCCACCGTTGTTCCTTCTCGCGCTGTACGTGTTCCGTTGCTGAACGAAGCTGGTGTGTTTGAAGGCGAAGAAGACGACGAACAAGCCGAGTAGCAATCTTTGATGAGAGCCCTTGGTGACTACATTGGTAAAAAGCCCTCATACCTTTGCAACCATCCCCTGAGGTCGCTAATTGTTTTTTGATCGCCCCCCGTCAGGTGAGCTAGCGGTGCTAGTTCACTTGAACTTATCTCACGGCCAGGAGCCGGAAGACCCCCGCGAGTTTGAAGAGCTGGTGCTTTCTGCTGGAGGCGATCCTGTTGCTTTTGTAACTGGTAAAAGTATATCTCCCAAGGCCAAATTTTTTATCGGTACCGGTAAACTGCAAGAGTTGCAGCAACTGGTGCTTCAGCATGAAGCACAACTGGTAATTTTCAATCACACACTCACGCCTAGCCAAGAGCGCAACCTTGAAAAAGAGTTGCAATGCCGTGTGCTGGATCGTACCGGTTTAATTCTCGATATTTTTGCACAGCGCGCCCGCACCCATGAAGGTAAGCTACAAGTTGAGCTGGCACAATTGCGCCATATGTCCACTCGCCTCGTGCGTGGGTGGACGCATCTTGAGCGCCAAAAAGGCGGAATAGGTTTGCGTGGCCCTGGTGAAACCCAGTTGGAAACCGACCGGCGTTTACTGCGTGGCCGTATCACCCTCATTGAACAGCGTCTTGAAAAAGTACGCTCGCAACGTGAGCAGGGAAGACGTTCGCGCTTGCGTGCTGCAATCCCTACTGTTTCTTTAGTTGGTTACACCAACGCGGGTAAGTCCACCTTGTTTAATCGGCTTACTGGTGCAGACGTGTACGTTGAAAATCAACTGTTTGCCACACTCGATCCGACCATGCGCCGCATAGAGTTGGCAGATATTGGCGGAGTTGTCTTTGCTGACACTGTAGGTTTTATTAGTCATCTGCCCCATAAATTGGTTGAAGCGTTTAGAGCAACTTTGGAAGAGGCAAGCAACTCAACACTTTTGTTGCATGTGATTGATGCTCCTGCAGAAGCGCGTTTGCATAACATTGAACAAGTGGATTTGGTGTTGAAAGAAATTGGTGCGGCAGAGTTGCCGCAGCTTAAAGTTTACAACAAAATTGATTTAATCGCCGTGGCGCCGCGCATTGACCGCGACGAATTTGGTAAGCCCATTGCCGTATGGTTGTCTGCACAAACGGGTGCGGGTTGTGATTTATTGGAGCAGGCTATTTCCGAAGTTTTAGGCGAGGAAATGGTGATAGGGGATTTGTTGCTCAGCCCACTGCAAGGTAAATTCCGTGCTGCGCTTTATCAACAGCAAGCGATTGGTGATGAACATTATCGCGATGATGGTGTTTGTGAGCTGCACTTGCGTATTCCTAAAAGTGATTTGCTGCGTATTTTAAGTGCACAAGCATTAAGTTTTGAATCTTTAGTCTGGGCGGATTGAAAAACGCATTCATCGCCCTAACATCTTTCCAACTTTACATTTTCGAATTTAACGTTACATTTCTCATTTGAACGCACTGGAGACAGTTATGGCCTGGAATGAACCGGGAAAAGACAATGCCGATAAAGACGGAACGGGTAAAGGCAAGGGAAAAGATCCTTGGGGCGGCGGCCGTGGCAATGATGGCCCACCCGATTTAGATGAGGCTTTAAAAAAGTTTCAGAAAAAGCTCAATGGCATTTTTGGTAATGGTTCTGGTGGTGGAGGCAATGCTTCTAATGGCGGTTCTGGAATATTGTTCGCGATTATTGCGGGCATTGCGTTAGTGATTTATGTGCTTGCAGGTTTTTATACTGTGGATGCCAAGCAGCGTGCTGTCGTTTTGCAGTTAGGTGCTTTTCAGGAAGTTAAAGATTCTGGCTGGCATTGGAATGCCCCTTTGCTTACGAATGTTTATCCTGTCGATGTTACCAGTCAGCGCCAATATTCCACGCATGGGCTTATGCTTACTCAGGATGAAAGCATCGTTGAATTGCCTATCTCTGTGCAATACAACGTATCAGATGTTAAGGCTTATGTCTTCAATGTGAAAGATCCGGATAATAGCCTCAAACATGCTACAGATAGCGCTCTGCGTCACGCAGTTGGTTCTGCCGAATTGAGTCAGGTTTTATCTGAAGGGCGAAATGATATCGCAATCGAAGTTAAGAAACGTTTGCAAACTTATTTGGATAATTACGGCACGGGAATCCAAGTTGTTAATGTCAATATTCAACAGGGGCAACCACCCGAAGAAGTACGTGCTGCGTTTGATGATGTGATCAAAGCCAAAGAAGATGAGTCGCGGTTGAAGAATCAGGCGGAGTCTTATTCAAACGGGATTATTCCTGAGGCGCGTGGTAAATCGCAACGCTTATTGGAGGAGGCTGAAGCTTATCGCTCTGAAGCAGTTTCGCGGGCAACTGGTGAATCTGACCGTTTTGAACGATTACTCGCTGAATACAAGCGTGCACCTGAAGTGACTCGTAAGCGTCTTTACTTGGAAACGATGGAAGTTGTAATGGGGAAATCTTCCAAAGTGATGGTTGACGTCAGTAATAACAGCATGCTGTATTTGCCGCTGGATAAACTAACCCATCAAATTCCTCCTGCCGCAGTTGAGAGTGCTAATGACCGTAACTTGCACGATCTTGAAGTCAGTAGTCCAGTTGTTCGTCGGGAGGTGCGCTAATGTCTACTAAAAATTTATTCTCGCTGATTATTGTTGTGCTCGCCCTGATCGTTGGGTTAAGTAGTTTTTATATTGTGACTCAATTTGAGCGTGTAGTGATTTTGCGCTTTGGTGGTTTGATCGAGGTTGATGTACAGCCAGGCATTCATTTTAAAATGCCGTTGACAGACAAAGTGCGTCGTTTTGATCGCCGTTTACAAACAATGGATATGACCCCAGAGAGTTTCTATACATTAGATAAAAAACGTTTGGTGGTGGATTCTTTTATTCAATGGCGCGTTAGTAACGTGACTGCTTTCTATAAAGCTACCAATGGTGACGAGCGGATGGTGATTAACCAGTTGAGCCAAACGGTGGCTTCTGGCTTGAGTAGCCAGTTTGGTAGCCGCACGTTACATGATGTAGTGTCAGGTCAGCGCGATGAGTTAAGGGCTGAGCTTAAGAAAAGCTTAAACGAAACCGCTAATAACTCCCTGGGGATCGAAGTGGCAGATGTGCGCGTCAAGCGCATCGATTTCCCGCCAGAGGTCAGCAAGTCAGTGTTTGACCGTATGGCAGCAGACCGCGAAAAAGAAGCACGCGAATATCGTTCACAAGGTAAAGAACAAGCTGAAGTTATTCGCGCGGATGCTGACCGTCAACGTGTTGTGCTAGAAGCCAATGCTTACCGTGATGCTGAACGCCTACGAGGTGATGGCGATGCAAAAGCTGCTGCAATTTACGCCGCAGCGTTTAATAAAGATCCGGAATTTTATGCTTTTGTGCGCAGCTTAAATGCTTACCGTAGCAGTTTTAGCTCAAAAGAAGATTTGTTGGTACTGGATCCTAAAAGTGAATTCTTTCGCTACTTAAAGGATCCGCTAGGCAAGAAATAGATGGCGGGGGAACAAGAAATAGATTGTGGGGAAAATAGGTAGGTCGTCGATAACGATTAACCTACAAACTTCCCCGCAATCAGTGTTAAAATGCCGAAACCGAGCCGCTCGCTCGGTTTTTTTATGTTCGAACAGTTGATTTCTTCTTGTGAAGTGACTGTTTTATCACTGGATTGTTAGAGTCTCCCTATGACCTACGCCGATCGCTGGTTGTTGCCAGATGGAGTGGAAGAAATTC
>JAYTSJ010000119.1:0-27583 GCA_043745725.1 Gammaproteobacteria bacterium | reverse complement strand
GGAGGCGTAAATGCCAGTTACTCAAGCAGGCGCAATTAACACTACGGCGCTAATTATTCCCGATGTGTATGTTCAAATCGTGTCGCCTAGCGTTTCACTGTTAAACGGCCTCCCTACTAATATTCTAGGCGTAGTCGGTACGGCGCAGTGGGGTCCAGTGAATAGCCCCACAATCGTTGGCTCAATGGCTCAGTACGCCCAAATATTCGGCGCTATCCAAAACCGATTGTTTGATATGGGCACGGCTGTTGCGGCGGCTTGTTTGCAGGGTGCGAATAACTTCCGCTGCGTTCGCGTTACTGACGCAACCGATGTTGCGGCCTCAATTATTGTTCAAACATCGTGCATCACTTTTACAAGTAAATACACCGGCACGCTTGGCAATACGGCAACGGTTTCAGTAGCGCCAGGCTCAGCAGCATCTAGTTTTAAAGTTACCGTCTCAATGCCCGGCTTCCCATCAGAGGTATTCGACAACATCATTGGTGCAGCAAACGCCCTTTGGGTGAATATGGCGGCAGCTATCAATAACGGCAACTCAACCTTGCGCACCGCATCACAATTGATTGTTGCTACTGCAGGTGCTGGTGTCGCAGTTCCTACGACTGCAAGTTACACGCCGGTTGGCGGAACTGATGGCACAACCACAA
Organism: Gammaproteobacteria bacterium; assembly: GCA_043745725.1. Classification (GTDB taxonomy): domain Bacteria; phylum Pseudomonadota; class Gammaproteobacteria; order Pseudomonadales; family Cellvibrionaceae; genus Cellvibrio. The sequence goes on along the minus strand of JAYTSJ010000119.1, from coordinate 26,933 downwards.
TCACCACATCTGTAATGATTGGCGTAGATACCGTTCCTCGCAAAGGCATGTATGCACTTCGCGCTACGGGTTCAAGTATTGCCATGCTAGTTGACCTCACCGATACCACGAGCTTCTCAAACCAAGTTGCCTACGGATTAAGTGAAGGCACTTACATGATCGGTTCTACTGTTAGTGGCGACACCATAGCAAACGCCGTGACAGTCAAAGCCTCTGCGGGCATCGACACCTACATTTTCAAATACATGTTTGGCGATTGGGTTTTGTTTTTGGATACCGTCAACGGTTTAACCCGCGCCATTAGTCCGCAGGGTTTTGTTGCGGGGCGGTTAGCAAATTTATCGCCAGAACAATCAAGCTTGAATAAGCCGCTATACGGAGTTGTAGGAACTCAAAAATCACTCGTCAACCAAGTCTATTCCTCTGCTGAATTAACGTCTCTTGGTCAAGCTGGTATTGATGTAATTACTAACCCTGTACCAGGAGGAAATTACTTCGGCTGTCGTTTCGGTCACAACTCAAGCTCAAATGCAGTGGTCAATGGCGATAACTACACGCGCATGACGAATTACATTGCCTACACGTTAAATGCTGGGCTAGGAATGTTTATTGGGCAGCTTCAATCTGCAACGGTTCGCCGTTCTGCTGCTGCAACTATGAGCGCATTTTTGGACGCGCTCACAAGCCAAGGCATGATCGGAAACGCGCAAGGCACTGTGCCTTATTCGGTGCAAATTGATAACTCAAACAATCCGCAAAACCGTGTTGCTTTGGGTTATATGCAGGCCGATGTAAAAGTTCAGTACTTAGCAGTGATCGAAAAATTCCTTGTCAATTTAGAGGGCGGTACGTCTGTTCAAGTGAACCGCCAATCAACTGCATTAGCTTAAAAATAATTGGAGTTAGACCCCTCTTGGCCGCCTAAACAGCGGCCTTTTTTATTTCTACAGCCTCGCTTTTTAGTGGGGCTTTTTCATTTTTGGAGAAACGAAAATGCCCGTCAATGGATATTCAGTTGGTCGCGATGTGAGTCTAGATTTAATCACTGCAAGCGGCGCGCTAAAACTAAATCAGATCACTGGATTTGGTTCGCAAATGGTCATGGCAGAAGTAAAGGTCAAGGGTATCGACGGCATCACTCGTCATGTGCGGATGCCTGATGGCTGGTCAGGAAAGTTTAGTTTGGAGCGACAAGATTCAACTCTTGATGATTATTTCGCGCAAATCGAAGCGAACTATTATGCAGGATTGACCGAGCAGCCTGTAACGCTCACAGAAACCATTCAAGAAGTAAACGGATCAATTACCCAATACCGCTACATGAATGTGCTGCTGAAGTATGACGATGCAGGCGAGTGGCGCGGTGACGGAACCGTGAAGCAATCACTAGGATTTATTGCAGCTCGCCGCGTGAAAATAGCTTAATAAAAAAATAATTTTCAAAACACAACCTCGCTTCGGCGGGGTTTTTTATTTTATGGGGTTTAGAAATGGCAAAGTTAACAATTAATGAAACGCCGTCTGAAGAAATAGTAAAAAAAATAGAAGTAGAAGTTACTGATTCGACGGGCAGAGTAATTCGATTAAAAAAACCTGCAGTGCTCGGGCAATATCGTTTGATTGAAGCCATCGGTGATTCTGCAAAAAACGAAGTTTACACCGCGATGGTTATGCCGCTGCTTTTCATTGCGTCGATTGACGATGACAATATTTCTTCACTCAGAAGTAAATTAGAAGTTGAAGCGCTGATTCAGCGTCTTGATGAGCACGGCTTAGAAGCAGTCATCAATGGAGTGCGTGAAAACTTTGGCGGTAGCGATCCAGAGGCAGACAAAGCAGCTTTAAAAAAGTAGTTTTCTCCCCCGAAATTCGCGAGTGTTTATGGCTCGTGAAAAACGGGGTTCCTTTCGATGTTGCCTTTGGTTTAGATTCTGTAGATCGTGCAGGCTTTTCAATTATTTTTTCAGAAATGGAAGGCTCGAAGTTTAACTGGCACGCCATGAAGTTCGACGAGGATAAGTAAGTGCAAGAATTTCACAGCATGGCCGCGTTTGCTGAGCATTTAATTGTTTCTGAGCTGCACACCTTACGTGCGCTTGAAGTTGGTCTAGAAAAGGCCGCAGTGATGGTGGAAAAGCAAGCTAAAGCGGAAATAGGGCACTTGCAGCCAGCCGCTGGTGAGTTCCACGCATGGGCTGAGCTAGCCGAATCAACCATTGAAGACAAGACTGCAAAAGGCTATGCATTTAACGGCGATTACAACCCGCTGCTACGAACAGGCAAACTTTTAGAATCGATAAAACACCACACCGAAGAGTTCGAGGCAGTGATAGGCAGCGATGACGAGGTTATGATGTGGCAGGAATTGGGGACTGCAAAAATACCGCCACGCTCGGTTTTGGGTATGGCTGCGGTAGTTTGCGGTACTGACATTAAAGAAATTTTAGGCTCGCATTTGCTTCAGGGAATTCTGCAAAAAAGAATTGTAGGGGATGTTGAAGCGCTTGCACGCGACTAGTCAAACAATGCACATAAAAACACGTAGGTTAACACGAGCGCGATTATTAACAACGGAAGTGAGATGGCGATAGCGTACAGGCTAAACATCAAAATGCTGAAGCGTTTCCATAGCGGCATTTCATACTGCCACGTAAAAATGGGTTTCCGTGGCAGTTCGTTTGCCGGATTAATATTTGGGTACTGAACCCACGAAACATTTTCGGCTAGCCAGTTATGAATTCTGAATTTAAGAGGTCGTCTTTCCATGTTTGAAGCCTATAAAATTGGGGTGAGAATTAGTCTCGTTAACACTGCGAGCGCCGGTTTACTGAGTCTATCAAAAGATTTCAGAACTGCCCACAATTCTGCCGCAAAACTTGAGGAAAGATTAGGTGCTATCAAAGGATTGATGATGACCGGCGGCATTATGGCTGCTGGCGGTATCGGAATGCTATCAATGTTCAAAGCGCCGATCGAGGCGGCCAAAGAGTACGAACTCACTTTCTCGAAGTTCAAAACATTGAACTTTGGAGACGCCATTAACTTGCAAGCCGACAAGTTTGCCAGGGGGTCGAATGTTATCGGCGTTTCCGCAAAACAGTTAATGACAACACTCTCAGAAGCAACTGGAATTTTCGGCAGCTTTGAAGTTGCCAAAGAAATGACACCGAAGCTTGCCTCCCTGAATGCTGCAAACAGTGCAATTTTTCACGGAAAAGTTGGCGAAATGGACGAGGGATCAATTCGCGCATTAATTAAATTTACAGAGCGTCGTGGACAAGAAATTAATGTTAAAAACATGAGTCACAACTTAGACCTTGCCGAAAAAATGGTGACTGGTAGTGGTGGTTTTATTCAATTTAAAGACTTAGACCAATTCTCGCAAAGAGCAGGCACCGCGTTTCGTGGCTTGAGCGATGATGGCATCTTTAACATGTCATTGCCCATCCAAGAAATCGGCGGCAGCGGAGCGGGTAACGCATGGATGAGCATGTATCAAAACTTGATCGCCGGACGCACCCCTGTAAAAACGATGGCACTGCTTGAAAAGTTTCACCTCGCCAAGATGGCCATGCAAGACAATGGCACCGTTGGCGGGAAATCAAGCAAGCATTTGGTGATGACCGAGATCAAAGACGCTGATCTTTTGCAGTCCAATCCAGGTGCGTGGGTGGCAAAAGATTTATTGCCAGCATTGTCGGCAGCTGGGATTACGGATAACGCAACCATCCTGAAATATGTTAATGATTTTCTATCTAATCGCAATGCTTCCAAGCTTGGATCGCTAATGAGCTTACAGCAATTACAAATGATTCGAGATTCAGATTTAGCAAAAAATGCTATGGGCGCGGATCAGGTTATAAAACAATATCATTCTGATCCAAATTCAAAATTCGCAGACCTGCAATCAAAATTTAACGGACTAATGGTAAATCTCGGGATCGTCGTTCTGCCGATGGTCATTAAGGCGTTGGATCACCTAATACCGATGATAAAAAGTCTTAGCGACTGGATTAAAGAGCACAGAACGGCAACCAAGTACCTGGCAGCCACTTTTATTGCACTCGGAGCAGCCATGGCGATCGGCGGCACGGTGGTACTTCTCACCGCAGGGTTCAAGGGTTTGGGTCTGGTTCTTGGCGGTATGAGGTCTATCTCCTCAGTAGCTACAGATGCGGTTTTGGCACTGAACAAGCTGCCGACTGCCATTAAAGGTGTGGGCGCAGCAGCCTTAGCCGCTTATGGGATTGCCGTAGGCTACGAAGCAATAAGTAAGTTTGTCAAAGGTGAGGATGCCAGCAATTCAGCGTCACGATTCGTTGATGGGGCGTTCCGTCTTGTAGGGATGGGAGACAACCAAACCATCGGTGGAGCTGTGTTCGACATGATCCATAAGCCGCACACACAGACACCGCAACACCCTCTTACTGGGCATTTTAATAAAGCCAGCGCAAACCAATCACCCTTTATTGGCGGCGGTAATAAAAATACCCCTGTAGTTCAGGTGACAAATCACTTTGACAAAAATGGCATCGCTACAATGGTTGCTGGTGCTATTGCTAAATCTATGAATAAACCACAAACCGGAATATTCGGTTTCGATGCAACAATGTCGCCACTAACGCCAGCAATGAGATAATTCTATGCAAGCTGATGTCATTTTAAAGCTTGGCGATTTTACGTTTTCAAGCTTGGAAATTCCTTCGAAAATAAATTTCGGCGGCGAACAAAGTTTAGTGGTGCACGAATTAGTGGGCGGCGTTCGCGTTGTTGATTCAATGGGGCGTAGTGATGCGCCTCTTGAGTGGTCTGGAATGTTTCAGGGTGCTGGTGCTTTGCAGCGTGCGCGATACGTTGATTATTTGCGCACGGCTGGGCAACAAATAAACCTAACCTACGGCGAATTTAATTATCTTGTCGTGATTAAAAGCTATCACGCGACCTTCGAACGGTTTTACCAAATTCCTTACTCAATCTCATGTGTCGTGGTTGCCGATTTGTCCTTACCGCAAACTCAATTGATAGCCGCTGGAATAGACGACCAAATGCGCGATGATATGGCGGCATGCAATGGTTTAGTGAACTCAATTGGCGACTCAACCACGAGTGGATTATTTGCTAGCTTCAAAACCGCGGCGGCAGCAATTTCAAGCTTTGCAACCGCTTCAAAAAGTGCAATTAACGGTGTGCTTTCACCACTCGCGACACTGCGCGGCCAGGTGCAATCGCTGCAGGCTGCGAAAGACAGTATCACCGCTAGCAAGAGCACTATAGGCAAAGTTACCGGGCTATTAGGGGTCGCAAGCGCGTCAAGTGATTTACTTTCTGCCGTTGGTTCAGCTGGCTCATTTACGCAATTATTTAATTTAGATAAAACCCTTGGCAGAATGCAAAAAAATATCAGTATTCCCTACGTTGGCGGAAAAACGCAAACAGTTGGCGGTGGAAACCTTTACGCAATAGCTCAACAAAATTATGGCGATGCGAATCAGTGGACAAATATCGCCGCCGCAAATAATTTGAAAGACCCGAAATTGACCGGTATTAACACTCTCAACATTCCAAAAACAAAAGACTCTTCTGCTGGCATTTTGCTGTCTTAACTCCGAGTAATTAAATGTTAAATAGTTCGACCATTGGGAATGCTGCAGCGCGGCAACCGAGAGGTATTGTCAAAATTACCGACTCAAATGGTAACAGCGGTTATGTAGACGGCTGGTTTTCAATTGAGATTGATAACAATGCATACAGATCAGCGGATACATTCAGAATTGTTTTTGTTATTTCACAATTGCCCGCAGCTTATTCTGCAAACTGGTTTAGTGTGCAAACGGTTATTTCTGTCGAAATATTTGCTGGCTTCCCAAGCGATCCAAATAATTACGGTGTAAATGATTTAACGAGCTTACTTTACGGCAATGTTGATGACGTAACGATTGATCCGGTGGGGGGCGTTATTGAATTAAGTGGTCGCGATTTGACAGCGCTCCTAATCGATACAAAAACCAGCGAAGCCTTTGCGAATAATACTAGCTCACAGATTGCAGTAATATTAGCTAATCGTCACGGATTAACTCCAGTTGTTACGGCTACGACAAAAATTATCGGCGACTATTATGCAGCCGACCACATAAATACCAACACCGAAAAAAGTGAATGGGAAATATTAAGCGACCTTGCAAATATTGAAGGGTTTATGATTTTTGTTAAAGCTAAATCGTTGTATTTTCAGTCGTGGCCTGATTCGCAAAGTGAGCCTTATGTTATTCAATGGCAGGCGCCAGACTCAACCACAAGTACGCCGCAATCTAATGCGGTTACATTGAGTTTTTCAAGGAACTTAACGATCTCAAAAGGCGTTACGGTAGAGGTGCATAGCTGGAATACAAAGCAGGAAAAGGGCTTTACTGAATCGTGGCCCAAAACTGCAAAGCAAGTTCAGGCAGGACAGTCGGCTGCTAAAACACAAGTCTATAAAAAAACTGTTGCAAACTTAACGCCCGATTCAGCGCTCGATTTAGCAAAGAAAATCTACAAGCAAATAATTTTGCATGAAATGAAAATGGATTGTTACTTGCCGGCGGATTTATTACTGGATTGCACAAAAGCAATTCAGGTGCGCGGCACGAACACAGCATTTGATCAAACCTATTACCCAGAAAATATTCGCCGCACTATGTCAGTAAGCGAAGGCTTCCGCATGAACATTAGCGCAAAAAATACTTCACCCATTCCAGAGGCTTTAGCGTGAATAAATTACTTGCCGCGATGAATATGCAAGCGCAGAAGGCTACTCAAAACCGCGCAACGACTCGGCATGGAATCGTAACAAGCTACGACCCTAACAATTACGCTGTGAAAGTTTCTATTCAGCCTAACGGTGAGTTGACGGGATGGATTCCGTTAAAAAGTTTATGGGTTGGCAATAATTGGGGTTTATTCACGCCACCGAATATTGGTGATGCGTGTGAAGTAGATTTTCAAGAAGGTGATGCAAGCGTTGCAACTTCAGGACTACGTTTTTTCAGCGACGTAAAGCGGCCTTTGCCGTGCCCAAGCGGAGAGTTTTGGCTCGTGCATAAAAGCGGTTCGTTGTTGAAATTTCATAACGATGGCTCAGTTGAATTAACAAGCAATCAAAATTTAACTGCCACAGTCGGTGGAAATTTAGCGGCTAGCGTTACAGGTACTGTAAATATTACAGCGAGTGGGCAGGGCACTCTTGGCGCTAGTGCGTGGACCATGAATGGAAATTTAACGCTTAACGGGACACTAACGGCAACAGGAAATGTAAGCGCACCCGATGTAATTTTTGGCGGTAAGCCCGCTAGTACACATAAGCATCTTGGAGTGACGGCTGGCGGTGGCGTGTCAGGAGTGCCGCAATAATGCTTAACGATTTAAACCACTTTTTTTCTAACGATTTAAATATCTCAAACACGGGTGACCTTGCAACCGTTACAGGGATTACTCGCGGCCAGCAAAGAATTCTACGCAGACTTTTAACCAATCAAGGTGCTTACATTTTTCAGGCGAATTACGGGGCAGGACTGCCGCAGTTCATTGGGCAGGTGTTAAATGTTCCACAAATTACTGCTTTGATTCGATCGCAAATATTTTTAGAAGATTGTGTTGCAAAAAATCCGGCGCCACAAATTACAATTACGCCAATCTTAAACGGCTTGTGTGTTTACATTAAATACACAGACGCGTCGACCGATTCGGTTTCTGTTTTATCGTTTAACGTCAATAAATAACGGGGGTTTTAATGGCACTCAGCACGCAAAGCTTTGTTCAGACAGTCAATAATGCCGTCACTGCCGTACAGTCCTATGCAGCAAATTTAATTGATACAACTGTTGGCTCCGTGCAGCGTGCAATCCTTGAAGCAAACGCAGCAATTGTTATGTGGTTGCAAGGTTTAATTCTTCAGGTTGCATCAATTACTCGCGCCGCAACAAGCTCAGGTAATGACTTGGATACCTGGTTCGCTGATTATGGTTTTATTCGATTGAATGCAACCCCTGCGACTGGGGTGGTGACTTTTTCTCGATTTACTGCCACGGCGCAAACCGTTGTCCCAATAGGGGCGCAAGTTAAAACCGGTGACTTTTCGCAGATTTATACTGTGACCGTCGATATAACAAACCCTGCTTATAGTTCAACGCTCGGGGGATATATCCTTGCGGTCGGAGTAAGCGCAGTCAGCGTCCCGGTAGTGTCAGTAAACGCATCCGCCGCGGCTAACGCCGTTGCAGGTGCCGTCAATACGTTAGGTCAAGCTATTGGTGGTATTGACGCAGCAACTAACGTTAGTAGTTTTTCTGGCGGCACCAACGCTGAAAGCGACACAGCGGCGAGAACACGTTTCGTGGCTTACATTGCAAGCCTTTCGAAAGCCACAAAAACAGCCATTGGATTTGCGCTAACAAATTTAAAGCCCGGGATGACCTATTCATTTACTGAAAACTTAACCTATGGCGGCGTGGCGCAGAATGGGTATTTTTACGTTGTGGTTGATGACGGAACGGGCTCGCCTTCAGGCACATTTTTAAGCTCAGCATCAAATGCAATAGATTTGGTGCGGGCAGTAAGTACGACTTTTGGTGTTTTTGCTCCGGTTTTACTTACGGCGAACGTGACAATGACAATTACAACTTCAGCCGGATATAACCATTCAACAACCGCCACTCAAGTTCAGGCGGCAATCATCGCCTATATCAATGCACCATCGATTGGCGGCTTGGTGGCGTGGTCACGGCTCGCTCAGATTGCGTATGACACGAGCGCAGGGGTAACCAATGTTTCTGCTGTTTTGCTTAATTCTGCCACCGCCGACATTCAAGCGACTAGTCAGCAGGCAATTCGCGTAGGCACCATTGTGATTACCTAAGGAAAATTTATGTCTACTGGCGATCAAAACGATATAGCAAAAAGAATCACAACGGTTTTGCCGACCGGTTGGTTTACAAGTGATGCAAGCTTAATAGCGGCGATTACTCAAGGATTGGCAAATGGGCACGCTTTTATTTATTCGCTGATTCAAGGTGTAAAGTCGCAGACTAGAATTAAAACAGCTACAGATGCTTTTTTAGAATTAATTGCGCAGGATTTTTTTGGCTCAAACGTAGTCCGTCGGACAAATCAAAGCGACAAAAGTTTTAAGGCACGAATAACCTCAAATCTATTCCGTGAGCGCGCGACAAGAAGGGGTCTTTCTCTTCTTCTTACGGAGCTTACGGGCAGGGCCCCTGCAATTTTTGAGCCGTCAATGCCTAGCGACACGGGAGCTTATAGAGCGCCAAATTCAGGATATGGCTTAGCGGGTGGATACGGCTCAGTAGCTTTACCTTTTCAAGCATTTGTTACGGTGTACCGAGCAAAATCCACAGGTATCCCGACAGTAGCGGGTTACGGAACATCTTCATCTGGCTACAGTGTCGCGTCACAAGGCCAATACGCATCAATAAACTCGGTCATCAATGCGGTGAATGATGCCGATATTTACGCCGCTATCGACAGCGTTAAGCCGGCTGCCTCAACAATTTGGACGCGCATAAGTAGTTAACAAAAATCTTTAAAATAATTTACCTAACCCATAAACCCGCCAAGTGCGGGTTTTTTATTGCCTGGAGCTTTTAATGGATCGTCAATTTGTTTATGTCGGAGCTATTCCGCTCGAAACTGATTTACTCAGCACAAATAAAAACTCAATGATCGGCCTGGCGAAACTAGCCTCCGCCATTTTAGGCAATAGCACAACTATCACGGGATTCGCAGTTACGCCTACTGGGCCAGCCTCCCTGCTGGTAAATGTTGCCGCTGGTGAAACTTACAGCCTACAAAATATTGACGCTACTGCTTATAGTTCACTAGCTGCTGATACTGCGCATCAAATCTTAAAGCAAGGTATTTCGCTTGATCAGACTGTTTTGACCTGTGCGGCCCCAACAACCGCAGGTCAAAGCATCAACTATTTAATACAGATAGCTTATCAAGAATCAGACGCACTTCCGGTAGTTCTGCCTTACTATAATGCGAGTAACCCTGCTCAGGCTTATGCAGGACCAAACAATTCTGGTGCTACAAATAACACCGTACGCAAAGGCGTTGCCATCATTACAGCCAAGGCCGGCATTTCTGCTGTGACGGGATCGCAAACAACACCATCAGCGGATTCCGGAAACGTAGGAGCATATGTTGTAGTTGTGGCTTTTGGCCAAACGCAAATAACAGCACCAAATATTTCATTATACGCGTCAGCTCCATTTATAAATTCAACCCTTCACGGGTTGTCGCCGGTATTTGGCGCAAGTCCGCTAATGCCAACCCCTACCGCAAACGACTCTTCTTTGCTGGGTGCAAATACGCAATTTGTTCAGACGGCATTAAACCTAATGCCGTCTGATGGCGTGCGTGCAACACTGTTTTATGGCTCCCCAACGTCAGGTAGTGCTACCGGTACCGCTGCGTTTATTGGCCAAAAAAACTATTCGATGTCTGGATTTCGATTTCGCGGAAATTGGACGAAGGTTAGATCGGCAAATTTTGCAAATCCGGATACTGCAATTAGTTCGGTTAGGCTGGGATCCGGAAGGCTTGATATAACTGCACCAGCGAATGATTTAGGCTGTGAGCTCACACCTCACATTAATCAGTGGTATGCAATTTTCGCTGTGGCAAATGCTGGCGGTGCTATCGTCTATAAATTAATGCCTTTTTTCAGAGCAAAAAGTATCGCTGGAAATGTAATTACTTTGAATTTTGCGGGCGAAGATTCGCAAGGAACGTTAGGCGGATATGCCGCTGTTGGGGCGTATTATGATTGGCAACCACCGACAGTTGCCGGCACGCCAGATTTCCCGGGCTATAATTTTACTGCTGCTAACAACATGGCCGGCGCGGATGTGCTGGTTATCAACGAAACCAACGGCGGTAGAAAAAATCAATTTTCTGGTCGCTTGACGACCGTCGCGTCAAACACTAATACAACAATAACATTAACGTCCGCAGGCACGATGGGCGTGACGGATATTAACAGTAACTATAATGGCGATTGGTTTCTCGTTGCGCCACCTGGCTACACGTATTATAAATATTTGGGGTCTTTTTTGTGGGAGCCGGGTGGTAGTGGCTATATATCTCCAACGTACACTGCTGGGGGCATCATAGCGACTGGTAAGTTTGGTGGCGGTGACATGAGAAATATATCTGATTCAGGGGGAGTGGTAAAAATGAGGGCGGGGAATATGGTTGATCCTACTTTTTCAGCAGCTGGGACCATCGCATCGCCAGTTTATATAAGATGCGGAGGGGTTGCGCCTCCATTAGCCACATCTATTATTTTACAAGAAAGCTGTATATTGGCGACGGCATCAATCGGCACTCATAATGCAACGTTTTACAGCGACAGCATTCATGACATTGAGCAGTTTTATTGCAATAAATCCTCTACCTCAACAGAGACTCCAAACTCGCAATCTATAACTATACCGTTTTCTTTCTCTCAAGATTTTTACATATCAATTACAGGGTCTTTGGATGCATCAAGGTCTAGTGGTAAATTGCAACCGAGGGGTTGGATAGAAGCATAGAATTATTTTTAAAAAATAAAATGATGTTCTGAAGCATGTTCTGAAAGTGGGAGTTTTTAGGGAGAAAAATTCGCGCAAACCGCGTAGGTAATGGGGTGGCTGATGGGGATCGAACCCACGACCACAGGAATCACAATCCTGGGCTCTGAGTGATTTTAGTGAATATTTTTGAAGGTGTTTTCTAAATTCTATTAGACAGCTATTAGACAAATAAAAAAATGGCCACATTCGAAAATGCAGCCACTTGATTTTGTTTGATATTTTGGCTCCGCCTGCTGGACTCGAACCAGCGACCCAATGATTAACAGTCATTTGCTCTACCGACTGAGCTAAGGCGGAACGGTAACTTCCTGTTCGGAAGAGGTGCGCATCATATAGGTGGGTGTTTGCTTGGTCAACCCTTTCAGCTAAAAAAATCATCCAAATAGGGGTGGTTGGTTATTAAATCCACAAGCAGTATTAGCAGTGTCCGGTTCGTTGAATTGCGCTTAGTGAATACGTAATTCTATGACTTTAAAACTTTTATTCTGTGCAATTACCTTAACGACTTGAAAATGAGGCTGCGCTTTTTTTTCTAAAGGAATAAATTGGTTAACGACAAAGTAAGCAACACCTTGGGGTGCGAGTAATTTTTTTGCGCTGAATAAAAATTTATCGGTTAAATCGCCATCGATATTGAAACCCTGATGAAAGGGTGGGTTGCACAAAATCAAATCAAATTTACGATTAATCGTGACCCCCGCATCGCTTGCAAGAATCTCTGCTGCCAAGCCAAATTGTGTGCAATTTTGCTTGGCACTGATAAGCGCTGCCGCATTGTTATCGGTCAATACGCGATTGATGATGGGTAGATGTTGGCTGGCAATACTTAAGAAACCATAGCCGCAACCTAAATCTAGACAGTGTTCGATATTACTGGTTTGGTTGGTAAATATATTGTTTATTTCGGCGATTAAAAACTCACTGCCTTGATCTATTTTATCCCAACCGAACTGCCCCGGTTTGCTGTAAATAAATTGTTTATTAAACTTTATGCAGGCACGCAGTTCGACGTAATTGTTATCATCCAGAACTGTAGTCGATAGTGAACAAGGTCTTTGATTTTTATGTAATTGACTGCTGTAATTTGGGCCGTCTTTCTGGATTTTTTTTTCACTGCCCAATAATAAACTTGCTTTTTCGATATAAGTTTTTATACCTTCGTTTTTTTGGCCACTTAAATACAATATACCTTGCGGCTTGAGAATTCTTAATGCTTCATTGATGAGATGATGAACAATCGCTTTTTCTTTGGAAATACGATAAAAAAAATGATCCACACTGTTATCTGCTATCTGGCTAAGGTCAAAGTCGTTAAAGTGACTATCAAATCCTAATTTCCTGGTGTGTTCTGCTATATCGTAGCGATTGCTAATAAATAATGGTTTGTGCGGCCAGAGATGTGTATCCGCTATTTGATGCAAAGCATTTTCATCGCAGCACCACAGGTTATTACCCTGGGTGCTACGTTGAATTTGTTGTGTAATCCACTGGCTTGAAAGGTCAATCATTGCTACAACCTGTTAGTTAAAACTGGAAATTTCAATGTCAGTTAAATGGCGATATTCGCCAGGGTTCAGTTGTGCGTCCAGTAGAATATTGCCAATACTCTCGCGATGTAAAGCAATCACATTATTGCCAGCTGCGGCAAACATTCGTTTTACCTGGTGATATTTTCCTTCTTTAATTTCTAACCGTGCCTGGTGCGAATTAACCAGTGTTAAATTCGCGGGCAGTGTTAATTTTGTTTCACCGTGTAATAAAACCCCTTCAGCAAACATGATGGCAGTGGCATCGCTAATGGAATCAGTTGTAGTGACAAAATAACATTTGCTGCATGATTTTTTCGGCGAGGTTAGTAGATGGTTCCACTGCCCATCATCCGTTAAGAGCACTAGGCCAGTGGTATCTAAATCCAGGCGCCCTGCAATTTGCAGGCTTTCTTTGCGGGGGATATCGATTAAATCCAATACCGTTGGATGCTCGCTGTCGGTGTTGGCGCAGACATAACCTGCAGGTTTGTGCAGCATAATGTAGCGTGTTTGTGTTGCGGTAATGATTTCGCCATTTAATGTAATGACATCGCTGGCATCCATGCTCGCGTTAGTTTTGTTAATGGCTTCGCCGTTGCGCGTCACTGTCCCTCTTTTTATGGCAACGTGAATAAGAGTGCGACTTAAGTCAGAATTGTTGCCGATAAATTTATCGATACGCATAATTTATTGTTACTAATGTTTGGGTTTATAGTAAATAAAAACAGGTGCTAATAAGCACCTGTTTTTTTAATTTCGGAGAGAGTCATTAATCATTATTATTAACGATGCAGAGCTTTAATTTTTTTCTCGCCTGAGTCCACAGTTTGATAAATCAGGGTGTTAATGGTCATGGGGCCAACACCGCCTGGCACTGGCGTATAAGCTGCTACGCGATTAAGTAGTGGTGCCAATTCTATATCGCCTACACCGCCAGGATGGTAGCCAGCATCAACTACCACTGCACCATCTTTAATCCATTCAGCTTTAATAAATTCGGGTTTGCCCACAGCGCCAACAATGATATCCGCTTGCTTAATTAATTCTGGTAATTTTTTGGTGCGCGAGTGACAAATAGTAACAGTGGCATTTGCATTTAATAACATTAGCGCCATTGGTTTGCCCAGAATAGGGCTGCGTCCAACTACAACTGCGTGTTTGCCGCTGAGCTCAATATTATAAGCTTCAAGTAAGCGCATAATGCCTTTGGGGGTTGCACAACCATAAGCTTCTTCGCCCATGCTCATGCGTCCAAAACCTAAGCAGGTTACGCCGTCAACATCTTTGGCTGCGCTAATAGCGTCAAAACATAAACGCTCATCAATTTGCTCTGGTACAGGATGCTGTAAAAGAATGCCATGAACGTTTGGATTGTTATTTAATTCTTCAATTTTGCTAAGTAATTCTGCGGTTGTTGTTGTTGCAGGCATCTCAACTTTTAGTGAGCCCATTCCAACGCGTGTACAGGCATTGCCTTTCATTTTTACGTAAGTAGCTGATGCTGGATCATCCCCCACTAAAATAGTTGCCAAAATAGGTGTTTGGCCTTGGCTGCTTTGTTTTAGGGTTGCTACACGAAGTGTTAATTCTTGTTCAGTTTTTGCGGCAATTGCTTTGCCATCAAGAATTAATGCTGAAAAAATAGGGGTAGTGGCAGTCACAGAAAAACTCCAGAAGGAATATAAAAAAGTGATTGGCATTTTCACACAGCGGGTGGCGCTATCCAAGTGCTAAAGCAGCTGACGTGGAGTAATTAAGCCGAGGGATTCTACTTCAATAAATGGGGTGGCTGATGGGGATCGAACCCACGACCACAGGAATCACAATCCTGGGCTCTACCGACTGAGCTACAGCCACCGTAGCGTTTAAAACTTTGTTGAAATGGGCATTGAACTAGCCCTGAATGGTGCGCCCGGCAGGGCTCGAACCTGCGACCACCCGCTTAGAAGGCGGGTGCTCTATCCAGCTGAGCTACGGGCGCCGTACTGGAATGAACCCCTGGGGTTACATGAAAATGGTCGGAGTGGAGGGATTCGAACCCCCGACATTCTGCTCCCAAAGCAGACGCGCTACCGGGCTGCGCTACACTCCGAAACCTTGAGATGCTCAGCATTTCAAGTGGTGCGCATGATATCCATGGGCATCCGGCGCGTCAACGAGAAAATGTGAAAAATTCAATTTATTCGAGGGGTTAGCCGTTTTGCTTGCACTCTTCAGGCATTCTACAAGAAGCCTTTCATTGTTTTGCACATTGTTTCGCAACGAACTTTTTAACGGTTTCTAGCGGACTCTAAGTAGTTTTATCATTAAGTTGTATGGTTAATAAGCGGAATGAATAGTTTTACTTGTTTCAACGCATCTCTCTGTTCAAAATGAGCGCTTTAAGTTATGGAATCGGAGTTTCTATGCGCGACAAGTCAGTCAGTGATGCGATGAGATTAGGTATGCGGCGTTTGGCTTCTGGTGTGTGTGTGATTTCCGCACGTATTGCCGGAGAGGGTTTTGCAATGACTGCCTCTTCAGTTACTTCAGTTTCGGATGATCCTGCATCTTTACTTGTCTGCATTAATAAAATGGTTTCACAACAAGAGTACTTCTCTACGCAGGGAAGTGTTTTTGCTGTTAATGTTTTGAGTGAAGAGCATCAAGCTATATCCAATTTATGTGCAGGGCGTGAGCCTGGTCGAAATAGGTTTAGTTTGGGGGATTGGCAGCAAGATATGCCATCACCTTACCTGGCGGACGCGCAAGCAGTCTTTTATTGCGAAACTGACATGTTTATTAGTTACGGCACTCATCAAATAGTAATAGCTCATATAAAAACCGTTCAGGTAGGTCAAAATGCTTTTGCTCCTTTGTTATACGCCAACGGCAACTATGGCCGTTTTATGCACACATGATGCTTATAATGCCTGTTTAAATTAAATAGCAAGTTTTTGACAGTAAAAAAATATTCACAAAAAAATAAATCATAAATTAACTTGCATTGTAAAACTTTTATTTCTACAAAGGATTTGCGGTTAATAACCACTAACCTTTTATGCACATCTACCGCGCATTGTTCGAGTGCTGAACAAAAAAGAAAATTTGAAAACAAAAAAGTTTATTTGATGCATATAAAACAGTCTAACATATTGATAAATAACGAAATAATTGATAAGTTTAAAAAATAACCAATCTAAGGTGTGGTCAGATTTAATAAGGGTTTGCTCCTGTTTCCCAAAATCTATCCACTAAGTTATCCACAGAAAATGTGGACAATTTTATGATGAAGAAATTTGTGCAATAAAGTTACAGTTTTGATTTTGCATAACCTTTTTGCACTTAAAAACTACAAAATAATTTAATTTTGTACTTACATATGGCCAGGTTTTTATTATGACAACACGTTTAACGGTTGCAGTCTTAGGTGGTGGAAGTTTCGGCACAGCGATTGCAAATATTATTAGCCACAATCAGCACACAACTTACCTATGGATGCGTTCGGCGGAGCGTGCGGCGGCTTGTGAAAGCGCGCGCGAAAATATTCATTACCTGCCGGGCTATCGTTTGGCGGATAACCTGATAATTACTTCAGATTTAGTGACAGCCATCAGTGAAAGCGATCTTGTGTTTGTATCAATTCCAAGCCATTCATTTCGTGCGGTTACACGCAGCATCAGTAATTTGTTGCGTCCTGATGCTATTGTGGTGAGTACCGCCAAGGGAATTGAGCCAAAAGGTTTTACCTTAATGAGCCAAATCCTGGAACAAGAATTACCAAATCATCCTATTGGGGTTTTAAGTGGTCCCAATTTCGCTAAAGAAATTGTTAAGCAACAGCAAACTGGCACTGTTATCGCGAGCGAAAATGAGCGGGTGATCAACTGTGTACAGCAAACACTGTGTTCAGCAACATTTCGTGTTTATGCGAACCATGATCGCTACGGAGTTGAGCTCGGTGGCGCATTAAAAAATATTTACGCTATTATTTGTGGAATGGCAGCTGCTTTGGGCGCGGGCCAAAATACACAAGCTATGTTGCTAACACGCAGTCTTGCGGAGATGGGTCGCTTTGCTCATATTATGGGTGCGAACCCAATGACATTTTTAGGCTTGGCCGGAGTAGGCGATTTAATTTTAACTTGCACCTCGGATTTAAGTCGTAACTATCGTGTTGGCTTTGCGCTGGGTCAGGGCAAGCCGCTGGAAGAAATTGTGGCTAGCCTGGGGCAGGTTGCCGAGGGTATTAACACACTTAAACAAGTTAAACAAAAAGCAGACGAGCTTGGCGTATATATGCCTCTGGTTTCTGGTCTGCATGGCATACTGTTTGAACACAAAGCCATTGCCGAAGTTGCGCGCAGTTTAATGTTGGGTGAACAAAATACTGATGTTGATTACATGGGAGTCTAATGATGGATAGAGAACAGCTTAAGTCTAATTTAAAATCCAGCAAACATTGGTTGCGTCTTGTTTTTATGCTGATATTTGCGGCGATTTTACAGCTCGCTAGTATTGCTATGTGGATGTTGGTAATTGCACAATTTCTTTTTTCGTTATTTACGGGAGAGGATAATGTTAATTTACGCAAATTTGGTAATTCTCTTTCTGCTTACATTTTTCATACATTAAAATTCCTGAGTTATAACAGTGAAGAAAAGCCATTCCCTTTTTCCGATTGGCCGGTCATAAAAGAATCGTTGGAAACATAAAATGCAAATTTATATTTTGCGCCACGGTCAGGCAGAGCCACAACAAACAACCGACGAAGCTCGTAATTTAACAGTTAAGGGTCGTGCCGATATTACTAGCATTACTCGCGCTGTAACTGATTTAAAATCAGTACAACAAATTTGGGTCAGTTCGTTGGTTCGTGCGCAGCAAACAGCGCAAATAGCAGGTGATTTTTTAGCGCAGCAAGGTGTCAATATCCCACTAAAAACAACGGATTTACTGATGCCTGAAGCAGCGCCCTCTCTATTGTTTGATGCATTGCAATATGTGCAACTTGAATCCATTTTATTGGTAAGCCATCAACCACTTGTGGGGCAAGTTATTGATTTGTTATGCGGCAGTTATAGTGGCTATCACCCAATGAATACAAGTTCAATGGCGTGTGTGGATTGTGAAATAGTGGCCGCAAAAATGGGTAAACTTCGGTGGTTGAGACATGTAGATGAACAATAAAGATTTATTGATTCATAGTTATCCAAAACAGTTATCTTTTGATATTGATGGTTTGCATTTTGCCGCGCAAGAGTGGGGCGAAGCAGGGCAATTACCGGTGCTTGCTTTACACGGTTGGCTCGATAATTCTGCCAGCTTTGTTGCACTCGCATCAAAATTAAAAAATATCCATTTAATTGCCGTTGATATGGCGGGGCACGGCCACAGTAGTCATCGTCATGGCGCTGCGCCTTATAATATTTGGGAGGATGTAGCGGAAATATTTGCGATAGCCGATCAATTGGGTTGGCAAGAATTTGCCTTGCTGGGACATTCGCGTGGAGGAATTATTGCCACCATTGCAGCAGGTACTTTTTCCAAGCGAATTACCCATTTGGCATTAATTGAAGGCATTATGCCTGAGCCTTCGCGTGCGGAGGATGCGCCCAAGCAACTGGCTCTTTCTATTAAAGGCGTTAAGGCACAATCTGAAAAACCTCTTTCATTGTATGCTGATCTTGCAAGTGCTATTGCAGCACGTGAACGCGGGATGTTTCCGTTAAGTTATGACGCTGCTAAAGTATTAACTGAGCGCGGTTTAAAAGCTATCCCCGGTGGTTTTAGTTGGAGTACTGATCAACGTTTGCTGGCGCCGTCGGCGGTTAAATATATTCCTGAACAAATGGCTGCTTTTATTGCACAGATAAAAGCACCGATAAAATTGATTATGGGCGACGAGGGAATGCCAAAACTTTTCCCGTTGTACACGACTTATCTTAAAAAATTTCCGCAAATAGATGTTCATATTCTCCCTGGTAACCATCACCTGCATATGGAATTAGGGGTGGATGCGGTTGCAGACATATTTAATGAACTTTTTGCACCGAGACCATAAATGAAATTTTTCGTATGTGTATTGACTTTATGCATGGCACTGGTATCTGTCAGTGCCATTTCCGCTGTGGATTTAAAACTACAGCCTTATCCTAATGCTCGTGAAGTTAATCACAGCAATACTATCGCATCGGATTATTTATTGGCATTAGGGAGTTACAAAAAAGTAGATGGAAATTGGATGGTCGATAGATCCCAGCGCTTAAGTGGTACGTTAGAACGAATCACATTTGAATTGCCTGCTGATCATAATGCTGAAGAGGGTTTTAGTTTCTATAAAGAACAGTTAGATAAATATAATTTGCGTGAACTGTTTCATTGTAAAGCGCGTGATTGCGGCACGAGTAATAGTTGGGCGAATAATCATTTTAAAATTATTCAACTTTATGGTCTTGATCAATACCAGTTTTATGCCGCTTACGAAATTACGAATGCTAATGAGAAACCATTTTATGTTGTGCTCTACGCAGTTATGCGTGGTAATAAACGAGCTTATGTACAGTTGGAAATTTTGCATGTCGACAAGGTCGATGATATTGGCGTAGCCTCTAGCCCGGAAACTTTATTAAAATTATTAACCTTGAATGGCTATTTTGTGTTCCCGGATTTTGCAGTTAAAGATGTTCAATCATCTTCATTGCCACAAGGTAAAACAACTCAGGCACAAGCTAAAGCGGGGGAGCTACAAAGTAAGACAGGAGAGCTGCAAGGTAAGACAGGAGAGCCGCAAGCTAAGACCGAAGAGCTGCAAGTTAAATCGGCACACGTACAAGCATTGGTAAACTTACTTAATTTGCAACCGACAATTACCATAGCGTTAGTTGGTCATGACTACTCTGCAATTTCACTTGAGCAACAGCAGATGGTTTCAAAAAAATACGCGGAGCAAATTAAAGCGGCATTGGTAACGCAAGGAATAGATCCAAAGCGTGCGCAAACTTTTGGTATTGGCAGCTTGGCCCCAGCGGGGCGGGGCGATAGAGATGTGCGCGTAGAAGTCGTAAAAATAAATAAATAATTTGATTTTTTATGAAAGTCTACTTTTATTTTAGTTCCGTTTTTATTTTACCAGGGATAAAAATTCCATTCGCGTTGCTTGATTGCTGCGAAACGTTCCGAGCATCGCCGATGTTTTCATCGACGAGTTTTGTTTCTCAACGCCGCGCATCATCATACACATATGTTTAGCTTCAATAATAACACCAACACCTGAGGCGCCCGTTATTTTTTGGATGGATTCGGCGATCTGCAAGGTAAGCTGTTCTTGAATTTGTAAACGGCGCGCAAACATATCTACGATTCGCGCAATTTTTGATAATCCCACCACCATGCCTGTAGGAATATAAGCAACATGTGCTTTGCCAATAAACGGTAGCATGTGATGTTCGCAGAGTGAGTAAAGCTCAATATCTTTCACGATAATCATTTCATTGGAATCAGATGGAAAGAGCGCGTCATTTACCACATCATCAAGCGTTTGTTGATAGCCCCGTGTTAAAAATTGAAATGCCTTTGCCGCGCGTGCCGGTGTATCAACGAGACCAGGGCGGGTTAAATCTTCACCAATACCCGCGATGATATTTGCAAAATGTTCTTTCATGGATAATCCTCATTGCGGCAGCTAATGGCGCGCCTTAATTACAATCAATAACAATTGGCATAGTTTACATTTTCTGCAATTCAATTTATATAAAGTTTCATTCTCTGTGTGCTGTTTCGGTAGAATAGCCATACGTTTTTTTAATGAGTTATGTCTATGTCCTTAATTCCGTCCACTATTGTTCCGTCCTCTATTTGCGATGAGCTATTTACGGTGCGCGACTTTATTCGTTGGGGCGTGAGTGAATTTAATGCGGCTAAATTGTTTTTTGGTCACGGCACCGACAATCGTTGGGATGAAGCTGAACAGCTGGTGCTGCATGCGATTCATTTACAGCCACCGTTGAGCGAAGAATGGCTCGATGCGCGTTTAACCCGTGCCGAACGCGAAAGGGTGCTAGCGAATTTACAGCGTCGTATCGATGAGCGTATTCCGGCCGCTTATATCACCGGTCAAGCCTGGTTTGCGGGCCTGCCGTTTATAGTGGATGAACGGGTATTGGTGCCGCGGTCGCCGATAGGTGAGCTGATTGAGCAGCAATTTGAGCCTTGGCTGCGCTCTGAGCCAAAGCAGATCCTTGATCTCTGTACTGGAAGCGGTTGTATCGGCATCGCCTGTGCTTACGCTTTCCCAGAGTCTGAGGTGCAATTAAGCGATATTTCGTTTGATGCGCTGGCGGTTGCTGAGGAGAATATTCAGCAACATGGCTTGGAAGAGCGTGTATTTGCAATGCAATCGGATTTGTTTGCTAATTTAACCGGGCAAAAATTTGATTTGATTGTTTCTAATCCGCCCTATGTAGACGCTGATGATTTAGCGACCATGCCCGATGAATATCACGCCGAGCCGGAAATTGGCTTGGGTTCAGGTGAAGATGGCCTGGATTTCACGCGCCGTTTGCTGCGCGAAGCCAGCGATTATTTAACGGATGCTGGCGTGATGATTGTGGAGGTAGGGAACTCCTGGGTTGCACTTGCAGCGGCTTATCCAGAATTGCCCTTTACCTGGATTGAATTTGAGCGCGGCGGGCATGGGGTATTTATGTTGACGCGACAAGATCTAATGGTTGCGCATGAATCTGGCATTTTTTAATTTACGCTTATTCGCTATGCACATGAAAGGCTATTCTTTATTTTCGCCTTGCTAATAACTCACGTATAATTCACACACTTTTTAAATTATTTGTATAGAGAAAATTATGTCTGGTAATACTTACGGCAAATTATTTACAGTGACTTCTTTCGGCGAGAGTCACGGCCTTGCATTGGGCTGTATTGTTGACGGTTGCCCACCGGGATTGGCCTTAACCGAAACTGACCTGCAAATCGATTTAAATCGCCGCAAGCCAGGCCAATCGCGTTTTACTACCCAGCGTCAGGAAGACGATTTGGTAAAAATTCTCTCCGGTGTATTTGAAGGTAAAACCACTGGCACGCCGATTGGTTTAATCATTGAAAACACTGATCAGCGCTCAAAAGATTATTCCAATATTAAAGACCAATTTCGCCCCGCGCATGCAGATTACACCTACATGCAAAAATACGGTGTGCGCGATTATCGCGGCGGCGGTCGCTCTTCGGCACGTGAAACGGCGATGCGTGTTGCGGCAGGTTCAATCGCTAAAAAATATCTCAAAGATTTTTATGGTATTCAAGTGCGCGGTTTTTTATCGCAGCTTGGCCCAATAAAAATTACTCCTACTAATGTTGAATCAATCGATTGGGATCAGATCGAGCAAAATCCTTTCTTCTGCCCCGATGTCAGCAAAGTAGCGGAGATGGAAGAATATATGAAAGCGCTCA
Source organism: Gammaproteobacteria bacterium (assembly GCA_043745725.1). Lineage (GTDB taxonomy): Bacteria > Pseudomonadota > Gammaproteobacteria > Pseudomonadales > Cellvibrionaceae > Cellvibrio. The sequence continues at coordinate 4,324 of JAYTSJ010000119.1, read as the reverse complement.
ACAAAGAAGGCGATTCAATCGGTGCAAAAATTACCGTGATTGCCACCAATGTTCCGCCGGGTTTGGGTGAACCGATTTTTGATCGTTTGGATGCAGAAATTGCCCATGCGCTGATGAGTATTAATGCGGTTAAAGGTGTAGAAATTGGCGAAGGTTTTGCTGTTGTCGAACAAAAGGGTAGCAAGCATCGCGATGAAATGACGCCTGAAGGTTTTCTCTCCAACAATGCTGGCGGGATTCTCGGTGGTATTTCTTCCGGTCAGGATATTATTGCTAATATCGCCTTAAAACCTACCTCAAGTTTGCACATTCCCGGCCGCAGTGTAGATGTGCATGGCAATGCGGTAGAAGTCATTACCAAAGGCCGTCACGACCCTTGTGTGGGTATTCGTGCGACTCCCATTGCGGAGGCAATGCTGGCCTTGGTGCTGATGGATCATATGTTGCGTCAACGTGCGCAAAATGGCGGGGTACATCATAGTGTTCCCGTAATACCTGCAACCGTTAAAAAATAAAATTTTTGCAGTGGGAGAGTAAATGAATTTAATCGCCAAAACGCCTAAACCACCTTATTACGTTGTAATTTTTTCTAATCATCGTACCGACATTGATGATGGCTATGAAGTTACTGCTTTGCGGATGATTGAGCTTGCCGCGCAGCAGCCCGGATTTTTAGGTGTAGAGTCGGTCAGAGAAGATCTGGGTATTACTATTTCTTATTGGGCTGATCAGGAGTCAATTAAAATCTGGAAAACCAATGCTGAGCATCTAGTTGCACAAAAGCTTGGTCATGAGAAATGGTATAGTTCATTCAAAACCAGAATCGCCAAAGTTGAGCGCGACTATGAGTTTAATATTTTTATATAGTCGTGTAGTTTTTGCTCCGCACATTACGATATGTTTCTATGCCTGATACTCATTCTAGTGCTCACCCCCTTCCTTATTGGCGTCTTTCAAGTTTTTACTTTTTCTATTTCGCCGTAGTCGGTTCGCTTACCCCTTATTGGGGTGTATATTTAAAATCTCTCGGCTACAGCTCGAAAGATGTTGGTATTATTAGCGCAATTATTTTTACCTCGCGCATAATTGCACCCAATTTTTGGGGTTGGCTTGCGGACAAAACCCAACAACGATTGCGAATTATTCGTCAGGGTAGTGCAATAGCCTGCGTATTTTTTTCAGGTGTTTTAATCAGCCACCATTATTCGTGGTTAATCATCGTCATTAGTTGTTATGCTTTTTTTTGGCACGCTGTATTACCGCAGTTTGAGGTGATAACACTAACTTATCTCGGCAGTCAGTATCAGCGTTACAGCCAAATTCGTTTGTGGGGTTCAATAGGTTTTATCGTTGCTGTGGTTGGTTTGGGTTGGTTATTTCATTATTTTCCGATTCGCTTTTTACCTATCGCCATGCTGAGCTTTTTGGTGTTAATTTGGCTTTCAAGTTTGTCACTTCGCGAAATCTCTATTGCTAGGCAAATCTCAAGCTCAGCCGGCTTTTTAAAACTCCTATGGCAGCCTTCTATTATTTGTTTTTTGCTCGCCAGTTTTCTACTGCAACTCAGTCACGGCCCTTATTACACTTTTTATAGTTTATATCTACAAGAAAATTATGGTTACACCAGTATCGCAACGGGTTTATTGTGGGCGTTGGGGGTTTTGGCCGAGGTTGCGATATTTTTAGTGATGCCAAAAATTATGCAAAGATTTTCTGTGCGTAATTTATTACTAATCAGTTTTTTAATAACGACAATTCGCTGGTGTTTAATTGGTTATTGTGCAAATTGGTTATGGGTGTTGTTATTTGCGCAGTTGCTACATGCGTTTAGTTTTGGTGTTGCGCACGCGGCATCGATAGAACTTGTTCGTACACATTTTAAAGGCCCGCATCAAGGGCAGGGGCAGGCGCTTTACAGCTCGTTTAGTTTTGGTGCTGGCGGTGCAGTAGGTGCTTTAATGAGTGGGTTACTGTGGGATCAGAGTGCCAGCCTTACATTTTTAATGTCGAGCATGTCTGCATTTATCGCTTTCGTTATTGCTTATTTTGGATTACATTTAAGTAAAATCACTTCTCATCTCAAAGAGTACAAAGAGTAAGAGTTATGCAGAATTTAACGATTGCTTTAGTTCAACAGGAAATTGTTCCTAACGACCCGCACCATAATCTCCGCGCTTTTAGCAAAGCGATGGAGCAACTCAGCAATGTGGATTTAATTATATTACCTGAAGTTTTTACCACCGGCTTTTGTTCCAACGCCCGTAACTACGCTGAACAGGTGGATGGTGAAGCCTACCAATGGATGGCAAAACAAGCCCACACATTAAATGCAGTGGTTACCGGAAGCCTGGTAGTAAAAGTAGGTGATACCCATTTTAATCGCCTGGTATGGATGCGCCCTGATGGTAGCCACGTCCATTACGACAAACGCCATATATTTCGTATGGCGGGCGAACACGATCGTTATGCCAACGGTAATGAACGTATATTAGTTGAATTAAAAGGCTGGAAAATTTTACCGCTTATTTGCTATGACTTACGCTTCCCAGTGTGGAGCCGCAATCGCAATGATTATGATCTTGCGCTCTATGTTGCCAACTGGCCCAGTGCCCGCGCATTACATTGGAATCGTTTATTACAAGCGAGAGCTATCGAAAATTTAAGTTATGTTGCTGGTGTAAATCGTGTCGGCATGGATGAAAAACATCAACACTATTCCGGTGATTCAGGAATCTTCGGGCCGGCAGGTGAAATTTTATTGCAATCACAAGAAGCAGGTGCTTTTGTGTTGGAACTTTATGCAGATAGATTAAAACAGTATCGCGAAAGTTTTCCAGCGTTTATGGATGCGGATGATTTTGAGTTGAAAATTTAATTAAACTTTTACTTTAGTTAGTTAGAAAAATTGCAAGCACTTAATCTTGCAATTTTTAATCGGTATATTGTAAATCAAAGCAATAGTTTATTTAGGATCTAGAACTATTTCTCGTGATCCGGTACATCCGCTAGTGTTGCAGGCCATTATTAGATATCGGGTTAAGATATTGGTGAGATTGGGCGTAACGTTATCTGTATAAACAAATTCATCGATGAGAGTGTCAAGGAGTATAAAGTTTTCATCTATATAAGAGTTTTCCGTGTCACCAAAGAAAATTGTTTGTGAGCTAGCATTGTTATTTGTCTTCATAACTCGATAATAGGTCGCGCCATTAATTGGGAGCCAATCAAGAGTAATTTTCCCAACACCGTAATTTGCGGTGACTGTGGTTGCTGCGGGAGTAGGACTTATGGCAAATGCTACGGTTGATGTTTTTGAATCGCTGTATTCATTTTGGGCAGTAATAACATAAGTAGAAAAGGTTGTTGCCGTTGTGGGAATGCCACTTATTTTACCGCTGTTCACGTCGAGTGTTAAACCAGAAGGAAGATCTGGTGACACGCTGAAGTGAAGCTTGACGGGGAACACGGATCCGTAAAAAGGAAACGCGGTATTTAAGGTACCCAGGTGATAGGGTGATAGTAATTCGTAAGAAAAATCGGGTACGGATCCCTGTACTACAAGAGGGGCGTTCACAACAATAGCGATGGTAAATGATGTTGATCCAGCGCTATTGTGAGCAGTAACTACGTAGTTCTTTAATTCTGATACCGTTATAGGCACGCCGTCTATTCCGCCGGTAGTTGTATCAAAAGTTAATCCTTCAGGAAGTGCCGGCGATACACTATAACGGGTCACAATACCCGTGACAGTTGGATAGGACGGGAAGCGTACCGTTACACTCCCATCCAACATGGGTGATTCATAGATTAGTGTGCTTGGGTATGAAAGCTCGCTTGGAGCAACAACCAGGCTTGGGCTACTCGATGATAAATTGCTACTTGAAGTGAAATTGTTGCTTGATGATAAGTTGTTGTTTGATGATAAATTGTTGGTTGAAGATAAGTCACTATTTGAAGAAGTGCTGCTATCTGTGGCAATAGATTGTAATTTATTATCATCTCCACCGCAGGCAACTAAACCTGAAAATGCCAATAGAAGAATGGCACCGCGTGTAAATAGTGGATAAAAAAATGGTGAGTGCATGAGGCATGTCCCTAATGATGATGTACAAAGTCCCGCTGGGTTGATATGTAATCATACATTGTTTATGAGTATTATTTTAGTCGTTTTGTCGGTAAAGAAATTGTGAAATTTGGAGACTTGATAGTATTGGGCTTCGTGAGCTCAGCGCCAACATACTTTTTTTGCGGCAAAAAAATTCCTGACTGCAAAAAGTTTGCAGTCAGGAAATCACATCTTAAGAAATCTTCAGCTCAGGTCTTT
>JAYTSJ010000118.1:0-2276 GCA_043745725.1 Gammaproteobacteria bacterium | reverse complement strand
GTTCAATGTAGGCAGTATTATGGGAATAATGGAAAGTTATTTTCGCTGCATTTATGTCTGTGCGTTGGTTATTTACTTGTTGCACCATTCCAGAGGCTTTGCTGAAATACAGTTGGAGCACACGTTTAGTGAAACTCCAGTTTTAGAAGAGGGCGATTCCCAGCAACAAATAATTGAAAAATTGCAAGCCTATATGGATTTAAACAAGCCCTATCTGGAGCTTCATCTTAATGTGGAGCGTTTGGCAGGTATGCTTGATGTAACACCGAAAGCACTTTCCAGCGCAATTAACATGCAATTAAAAATGAATTTTTTTGAAGTCACTAGTTTTTATCGTATTGAAGAAAGTAAACGTCAGCTGGCGGATGTCAATTTACGTGAGCTAAGTATTAATGATGTAATGAAAAATTGTGGTTTTAATAGTAAATCAGTATTTAATCAAGCCTTTAAAAAGTCCACGGGAGTCACGCCCAGTTATTATCGACAACAGCATCTTGGTTAGATATTGATTTGGCGGCGTATTTTCACTTTCTGATAATTGTGTCTTATGGCGCCATTGGCCGAAGTTGGATGTCAACCAGATTGTAGAGCATTCGCCCTATCTAATAATTGCCGATTTAATGCCTGAAAAATGCGTGGTTTAAGAGCGACGCCGGTGCCATCGGGTTCTGAGTATGCAGGTTTTGCTAATATTCAAATAAACAAAAAACAGTAAAAATATGCACCCCGGTTAGGATTCTAGGCTAGGCTAATAAAAGCGTGCGTTTCTAAATTATGCGTGCTTTCATTTCCATTGTTATATTGCCATGTACATCAGCAGCAGATGTTTCATTCATCAAAAGAGCAAGATTCGGTTATGAATTTTTATAAGCTCATCATTTTTGTTTGCATAAAAGCAGTCATCGTGTGGTTTTGCTTGTGTGTTACGGGTGTATTTGCTGCCGTTCAGGTTGATCCATCTGAAATTAAAGTTCGTTATCTTGGTCCCGGATCCTTCGCTGGGGAGGACAAGCGAAACGATTATTATATTGAGCTATTGCAAAAAGCGTTGGCGCGTAGTGGCAAGCATTATACGTTTCAACAAGGCCCGCGTGGCTTATCCAGTTTGCGGCAATTATATGCCGTTGCAAATGGTACTGTAGATGTGGGTTGGAACTTATCCACTGAGGAGAGTGAAAAAGCGTTAGCGCCGATACGTATCCCTATTGATAAAGGAATGATTGGTTGGCGTTTGTTTTTAATCAATAAGGACGATGCAAAAATATTCGAAGATGTAAAATCAGAAGAAGATTTGCGGCGTATTCGTTTGGGGCAAGGGCAAGATTGGGTGGACACATCAATACTGCGCGCCAATCAATTTGCGGTTGAAGGTGTATCTACCTATGAAGGCATTTTTAAAATGCTTAAACAAAAGCGAGTTCGTTATTTTCCCCGATCAGTGCTTGAAATATGGGCAGAACTTGACGAGCACCAGGATTTAAATTTAGCCATAGAGCGCACAATTTTGCTTCAGTATCCTGCTGCTATTTATTATGTTGTGAGCTTGAAAAATCCAGTGCTGAAGCAGGATATAGAGTCTGGTCTTGAGGCAATGATAAAAGATGGTGAGTTCGATAAAATTTTTAATAAGTACTATGCGCAACGCATAAAAAACGCGAATTTAGAGCAGCGCCTGCTATTTAAGCTTAGCAACCCTTATTTACCTAAAGGCGCGCCACTCAACCGGCCAGAACTTTGGTTTGATATTAATAAGCTAAAAAAATAAAACTGCTTTTTGATTTGTGGTTCAATCTACGCAAAAATCACAGCGTAGGGTTATTATTCATTAAAACCACAGGCATGCCGATGGTTTACGAAAAATTATTAAAAGTTATCTGTTTCTAATTTGTGTACGTCAGTTTTTTACTGATGAATAATTTGCAGTTAATCCTGGTAAATTAGTAGGCTAATTGGAATCGTATTTGCAGTGCATCCAGCTTTTTGCCATCCAGACTACCGCCATCAATATCCTGTACATGCACATAATTGATTCCGGTGCGCAGATGTTGATTTAAATACCAGTTCAGTGCGAGTGTTGCATTACGTTCTTTGCCGTCATTTACTTCAGGGAGCAGCACTTTATTGCGTAATATTAAATCACCATCAGTCAGATTCGCTTCTGATAAGCGCAATGCCAATTCCCATGCACCTATGCCGCTTTGATCGACAGATTTTGTTGGCTTAATGCCATCGAACAGACCTTTATCGCCTTTGTAAGTGCGCTGCTCACCAGTGAT
>JAYTSJ010000117.1:0-6020 GCA_043745725.1 Gammaproteobacteria bacterium | reverse complement strand
AAGATTCTTTTAACAAAATGTGCCGAATTAAATCAATATGTACCTTTTTTTAGGGGGCGAGTATAACAAGCAATATCATCTATTACTCTAACTGCTTTTTTCACCAGTATTATTATTTCCAGAGCCAGTTCCAAATCCCCGGGAGGTGCGGTGCCTCGCCCATGTTGCGCACGGTACGCACCATGGCTGCATTTTCCAGATCAGCACGATTATCGTAAAAAGGTTTTGCAGCAACCGGCATGTTCAGTTCCCCCGCCACCTGCAATAGAATCTTTAGGTAGGCTTCAATATTCCGCGCGGTACGGCGATTCACATCATGAAATGTAACCACTATTGGCGTGGTGCCATCAAAACTCGGCATCTTGCCACTAATCCATTCAGCCTTGGCGAGGCGCAAACCCTCAAGTAAATCGTTATGCTTATGCCAGCTCCAGTTGATACCCCAAATAATACCATCACGAGCACTTAGGTCAGTTAATAGCATTTGCATACCGTGACGGTGGTAGCTATCGAGCGTGCGGGCATCGTAATTCCAAAATGGCGGGCGCACTAATTGTGGCGCCACTCCCGATACGGAGGTCAAGTCGTCAACACCGTCTTGAAGCGACAAATCTAGCGCCTCCGGTGTCATAAATCGATGATTCGAATGGTACGGCGTTGAAGTATGAAACGCCAGAAGATGGCCGTCAGTATACTCACGGTACATCAGCAGCCGACCAGCATCGGTTCCACCACGGCTAGTGGAGCGCGTTTCCAGAAAAAAAATTGCCTTGATGCCAGGCTGAATTGTGTTTTGATCTAATACATCGAGAATCTGTTTCGTGGGGTTCGTGAACCTCGAACCGCTTGGGCCATCGTCGAATGTGATTAAGAATCGAATCGGCAATGGCGCCATGTCCGCATGCAGCTGCGCGCTGTAACCAATAAGCACTAGCGCAACCAATAGGCTGCGCTGCAGACGTTTCAAAAAGGGTCGATCTAGCATACTGAATGTTCTTTATGATGGGTCGCTGAATACATTATTGTGTCGCCGCTGGAGCGACCGGCAGTGTGCGCGAAAGACGGCATAAAAATCAACGCATTCTGCATTTTAGGAAGTGAACATACTCAACGATGTAAAAATAATTACCTATTGCTAATCGATTTGGCAATCATTGAGTCCCAATAAGGTTCAGCACCAAATCGCTCCACTAAAAAATCCAGAAATGTACGCAGAATCGCCGGCATTTGTTTCCTTGATGTGTAGACCCCGTAAATACCATAGTCTTTCGGAATTGCTTCGGGAGCAAGCACAACCAATTCACCGGATTGAATCATCGGAGCTACCAAAAAATTGGGCAGCATTGCCACACCCACTCCCGTTAATACAACGCTGAGCAATGCATTGGCATCGTTGGTATTGATGTTGCCAGTCACCGCGACATCAATCGCTTCCCCATCACGAGTAAATCGCCATAAATTTTTCCCAACGTAAGAATGGGTGAGGCAATTATGCTCGCTTAATTCTTCGACCTTCGCAGGCGTACCATAACGCTTCAAGTAGCCAGGTGAAGCTACTACCACAGAGCGGCACATCGATAACTTACGTGCGATTAATCCGGGGCTAAGATCATTGGTAATGCGCACCGCGACATCGATGCGATCTTCAATTAAATTTACGGTGCGCTCAGACAATTGCAAATCAATAACAGTACCCGGGTAACGCAACACATATTCGGCAGCGGCTCTGCTGAGTTCGGTGCAACCCAGCGACGTACTCGCAGCAACACGCAATATTCCGTGGGGCGCCAGTTGGTTTGAATCCTTAATCGACTGCACGTCTTGCGATAAATCCAGCATCTGCCGTAACCGTGACAATACTTCCTCGCCGGCACTGGTCAGGCTTACCTTCCGGGTCGATCTTTGCAACAACCGAATATCCAGCCACTTCTCCAGCTCGCCAATGTAGCGGCTCGTCATAGCGCGTGAGATGTCCATAGCTTCCGCCGCCGCGGTAAGACTGCCACGATCCACCACCTCGATGAAAACCCTTATTGCCGTTAATCGATCCATAACATCATCTACAACTTTATAATTAGGCCATTCTACGCAACAATTTATCGCATTTATAGCGGTTTATTGTTGCTCAAATTGCAATTAACCTAAGTAGGCTGAATTCGCATAACAACCAACATCCCAACAACTGCACAAATCACCATAGATACAAACCGGAGCTTTTTATGTTTTCCAAAACTACATTTAATTACTTAATCCTTGGCGCGCTGGCAATGACTGGCTTTATGAACGCGAACGCCGCAGACCAACCTTCAGCCACCCGAGCTACCCAGCCGCTTACATTAAAGGTATACAACAACCCGGATCCCAAAGGTTTCCAGGTATCCTCCACCCTTGTGATGGGACAGAAAGACGCGATTTTATTTGATGCCCAGTTCACCCAATCTGATGCTCATCGTTTGGTTGCCGATGTGCTCGAAAGCGGTAAAAACCTCACCATGGTTTTTGTCTCAGAAGGCGATCCGGATTATTACTTTGGCCTCAACGTGGTCAAGCAGGTATTTCCTAACGCGAAATTTGTCACTACACCCGCGATACTTGCCCACATCAAAGCGAGCATCGCCAAAAAACTGGAAGTTTGGGGCCCACAGTTAGGCGCGAATGGCCCAGCGACTATTGTTTATCCGGAAGCATTGAGTGGAAATTTGCTCGAGCTTGAAGGCCAACGTCTGGAAGTGAATTACGGAATAGGCGCAAAAAAAGATAGCCCATTTATTTGGATTCCTTCCATCAAAACTGTAGTTGGTGGCGTATTGATTTTTAACGATTTGCATGTGTGGACAGCCTATGCAAACCCCACTAAAGAAATGCGTACAGATTGGGTAAAAAGCCTGGAAAAAATTGCGGCGCTTAAACCGGATGCGGTGATTGCCGGACACATGAAAGCAGACACAGCACAAACTATTGCAGCCGTAAATTTTACTCACGACTATCTAGTCACTTACGAAAAAGAAGTTGCCAAAGCAAAAGATTCTTCCGAATTAATTGCAGCGATGAAGAAAAATTATCCTGACGCCGGACTGGACGTTGCACTTTCTATAGGTGCCAAGGTGAGTAAAGGCGAGATGAAGTGGGAATAAAATAAATTGTCTCAAATAATAAAAACGCGAGCGATAATTACTCGCGTTTTTATTATTGGGCTAGGCAACTTGCTTCACTCCTTGCAAGTTTTTTAAACAATGCGCCTTCGCCAGGATTAAAAAATCTTGCACGTAACTTGCCGTTAAACTTTCTTCACGTACCGCAGCGTAGAGCACGGGCCAAATGCCTTTTTCACCGGCCGAACGCACACTGATTAATTGTTGGTCCGCATACTCTGCTAACACCCAATTGGGTAATGCGCACAACCCGCGCCCACTGGCGACCAATTGCACCATCATCAACGTTAATTCTGATGTACGCACGGCGAGAGGCGTTACACCGGCAGGATTTAAAAATTGTTTGAATACATCTAAACGACTGCGTTCTACCGGATAGGTAATAAGTGTTTGATCTGCTAAATCTTGCGGCTGTAAAAAAGTTTTTGCCGCGAGCGGATGATTGTTAGCAATACCAATGTGCATTTCATATGAAAACAATGGCACATATTCCACACCTTTTAGTGGGAGAGGGTCAGAGGTAATCACCAAATCCACCTCGCCTTGCGCAAGTGCGGGTAATGGCTCAAAGGTAAAACCACCAGAAAAATCTAATTCAATGGCAGGCCATTGGTTGCGATAAATGTCGATAGTCGGCATCAGCCAGTTAAAGCAACTGTGGCATTCAATCGCCATAAATAAACGCCCCGTTTCGCCATGCATTAGTTTTTTTACATCGCGCTCAGCTTCATCCACTTTTGCAAGCACATCATCCGCTAATAGCAACAAACGTTTACCGGCTGAACTGAAACGCAAGGGCCTACTTTTGCGAATAAACAATTCACAATCCAAGCGCGCCTCTAACTCTTTAAGTTGATGTGAGAGTGCAGACTGAGTCAGAAACATGCGCTCCGCTGCTTCTACAACGCTGCCAGTTTCACGTAGGGCGACGAGGGTTTTCAGGTGACGAATTTCAAGCATGACTAAATACCGCAGTTCATTTACCACACATCCTACATTAGTTTTATTCATAGTAAAGTTGAAAATTGTCAGTTTGATTCATGTAAAGCATTGCCCAACAATACCTTACTCAAACAAGCCCTACTCAAACATTTGCAAAAACAGGTAATTCAACATGACTCAACTCATCACTAGCCATAACCTGGGGTTTCCCCGTATTGGCGCAGACCGTGAACTGAAAAAAGCGCTCGAAGCCTATTGGCGTGGCGATATTAAGCAATCACAGCTTGAAGATATTGGCCGTGAACTGCGCCGTGCCCATTGGCAATTACAAGCCAATGCCGGGTTAGATTTAATTCCTACCGGTGATTTTGCGTGGTATGACCAGGTACTGACCCTTTCCGCCACGCTCGGCAATATCCCATTGCGCCATCGCAAAGGTGCTGGCACCGATCACACACACACAGAAGATAATCATACTTGTTGCACAACTCATACTCATAGCGACACTGAAGCGCTAAGTGATACCCATAGTTTTAGCGACAAGGCGTGTGCTGATATTGATTTGGATACACTGTTTCGTGTTGCTCGCGGCCGTGCACCGAGTGGTAACGCTAGCAGTGCAAGCGACATGACCAAATGGTTTGATACCAATTACCATTATTTGGTACCTGAGTTTCATCGCAACCAGAATTTTGCACTAAGTTGGACGCAAATTATCGACGAAACTGCAGAAGCCATTAAGCTCGGTTACAAAACCAAACCAGTTCTCATTGGCCCACTTACTTATTTGTGGTTAGGTAAAGAAAAAGAAACCAATTTTAATCGTTTAGATTTATTAGAAAAATTATTACCTGTCTATAAGCAGTTATTAAATGCTTTGGCCGAAGTTGGCGCGCAATGGGTACAAATTGACGAGCCGATTTTGGTTTTGGATTTACCCGTCGAGTGGAAGCAGGCATTTGAATCTGTGTACCATCGTTTACAACATCCACAATTAAAAGTTTTAGTGGCCACTTATTTTGGCGCGCTGGGCGATAACATTAGCACTGCCGTTAATTTACCAGTAGCTGGTTTACATATCGATATAGTGCGCGCACCGGAACAATTAGTTAGCGTAATCGATCGCTTACCTGCACATAAAATTTTATCGGTAGGTGTTGTGGATGGCCGCAATATTTGGCGCAATGATTTGCAAAAGTCGCTCGTTAATTTACAGCTTGCGCAAGAGCGTTTAGGTGAACGCTTATGGATCGCGCCATCTTGTTCGCTACTGCATTCACCGGTGAACCTGGAGCGCGAAGAAAAACTTTCTAGCGAATTAAAAACCTGGTTTGCATTTGCAAAACAAAAAGTTGATGAAGTTGTCAGCCTTAAGACTTTATTAACGCGCCCCTCCGATGCCACTGCACAAGCAACATTGGCGTTAAGCAATGCCGCAGCGCAGGCTCGCTTATTATCGCCACTGATTCACAACCCAGAAGTACAAGCACGCTTGCAAGCAATTAAACCAGAGCATGCTCAACGCAATAGTGTTTTTACCCAGCGTATTGTTAAACAACAAGCGATTTTGCAGTTACCATTATTTCCTACCACTAGCATAGGTTCTTTTCCGCAAACCGAACATATTCGCAGCACGCGTAACGAATTCAAACAAGGAAAAATTAATGCCGTCGAATATGAAAATCGTATTCGTCAGGAAATTGCAGATTGTATCGCTCGTCAGGAAAAATTAGGTATTGATGTACTGGTTCACGGCGAAGCTGAACGCAATGACATGGTGGAATATTTTGGCGAGCAGCTCGATGGCTATGCGTTTACACAATATGGTTGGGTACAAAGTTACGGTTCACGTTGTGTAAAACCGCCGATTATTTATGGTGATGTATCGCGCCCTTTCCCAATCACTGTGCGCTGGGCTTGCTATGC
>JAYTSJ010000116.1:0-6231 GCA_043745725.1 Gammaproteobacteria bacterium | reverse complement strand
AAATTTGAAACCAATTCTGTCAGATAATATCGACTTGTCTTTAGAGTGGTACTATGATCCTGCGAGTTATGTTTCTCTTGGCTTCTTCAAGAAAAACATCTCAAATTTCATCGTCACTAAGGTCGTTGAGCAGCCAATACTTGGCCTTACTGATCCATACGCAGGCCCACGTGCAGCAAAAGCGAGAGCCGAATTGACTGCGGCGGGAACTCAAACTTCCGATGGCAATATTTTTGCTCAGATGCAAGCGGATCAAGGCAATACCTCTCCTATTGTAGGAAATGGTACAGATCCGTTGATTCAGTGGAAAGACCAAACAAATGTCAATGGTCAAGATGGTAAACTTTGGGGCTTGGAATTTGCTGTTCAGCATATGTTTGGTGAGTCTGGCTTTGGTTCAAGCTTCAACTATACCAAAGTGAATGGCGATTTAAATTATGATGTAATAAGATTTAATTCACAGTTTGCTTTACTAGGTATGAGTGATACTGCTAACTTTTCTGCTTTCTATGATAAAGATGGCGTTCAAGTTCGCGCATCATACAACTGGCGTGACAAGTTCTTAAATGCCACTGTAGATAATGCAGGCAATAACAATCCAACCTTTACCAAAGCTTATGGCCAAATTGATTTGTCGGCAAGTTATGATTTCACAGATAATCTGACCGTTAGTCTTGATGGACTTAACCTCCTTAATAATACCCAGACACATTATGGTCGTTATGAAAATGAGGTTATTGATGCTACTCAGTATGGTACAAGAGTTGAACTGGGTATTCGCTTTAAATATTAATAATTTGGTTGTTGCAATGTAAAAAAAGCCGCTGTTTATCAGCGGCTTTTTTTATAGATTTATAATTTAGATGCGATTATACAAACCACGTCGAATATAATGCGGGTAGATTAGATGAGTGAATTAATCAAAAATGTTGTTATCGTTGGAGGCGGTTCCGCTGGTTGGTTGACGGCAGCTACTTTAGCTGCCGAACATTTAGTGAATTCACTTTCGCAAATTAATTTAACATTGGTTGAGTCACCTGATGTCAACGCGATTGGTGTGGGTGAGGGAACTTGGCCAACAATGCAATCTACGTTAAAAAAAATTGGAATCTCCGAAACTGAATTTATTCGCGAATGTGATGCCTCATTTAAGCAGGGGAGCAAGTTTGTTGGCTGGGTGACAGGAAAGGAAAATGATGCTTACTATCATCCTTTTACATTGCCCCAGGGATTTACAGAAATAAATATGGCGCCCTACTGGCAGCAAAATAAAGAAAAAATTTCATTCTGTAATGCTGTTTGTGCGCAGGGGATGATTTGCGATAATTTTTTTGCACCCAAACAGAAGTCTACACCTGAATTTGCGTTTGTAGCTAACTATGGATACCACTTGGATGCTGTTAAATTTGCATCATTTCTCAAAAAGCATTGCACTGAAAAGCTGGGCGTTAAACATATTCTCGATCATGTTACTAATATAAATTCAGCAGAAAATGGCGATATACTTTCTATACGTACTAAGCAAAATGGCGAGATACAAGGTGATTTATTTATTGATTGCACGGGGTTTTCATCGTTGCTTTTGGGTAAACATTACGGTATTCCATTTATAAATAAAAAAGATATTTTATTTATTGACACTGCATTGGCAGTCCAGGTGTCCTATGCAAGCGAGAATAACCCAATCGCGTCTGCAACAATTTCGACAGCGCAAGATGCGGGTTGGATTTGGGATATAGGTCTGCCGTCGCGGCGTGGTGTAGGGCATGTATATTCAAGTGCTCATGTCTCTGAAACGGATGCGGAAATTGCATTGCGTAACTATATCGAACCAACTCTTGGCAAAAAAGCTGATTCTTTGGAAATTCGAAAAATTCCAATAGTATCGGGACATAGGCAAAAATTTTGGCACAGAAATTGTGTTGCGATTGGTTTGTCAGCAGGATTTTTGGAGCCTCTAGAGGCTTCAGCGCTCGTATTAATTGAACTTTCAGCGAGTATGTTGAGCGAGCAGCTGCCAACCACCAGAGAAACGATGGAAATAGTTGCCAAAAGATTTAATGAAAAATTTCTTCATCACTGGAGTGGTTTGATTGATTTTTTAAAGCTCCATTATATTTTAAACCGGCGAACAGATCTGTCGTTTTGGCAGGATAATTGCCGCAAAGAATCAATACCTGATAGCCTTCAGGAACTCATTCAGCTTTGGAAGTCTCATTTTCCATGGAGCTATGACTTTTTAAGAAAAGAGGAATTATTTTCGGTAGCTAGTTATCAATATGTGCTTTACGGTATGGGCTTTGAGACGCAAACTAGCAGCCTTCAAAAAAAATCTGATAATCCACAATTGGCATATCAACAATTTCTTAAAAATACACAGCACACAAAGCAGTTATTGGATGCGCTTCCTACTAATCGTGAATTAATTAACCATATAAAGCAATATGGAATGTATAAAATATAAATCTCACGGGCTTAATATGCATTAAAAATATTTGGGAGAAAAATATGAAAAAATATGTGTTATTAAATAATGTGGATCACAAAGATCTTAAAATAATTACAGAAAGGTCACAAAAGTACGGGGCTGGCCTAGCCTACGCGCATATTTTCCCCTTAGAGCTTCGCTCTGTAGAAGCTTATTACCCTATCGTATTTCTCAAGAACGCGAGTACCGGGCAATTTGCAATTGTTGCTCTATTTGGGTTTGCTGAAAATGAAAATTTATTTTTGAGCGATGGCATTTGGAAGGAAAGTTATATTCCCTTAACAGTAGAAAGAGAACCATTTTTAATTGGCTTCCAAAATACCCGTGATGGCAACAAAAATCCGGTTGTACACATCAATATTGATAGTCCTCGTATTAGCCAAACAGAGGGTGAAAGTGTATTTTTACCACAAGGCGGGAATAGTCCTTATCTTGAGCATATAAATTCAATTCTACTGAGGATCTATGAAGGTATTGATGAAAGCAATGCCTTTGTTGCGGCACTGCTCGAGTTTGAATTGTTAGAGTCGTTTATCTTTAATGCAGAGTTAAAAGATGGTTCAAAACATCAAATGACAGGGTTCTACACTATCAATGAAGAAAATCTTGCTAAATTAACGGGTGATGCATTAGCTAAGTTGCATGCTAGTGGGTTTTTACAATATATTTATTTTGCTGTGGCCTCAATTGCCAATATAGGAAAACTGATTAGAAGGAAAAACGATTTACTTTGATTTATCTTAAGGTTAATCAGTAGTTGAATGTTAAGCTAAACAAAAGATATTAATGAGCCATTACAATTCATATGCTAATTATCGAAAAGTCTATTGTTGAAGTAGCCAACTATTCCCTTGAGGATTTGTCTGATTATTTGTTGGAATCAGATCAACCCTTAATCTTCAGGGGGATAGTTAATCAATGGCCTGCCGTGGCTGCAGCCAAGCAATCACCTAAAGCAATTGATGAATATTTGCGCCGATTTTATAAGGATCGCCCTGTTACAGCGGTGGTGGGAAGCCCCGAAGTGAAAGGAAGGGTTTTTTATAATAACAATATGGATGGTTTTGATTTTCAAATAATTCGCGCGCAGCTCGATAATATTCTGGATAAAATTCAAGAGTTTAGTTCTCTGAAGGAGCCTCCTCTCATCTATATTGGCTCTACAGATGTTGATTTGTATTTGCCTGGTTTTAGGGGCGAGAATGACTTAGAGTTAAATCATTTTGATCCGTTAGTTAGTGCTTGGATTGGCAATAAAACTCGCGTTGCAGCGCATTACGATACTCCTGATAACCTTGCCTGTGTTGTTGCTGGCCGGAGGAAGTTCACTTTGTTCCCGCCAGATCAGCTAGCCAATCTTTATATTGGGCCGATTGATGTCACACCTGCCGGTCAGGCAATAAGTCTCGTTGATTTCTATAATCCAGATTATCAACAATTCCCGAAATTCCATGAGGCCATAAAGCATGCACAGGTTGCTGAGCTAGTCCCAGGAGATGCGCTGTTTATACCGAGCATGTGGTGGCATCATGTTGAAGGTTTAGATGACTTTAATATGTTAATAAATTACTGGTGGAAGCGTTCCCCAGCCTTTATGGGCACACCTATGGATGCCCTAAAGCACTGTTTGTTAAGCATTCGCGATTTACCGGTAAAACAACGCAAGGCTTGGGAAAATATTTTTAGTTATTATATTTTTAATCCGGATGAAAGTAATTACTTTCATATTCCTGAATCCGGTCGTGGTCTGCTCGCCCCGCTGGACGATAAGCGGGCCAGGCAGCTTAGAGCTTTGCTGATAAATGGCTTGAATTGTTAGTGTGTATTGGAATACTTGTGGCTGTCACAAATATTCCAATACCTATCATTCAAAATTTTCTGCTTTGCAATGTTTGTTAATATACTCTTGATGACTCGAAAAGCGCTTTACTGAATGACCTACTTCAGCTTTTAAAGTTGATAACAACAACTGCAATTGATCGTCGGGCATCATATCTACTATAGGGTGATAACTCTTTGGCACAATTCCTTGGCCGAGCATAACTTGTTGCCATGAACCTTCTTGAAAAAGTTCGTTATTTTCTCTGACGACACGCCCGCTATTTTTAAATAAATTAATTTTGCGCGATAGGGATTCTGGAATCTCCATGGTGCGACAGTGATTCCAAAAAGCTGAATCAGTTCTTTCGGTTATGTTGTAGTGCAAAATAATAAAATCTCTTACTTGCTCATATTCAATTTTTGATTCACGATTATACTGGTCTCTTTCCGCTTGATCTATTCCGCCGGTAGGAAATAGTTTTAACAGGCGTACTATACCGGTTTGTATCATATGCAAACTTGTCGATTCAAGTGGTTCTAAAAAACCACTTGCAAGACCTAATGCAACACAATTTTTATTCCAGGCTTTTAGGCGCCGCCCAGTTTTAAAATGAATAATTTTTGGCTTTGAAATTGGTTCGCCGTCGATATTTTCAAGAAGGGTTTTTTCTGCTTCTTCATCTGTTAAATAACGACTGCTATAGACCAAACCATTTCCGACACGATGCTGCAAGGGAATTTGCCATTGCCAGCCGACGGAATGAGCAATAGCGCGAGTATAAGGAACCGGAGGGCGAACGGAGGTGCTCTGCACAGCCACAGCTCTGTCGCAAGGTAACCAATGATTCCAATCTTCATAACCGGTATTGAGTGTTTGTTCTATCAAAAGACCACGGAAGCCGGAGCAATCAACGAATAAATTACCGGATATTACTTTGCCAGATGCCAACTCAAGAGATTCAATATAGCCAGTTTGGGGATTAGTATTGACCTTCATTACTTTCCCTTCCGTTCGTTTTACGCCGAATCCTTCGCTATATTTTCTCAAGTATTTGGTATATAGGCTAGCGTCAAAGTGATAGGCGTAGTGGAGCTGGGTATGCGGTGACCCGTCTATTAGATCAAACTTATTAAGTAAAGAGGCTTGCCTATTGAGAGAGTGTTCCCAATAATCCGAGGTGTCGCCGTTTTGTTTGGCTTTTAGCCAATAATGATGAAAACTTGTTGGAGCATGCTCGTATCCGATATAGTCAAAGGTATGCAGAAAGCTATCACCCTTTCGGCCCCAGTTTTCAAATTGAATGCCTAATTTAAATGAACCTCGTGTAAAGCTTACGAACTCATCCTCTGTTATGCCCAACAAATTGTTAAAAGTCTTAATAAACGGAATAGTTGCTTCACCTACTCCAACAGTTGCAATTTCGTCTGACTCAATCAGAGTTATATCTAATGTTTTCCCAAGGAATTTAGAGAGAGCAGCTGCGCTCATCCATCCTGCACTACCACCACCCACTATCACAACTTTTTTTATTTTACTTGTATTCAAGATAACCTCTAAATTTTCAAAAAATGAAATAAGTAACTATCGATTAAATCTCTTAGGGTTTTGTTGCCTCACAGCTCGCTGTAAATAGAACTTTTGTGATCTGAAAAAGCTCTTGCAACGTTCGCTGCTTGTGTATTTATTTTGTTAGGTTAGATGGTAGCGTTTATTTTTCCTATTTTCACAAATAAAGTATCTATTGTATTACAAGCTTACACATACCGTTTATAAAAAACATATGGCAAATAAAACATTTAAAGAAAGAAATCTTGGGGGCTTACCCCGAGTCTAGGTAGGCAAGTGATAGAAAATTCCGGTTGGCCGAAGGCCAATCACATTGGGCGTAAGCTCGGTCGCTTGCGGCCGAGTAGCCCTTTGT
>JAYTSJ010000115.1:0-2924 GCA_043745725.1 Gammaproteobacteria bacterium | reverse complement strand
CATAATGGTGAGTTTGATAAACCAAATTGTTGTCCCATTTGCTGTTTACGCCACTTTTGGCTTGCGTAGTTGAATCACTCCAGTCGATCTTCGACATATCCGAAGCCCACCAGCTACCTTCAGCGACAATAATATGATTGTTATCAACTTCACGGATGGCATTGCGAATTTTTATCAGTGACGGGAGCATTTCGTATTCACGGCCAGCCTGTGGAACTGGCTCATTGAACAAGTCATAGCCCCAAATAATGGGCTCATTTTTATAACGGTTGGCGATGTGTTTCCACACTTGGCTGGCAATGTCGATATTGTTGCCGTCCCAGAATTTAACCGAGTCACGCGGCTGACTGGCATTGGAGTTCATGTTGTCGCTGTGGTCTCCGGGATTTTGAGAGCCTGGAGCGGCATGCATATCCAACAAAATATACATTTTGTGGGCTTTGCAGAAGCCTACCAAGCGATCGAAATACACAAACCCAGAATCACTCAGCGCGCCATTTTGCCAAAACATATTGTAGTGGAAAGGAACACGTACTGAGTTGTAGCCCAAATTTTTCAAATCAATAATTGTTTGTTCATTGACGTAATTTAAGCGCCACTGATTTTCAAACTCTTTAGCTTTGCCCATATCACCAAAGGTATTGCTCAGGCTATTCAAAAATTGCGTATGGGTACGATAATTAAAATCGCCCATCATTAAATAGCCTTCCCACAGCAACCAATTGCCCAGGTTCATACCGTTTAAGTAGAGCGGCGCACCGGCTTCATCGATAATTTTTGTACCGTTGGTATGCACATATTGAGCAGATGCCTCGGCATTAAAAAAGCATGCGGTTAAAAGCGTAAGTGCCGAGACCGTATGCTTGATAGACACGACTGGCCTCATCTTGTTAAGCAGCTTAGAAAGCTTGTTCATAGATAGTTTATTCATAAAATCCTCATATTATTCATTTATTAAGGTGGGATTGAATTTTCGTTTGCACTAACTTAACTAACCGGCATTATTATTTGTTTGCACGCTGTGCACCGGAGTGTTGAAGTGTAATAAATCAAAAATAGATTTATTGCGCCCATCCTACAAAAGTTTTTATATCCTGTAGTTTGAAAAAATGATTAATTAAAAAAAGAATTGATCAGCACTTCAGTAGTGCTGGGAAGCATTTATTCATACCAGGCTAATTGATTTAAAACTTGCCCGCGAAAAAGTGATTGCTTAGAAAAAATCAGCCGCAGTATTTCTACAAATCCATGCAAATTCAGCGAGTTGGATTGCAGTATGTATTTAGTCACACCTCATAAAAATTATTAAAAACCTAAATCGGAGCAGTTACCGAGCTTATGATTTGTGCATTTAAAGGACCATTCTCGGCGAAAAATATTTACAGGCATAGAGGCGATATTTTTTACATACAGACGCGGGTGTGGATAAAGAGTCATATGAAAGTATTTTTTACGGACGCTTTTACAGATTGAGAGCCGTAGCATGGCCTCAGAGCTAGAAAGTCTTCTGACTCTTTCAGCACGCTACAGCTGGTATCTGTGCGCCACAAACCAGCTGGCTGAATAACATAACAATAATGTTTAAACATCCTGCTTAATAATTTTTATAGCTCCAGCGTATCTCTCCCCCAACTCTCTCACCGTTTGGGAAGATTAGCGCTATACAAGCTTGCTAAAACTTATTGGGCCATCAGCCGGAGAAAGTCTATGACTCTTCCATTATTTTTACGCAAAGCTATCCCCGTTTTTGCTTCCATTTTTGCCGCGTCATTTTCCCTTCCGAGTTTGGCGCAACAGGAAGATTTTTCAGTGAACTCCTGGATCTCAACCGAGTTTCATCCCAAAGAATCTCAGTGGTACACCAATCCTTGGCCCGAAGCACAAATCCCCCGCAAGCTGGATGCGCAACCCGCACTTTTGCTTACGCAATTGGGCGGCACCAGCGGCACTATGATTACGATTGATCCTGCTACTAAATATCAAACGATTGTTGGCATCGGATCATCTCTTGAACACACCAGCGTGTACGCAATTCGCAAAAATAAAACGACAGCGCAACAGCGTGACATTTTAACGGCATTGATTGATCCCATTAACGGAATGGGTTTGAATTTATTCCGAGTTGCGATAGGTACATCAGATTTTTCGGATGGAACTCGTGCAACACCTGCATCACTTTATGCAAAAGGTTGGTACACCTATTTAGATACACCTACATCCACTTTTTCTATCGAGCGCGATCGCAGTCTTGGCATTATTGAAACGGTGAAAATGGCCGTCGATGTTGGCAACGCAACGGGAAATCCATTAAAAATAGTGGGTTCGCCCTGGAGCCCGCCGGCGTGGATGCGCGAACGAAATAATATGGTGGGTGGCGGTACGTTGCTGCCAACCATGTTGGACAGTTATGCGAGTTACCTACGTAAATTTGTGGAAGCGTATAAAACAGAAGGTATTCCAGTTTACGCCATAACCCTGCAAAACGAACGCTTGTTTGAGCCGGGCGCTTATCCTGGTATGACCATGACCTGGCAGATGGAGCGCGATCTGGTTATTAAAGTCTACGAAAATTTTCACAATATTGGCGGCAATTACGGCGCAGTTTTGGATGTGAAGTTATGGACGCTCGATCACAATTTTGATTACTGGTCTGAAGCCAGTCAGCAAATGACATCGTTAAAAAGTATGGGGAAAGGTAATTATATTGACGCTACGGCGTTCCATCATTACAGCGGCAACTCCGATCAAATGGGGTTAATGCACGCGGCACATCCTGATAAAAATGTCACCTTTACTGAAGGCAGCCTTTGGGGTGTGAGTGGCGATAAAAGTATGGAGGGATTGGTTCGTCATTTCCGCAATTGGTCGACGGGTTATATGTCGTGGGTGACTATGACCACACAAACGCTCAACGAAGCTAACCA
>JAYTSJ010000114.1:0-7301 GCA_043745725.1 Gammaproteobacteria bacterium | reverse complement strand
GTGGATGATCAACGCATCGATCTATATCTCCCACACAATCCACAAAAACTCAGTCTCTTATCTTTACCTTATGCTATACCTACTCTAGATGTTACGGATTAATTCATCCTCCAAACAACAATAACCTTATTTAGAACAAGTAGGTACTTCATGAGCCAAATCGTTGACCGGGTTCGTCAGGACATTATTACTGCCATCAAAAATGATCAATTGGTATTGCCCACACTCCCCGAAGTAGCACTCAGAGTGCGTGAAGTTGCCGATGACCCCAACGCAGATATCGAAAAATTAGCCAGCGTTATTGGAAATGATGCCGCTCTGAGCGCGCGTATTATCCGCGTGGCCAACAGCCCATTACTGCGAGCATCACGCGCAATTGAAGATTTAAAAACTGCGTTGATGCGCCTGGGAATTTCTTATACCTGCAACATCGCCACCGGGTTAGCTATGGAACAAATGTTTCAAGCAACATCAGATTTAGTCGATATGCGGATGCGCGAAGTGTGGAGCCGCTCCAGCGAAGTAGCGGGCATTAGTCATGTGCTCTGCAAGCATTACACTAAACTCCGCCCAGATCAGGCAACCCTCGCAGGATTAGTCCATAAAATAGGTGTGCTGCCCATTTTAACTTACGCTGAAGATCACCCCGCGTTGTTAAATGACAGTTTGACCCTGGACAATGTTATTCATCAATTGCATGCGCCTATTGGCGATTTAATTTTGCAAGCCTGGGGCTTCCCCCAAGAGCTACTACACATTCCTTCCCAACATATAGATTTTACACGCCAAGCTGCGAAAGCGGATTACGCGGACATAGTGACTGTTGCCATGCTGCAAAGCTATGCTGGCACCAACTCATCAATGGCACAAATTGATTACCATCAAGTAACCGCCTTTGAGCGTCTCGGTCTGGATCCTGAAATTCAAGTTTCTGACGATGAAGATTTATCTGCTGATTTAGAAGCCGCTATGGCGCTGTTGTTATAAATGTTATAAAAAATTAAGGCAAACGCCAATCAATCGGCGTTTGTGCTTGTTGTTGCAAATATTTATTCGCCTGTGAAAAATGTCCGCAACCAATAAAGCCCCGATATGCCGATAACGGCGATGGATGTGGTGCAGTCAAAATCAGATGTTTGCTAGTATTAATTAACTCCCTTTTCTTTTGCGCGTAGCTACCCCACAACAAAAACACGACACCTTGACACTGCTCATTCAGCACTTGAATTGCGCGATCAGTAAATTGCTCCCACCCCTGCCCTTGATGTGAACCTGCACGTGCCTGCTCCACTGTTAGCGTTGCATTTAACAAGAGCACACCTTGCTCAGCCCAGGATTGCAAACAACCGTGATTGGGTGACGCAAAACCAAAATCTCGTTCAATTTCTTTAAAGATATTTTTTAACGATGGCGGCGCCACAACCCCTGGCTGCACCGAAAAACATAAACCATGAGCTTGATGCGGGCCATGATAAGGATCTTGCCCTAGAATCACCACCTTCACTTTATTTAACGGTGTAGTATTGAACGCATTAAAAATATTTTTCGATTCAGGATAAATAGTTTTTCCCGCTTGTTTTTGCTGCAATAAAAATTGTTTGAGTTGTCGCATATAAGGCAACTCAAATTCAGGCTGCAAATATTCAAGCCAACTGGAATGTAGATCAATATATTTTTTGGTTTTAGATTCAGGGGCCGTCATAAGCATCATCAAATATTATTGTTACAAAATCCAAAACAAAAAAACCCACCTTAAAAGATGGGCTTTCATGCACGCGAAACCAAAAATATAAAATCAAAACCAGATTTTATTACAACTTGTCAGCATGCGCGCTCAAATAAGCAGCAACACCAGCTGGGCTCGCGTCCATACCTTTATCGCCATCTTTCCAGCCAGCAGGGCAAACTTCGCCGTGTTCTTGATGGAACGCTAAAGCATCAACCATGCGCAACATTTCATCAACGTTACGACCTAAAGGTAAATCGTTAACAACCTGATGACGCACCAGGCCAGCTTCATCGATCAAGAAAGAACCGCGGTAAGCAACGCCATCTGCCGCTTCTACATCATAAGCGCGACAAATTGAGTGAGTGATATCCGCAACCAACGTGTATTTAACTGGGCCAATACCACCATCATTCACTGCAGTATTACGCCATGCATTGTGTGAAAACTGAGAGTCAATAGAAACACCAATAACTTCTACATTACGTTTTTTGAACTCGGCGATGCGGTGATCAAACGCCAACAATTCAGACGGACACACAAAAGTAAAATCCAACGGGTAGAAAAATACGACAGCTTTTTTACCTTTGGTAGCGGTAGAAAATGTGTAGCTATCAACGATTTCGCCATTTGCC
This sequence comes from Gammaproteobacteria bacterium, assembly GCA_043745725.1. GTDB lineage: Bacteria > Pseudomonadota > Gammaproteobacteria > Pseudomonadales > Cellvibrionaceae > Cellvibrio. Next base: position 4,940 of record JAYTSJ010000114.1, on the reverse strand, counting down.
AATACGGCTGCAGCAGTAAAATCTGGTGCTTCTTTGCCAACTAATACGCCCATAATAATTCTCCTAAGGGGTTAAAGGTGAAAGTAAATCTGAATTCCGGTTAATAACTTGCCAACCGAGCTGAATAAAAAGTACAAAACGATTTAGGGTACAGCGCCATCTTACACAGCAAAAAAATCTTGTCACATTAATTTTTTATATAGTTGCCCATATCATGAGGCTATAACGTGCTTTTTACCTACCTGGAATAAAAAAACCGCCAAATTTCTTGGCGGTTTTTTGTAAGACTTTGTTTAATAAAAACCAGGTATTACCATTGTGTTAAAGGACTTGAATCAAGCTGATAAATTCTTACCCAATCGTACTGTGTGGTCATCGGGTAAACGTTACCTGTTTTGTTTCCGCCAAAGGTGTTTTGAATGCCATCATTTGGTATCCAGAAGTTCATCATCAAATCAGTAAGGTTATCAGGAACAGGAGTATAAGAAACTTGTGGCGCTTTACACGGATTGCAAGATAACCAACTTTGATCAAGAGTTTTTACTAACACGCCGTCTACAAACCATTTCATCGCGGTAGGGGTCCATTCAATCGCATACACTCTCCAAGCATCAGCTGGGGCAATAGAAATTTTATGCTCCCACGCTCCCCATTGACGTGTACCACTCCAATCGGCAACGTTTACACCGTAAATTAAGTTGGCTTGGAACATATCTGGACGACTGCCTTCTAACTCTATGTCAATCTCTTCCCATTCTTTAGGAGAACCTTCTTGAACATAAGTAAACAGTGACGAAATATAGCCTTTAGCGACTGCTCTAGCCGGTGCTTTCATACGTGTTTCAATGCGGCCATATTTAATGCGTTTAGTAGACAGTGTACGCAACTCGCCACACGAATAATTGTAAGCGCCTTTGTCGGCATTGTGGTCGTACGACCAGCTACCAGCCACATACTCACTGCGCACCACTAACTCCAAATTACCGTTAACGACATTTACGCCTTGAGGAGTAAAGCGACATATAGACTCGCCACCTACAGCGCCATCGCCTTTCTTCCATACGTTGGTATTAAAGCTGTCGAAACGATCATCAAGTTTAAGTGTATAACCAGGATAAACACCGGTGTAACCTGAGTACGCAGTAGGAAGATTAGCTGGCGGAGTATTTTGCTGTGCAACGGTAAATGAGTTCACATTAAAGCCGCCACCCATTTGCGATAAGCGAATCACATGGGCACCAGCGTTTAACGTAACTGACACACTCGGACTATTAACCCAATTTTGCCAACCACCAGAAGAACCGAAGGATACGTTGGCAGAATCTACTCTCGTAGCACCATAGAATTCGTAATGAAGTGTCCCGCTACCAGTAGTGGCAACACGCGCTGTCAAGGTATACACACCAGCTGTTGGCACATTGACTGAGTATTCAACCCACTCGCCAGGATCAAACCAACCGATGTTATAACCACCGCCTGCTGCAGCTTCTAAGTCAACATAGTCACTACGGTATGCGCCGCCAGTATTGCCAACTGTTGCATCGTTGTAGGCATCGCCTTGGCCGTCAAAGTCATAGTTTTCGGCTTCAATCACACCAGGCATATTAGGAAGGCTGCCGCTGTAAGGCCTGTTCGCACTCGCATGCTGCGCAAACAGTAACGGCAAACATAACGTTACAGCCGCAAGTAATTTATTGTGGGATTTCGTTATTAACATGGATATTTCCTCACTTCGGATTTTTCGGTCGCCCCAATTAACATTTCACTGGTGCGATGGGCGTCAATTTAGTTCATTAACACCTGCTAATACTGATCCACTTAAAGTGTGATGCGGGTCACAGAGCAGTTAATGAAATAGTAGACTCAAGGAGGAAGAACTAATAGGCGCATTATTCATCTTTTTGGCGTATTAACTAACTCATTTCTTCTAGGGTTTTGTATAAGATTAAAAAGAAGTAATAAGCGCGCTGTTTTAGGTATATAAATTGTAAAACACCTAATAATGTTTAAAAAAGCGAGGGGGAAATGAGAAACAATGGTGGAATCTGTCGGCAGGAGGAATTATTAGTATACATACTTAGACTATCAGCCATTCTCGCCATCATAACTGTGGCACTCACCTAGTTAAATAACTGAGCAATAACTCATTGATTGCCCATCACTTATCAAATTGTTAATATTGCCGCACTCCATATCGGCTACTTGCTCCCGCATTTCACTCCCATTTTCAATTGATTATTCACTTATTGAGATATTTTATGCCATTCGATTTTCGTTCAGCTTCGCTTACCCATTTGGCTTTTAACGATGAATTTGTATCTCGCCATATAGGACCAAACGCTCAACAAACGGCTGCCATGCTCGCAGCTTTAGGCGTCAGCTCAGTAAAAGAATTGATCGATAAAACCGTGCCCAATAATATTCGTTTGCAAGGCGAACTGGCATTAGATGCCGCCACTTCTGAAGCTAATGCGTTAGCCCAACTCAAAACTATCGCCAGTAAAAACCGTATTTTCAAAACCTACATAGGTATGGGTTATTACGACACTATCACCCCCAATGTGGTGCTGCGTAACGTACTTGAAAACCCTGGTTGGTACACTGCTTACACACCCTATCAACCGGAAATTGCGCAAGGCCGCTTAGAGGGTTTACTGAATTACCAACAAATGTTGATCGACCTTACCGGCATGGAAATGGCCAATGCCTCCATGTTGGATGAAGGCACTGCCGCCGCTGAAGCTATGGCAATGTGTAAACGCCAAAACAAAAAAAGTAACTCGGATGTGTTTTTTGTCGATGCAGATACTCATCCACAAACTATCGCTGTGGTGAAAACCCGAGCGGAACATTTTGGTTTTGAAGTGAAAGTTGCCAAGGCAGGCGATCTTGCCAATGGCGATTACTTCGGCGCTTTGTTGCAATACCCCGGCTCAAGCGGACAAGTGCGCGACCTGACTGCGCTGATCGAAACTGCACACAACAATAATGCGCTTGTAACTGTAGCAAGCGACTTAATGGCGCTTTTATTACTTAAATCACCCGGAGCAATGGGTGCAGATGTCGTGGTTGGTACCAGTCAACGCTTTGGTGTACCTATGGGATTCGGCGGCCCGCACGCAGGTTTCTTTGCGTTTCGCGATGCTTACAAACGCTCTGCTCCCGGCCGTATTATTGGTGTCTCGATTGATGCCCGTGGCAAGCCAGCACTGCGCATGGCGATGCAAACCCGCGAACAACATATTCGCCGCGAAAAAGCTAACTCCAACATCTGCACATCTCAGGTATTGCTGGCAGTAATGAGCGTGTTCTACGCGATTTACCACGGCCCAGATGGCCTCAAACGTATTGCCAATCGCATCCACCGCTTAACAGCAGTTACAGCGGCAGCACTGCAAGCGAAAGGCTTTGCCCTTGCTAGCAACCACTATTTCGACACCATCACTGTGCAAGTCGGCAGTAAACAGCAAGCGATTTACCAGGCTGCGTTGGATGCGGAAATTAACCTTCGTATAGTAGGTTCGGATTCCCTTGGCATCAGCCTGAACGAAACCACTAATCTGAATGATGTTGCACAACTCCTGGCAATCTTCGGAATTGTGGATGCGGATTTAGCCAGTTTTGATGACGCCCTGGCCATCACTAATAAAGCAATTCCCATTGATCTGCTGCGCACCGATGCGGTGTTAACTCACCCGGTATTCAGCAGCTACCAAAGTGAAACCGACATGCTGCGCTACTTGAAGCGTTTGGAGTCTAAAGATATCGCCCTTAATCAATCGATGATTCCGCTCGGCTCTTGCACTATGAAGCTCAACGCCACAGCAGAAATGATCCCAGTGACCTGGCCAGAGTTCGGCAAAATGCACCCCTTCGCACCCATGGACCAAGCCCAAGGCTACCGTCAATTGTTCGAAGAATTGCAAGAAATGCTCAAAACCTGCACCGGTTATGATGCCATCAGTTTGCAACCCAATGCCGGCTCACAAGGCGAATATGCAGGCCTCGTTGCCATCAAAAAATATTTTGCAAGCAAAGGGGAAACTGACCGCGACATCTGCCTGATTCCCGCGTCTGCTCATGGTACCAACCCAGCGTCGGCACAAATGGTAAGTTTTAAAGTAGTCGTAGTGGCATGCGATAGTAAAGGCAACGTGGATTTGACCGACCTCGCCGCTAAAATTGCCACTTACGGCAAACAAATCGCTTGCATCATGGTGACCTACCCTTCAACTCACGGAGTGTTCGAAGAAGGTATCACTCAACTCTGCGACATGATTCACGAACTGGGTGCACAGGTATATATTGACGGCGCCAACATGAATGCACTTGTGGGCGTAGCGGCACCGGGCAAATTCGGCGGCGACGTATCGCACCTTAACTTACATAAAACGTTCTGTATTCCTCACGGCGGCGGCGGCCCTGGTATGGGTCCAATTGGCGTAGGTAAACATCTTGCACCTTTCCTACCTGCGCACCCGGTGCAAGCTGTACGTAACACTAACACCGCCTACGGTACTATTTCTGCAGCGCCCTGGGGTTCAGCGAGTATTCTGCCAATCAGCTGGATGTACATCAAAATGATGGGCGCAGTCGGCATGCGCCAAGCTACTGAATATGCCATCCTCAATGCCAACTATGTAGCCAAAAAACTCGATGCCGCCTACCCTGTGTTATACAAAGGCACCAATGGTTTTGTGGCGCACGAATGCTTGTTGGATTTACGTCCACTTAAAGAAGCTAGCGGCATTAGTGAAGAAGATATCGCCAAACGCCTTATGGACTTCGGCTTCCACTCACCCACCATGTCATTCCCTGTAGCCGGCACTTTAATGATCGAACCCACAGAATCAGAATCTCAAGGTGAGTTGGATAGGTTTATTGAAGCCATGCTGATTATTCGCAAAGAAATCACCCAAGTGATCAACGGTGAAGTTTCA
>JAYTSJ010000113.1:0-10326 GCA_043745725.1 Gammaproteobacteria bacterium | reverse complement strand
GCAACGCCGTGAGTAGATGCTTGCGCGCGGTGCGCGGTGCCGAATGCGTCCATTACAAACACGTCACAGAGTGCAGCCATTTTTTTGCTGAGCTCGTCGGTATTTTTTCCTTCGCCGATATTAAAGCGCACGTTTTCTAACAACACTAAATCTCCTTGCATTGCGAAACCATCCACCCAGTTTTTAATGAGCGGAACATCGCGGCCTAATTTTTCGCTGAGATATTTTGCAACAGGAGCAAGTGAAGAAGCTTCTTCGTAAACACCCTCATCGGGGCGACCGAGATGCGACATCACCATTACTTTTGCACCAGCAGCCAGTGCGGCTTGAATGGTAGGAATAGATGCGTCGATACGTACTGCGCTAGTGATGCGACCATCTTCAAGCGGCACGTTTAAATCCTGACGAATCAAAACACGTTTGCCCGCGAGGTTTTGGTCTTTCATTAATTTTACTGTCATGGGTAATCCTCAAATATCAAACGTAATTTTTAATCTTCTAATAATTCTTCAACAGTGCTAACAATGTTATCCACTGTAAAACCAAAATATTCAAGCAGCGCCGGGCCAGGAGCAGATTCGCCAAAAGTTGTCATGCCCACTACGCGGCCATCCAAGCCAACATACTTCGTCCAATAATCCGCATGCGAAGTTTCTACGGCGACGCGTGCCAATACACTGAGCGGCAATACGGATTCTTTATAGAGTGCATCCTGACGATCAAATACGCTGGTGGATGGCATGGATACCACACGTACATTGCGGCCATTGGCTTTCAATTGCGCGGCTGCTTTTACGGTGACGCCAATTTCTGAACCTGTGGCTATCAGAATTGCATCCGGCTCGCCGACTGAATCTATTAACACATAACCGCCGCGCGCAATTTCAGCCACTTGCTTGGGAGTACGAGCAACAGCATCCAGATTTTGACGGCTAAATACCAAAGCTGACGGGCCAGTTTTGCGTTCGATCGCCGCTTTCCACGATGCTGCAGATTCAGCGGCATCGGCTGGGCGCCAGGTGTCGAGATTCGGCGTCATACGCAAAGTTGCCAGCACTTCAATAGGTTGATGCGTTGGGCCATCTTCACCCTGGCCGATGGAATCGTGAGTGTAAACAAAGATATTTTGTAGCTTCATCAACGCCGACATACGCACAGCATTGGCAGCGTATTGCTGGAACATCAAGAAGGTTGCGCCGTAAGCAATAAAGCCGCCGTGGGCAGAAATACCGTTCATGATGGCGCTCATGCCAAACTCGCGCACGCCGTAATAAACGTAGTTGCCGCTGGCATCTTCCGCGGTTACGCCTTTAGAGCCTTTCCACAAAGTGAGGTTAGAGCCGGCCAAGTCAGCAGAGCCGCCTAATAACTCAGGCAATATTGCGCCGAAAGCGGCGATAGAGTTTTGCGAGGCTTTACGGCTGGCGATGTTTTCGCCTTTAGCCTGGCTTTCAGTAATAAATGCAGTAGCTTTGGCAGCGAAGTCCGCTGGCAATTCACCTTTGATGACACGGCGTTCGAATTCACCAGCCAACTCCGGGTACGCAGTTTTGTAGGCAGCCAGCTTATCACCCCAGGATTTTTCAGCAGCGGCACCTTTGGCTTTAGCATCCCAGCCAGCATAAATATCCGCCGGAATGACGAAAGCAGGGGATTCCCAACCAAGGGTTTTTCTTACCAAAGCAACTTCGTCTGCACCCAGTGGCGAGCCGTGAGAGTCATGAGAACCTTGCTTGTTAGGTGAACCAAAACCAATGGTAGTTTTGCAGCAAATAAGGGTTGGCTTGCCCGTTTCCGCTTGTGCAGCTTCAATTGCTGCTTTGACTGCTGCTGAATCGTGGCCGTTTACCGCAGGGATTACATGCCAGCCGTAGGCTTCAAAACGCTGCGGAGTGTTATCGGTGAACCAGCCTTCAACATGGCCATCGATGGAAATGCCGTTGTCATCGTAAAAGGCAATGAGTTTGCCCAAACCTAAAGTTCCGGCTAAAGAGCAAGCTTCATGAGAAACGCCTTCCATCATGCAGCCATCACCGAGGAAAACGTAGGTATGATGATCAACAACATTATGGCCTTCACGGTTAAATTGCGCGGCGAGCATTTTCTCGGCTAACGCCATGCCCACACCGTTAGCCATACCTTGGCCGAGAGGGCCAGTGGTAGTTTCTACGCCAGGGGTATAACCGCGCTCGGGGTGGCCCGGGGTTTTGGAATGCAGTTGACGAAATTGCTTAAGGTCATCCATCGCCAGGTCGTAGCCGGTGAGATGTAATAAAGAGTAAATCAGCATAGAGCCGTGTCCGTTGGACAGCACAAAGCGGTCGCGATCAGCCCAATTCGGGTTGGCAGGATTGTGCTTCAAAAAGTCATTCCACAAAACTTCTGCGATATCCGCCATACCCATAGGCGCGCCCGGGTGGCCGGAATTAGCTTTTTGAACGGCGTCCATCGAAAGGGCGCGAATGGCGTTGGCAAGTTGATTACGAGATGGCATATGGGATGCTCCTTAAACGGTAACTATAAAATTAAGCAAATTTGGGGATGCATTCTCGCTCAGCTGGGCGCAAGGGTAAAGAAAAGAGTCTAGATAAAAAATATACATATCTATATCGAAATATTTTGATATAGATATTTTAGCCTGCTAGACTATTGCCCTGAATGAATAGAACTGTTCTCACTGAATAGAACCCAGGCACCATGACGCAACAAGAAACCATATCTCTGCCGATACAGGCTATCGACATCGGATCCATGCAAGATAAGCTCGCTAATCTCCTAAGAGCAGCGGGTGATGGTTTTCGTCTGGATATTTTGCGTGTACTTGCGCAGGATTCTTTTGGCGTGCTGGAGCTATGCAGAATTTTTGCCGCGAAGCAATCTGGTATGAGCCATCATCTTAAAGTGCTCACCAGCGCCGGCTTGCTGACTACGCGCCGTGAAGGCAACAGTATTTTTTATCGCCGCGCCTACTTTGCCCCTGATCATCTTTTGGCAGCTATGCAGCAGGCACTGTTTAACAGCGTCGACCAATTACCCATTGCCAATACCGTGCAGCAACAATTGCACGAATTAGAAATTGAACGCAGCCAAGCATCGCAACAATTTTTTACCGACAATGCGCATAAGTTTCGCGAACAACAAGATTTAATTGCCAGCTACCCTGTGTACGCAGAACACATGAAGCAGTTATTGCAGAACACCTCGCTGCGCGATACATCGCTTGCGCTTGAAGTGGGTTCTGGCGAAGGCGAGTTTCTGGCCATACTTGCACAGCAATTTATTCAAGTAATTGCACTCGATAACGCCGCCAATATGCTCGATAAAGCACGCGCATTTGCCGACGAAAAAAAACTGCGCAATATTCAATTTATTCACGGTGATACCCGCAACCTGGTAGAACAAAAAATTGTTGCGGATTGCATAGTGCTGAACATGGTGTTGCACCACACGGCATCGCCGGCAGATATTTTTCAGGATTTAAGTCGCGCACTAGCACCTAAAGGCGCGCTGTTAATTTGCGATTTATGTCGCCACGAACAAACTTGGGCGCGCGATGCCTGCGGTGATTTATGGCAAGGCTTTGAGCCCCACGATTTTTCACGTTGGGCAATTGCTGCCGGGTTAGAAGAAGGCCAAAGCGTTTACTTTGCATTACGCAATGGCTTTCAAATTCAATTGCGTCAATTTTTTAAACCTGCAAATTTTTAACTTTAAAGGAAATTTCTATGTCTGAATATTCTGTTTTTACGTCTGAGTCCGTTGCTGAAGGTCATCCTGATAAAATGGCTGATCAAATTTCTGATGCGGTACTCGATGCAATTTTGAAGGACGATCCAAATGCGCGTGTTGCCGTAGAAACTCTGGTTAAAACCGGAATGGCAATTGTTGCTGGCGAAGTGCGCACATCAACCTACGTAGATTTGGAAGATTTAATTCGTCAGGTTATTTTGGATATTGGTTACAACTCCAGTGACGTAGGTTTTGATGGTGCAAGTTGTGCCGTGTTAAACGCAATCGGCAAGCAATCATCCGACATCGCAATGGGTGTTGATGAAGGTAAAGATCAAAATGGCGAAAAAGAAATGGGTGCGGGCGATCAAGGTTTAATGTTTGGTTACGCAACGAATGAAACTGCAGTGCTCATGCCCGCACCGATTTTTTACGCGCACCGTTTAGTAGAAAGGCAAGCAGAACTGCGTAAAAACGGCGAGCTACCTTGGTTGCGCCCTGATGCAAAAAGCCAAGTGACATTGCGTTACGAAAATGGCAAACCAATTGCTGTCGATGCTGTGGTTTTATCCACTCAGCATAGCCCGAGCGTGTCGCAAAGTTCTATTCACGAAGCTGTGCGCGAATTAATTATCAACAAAGTGTTGCCGGCAGAATGGTTGCACAAAGATACGCAATACCACATTAACCCCACTGGCCAATTTATTATTGGCGGCCCAGTGGGCGATTGCGGATTAACAGGACGCAAAATTATTGTAGATACTTACGGTGGCATGGCGCGTCATGGTGGCGGTGCATTCTCTGGCAAAGATCCCTCTAAAGTAGATCGTTCTGCCGCTTACGCTGGCCGCTATGTTGCTAAAAATATTGTGGCTGCAGGTATTGCAGACAGAGTAGAAATTCAAGTGAGTTATGCGATTGGTGTTGCTGAGCCAACATCCATTTCGATAAATACTTTTGGCACTGGAAAATTATCTGATGCCGAAATTATTAATTTGATTCGTGAAAATTTTGATTTGCGCCCACGCGGTTTAATTGAAATGCTGGATCTGAAGCGTCCGATTTATCGTCAAACTGCCGCATACGGTCACTTTGGTCGCGAGCTTCCCGATTTTACCTGGGAAAAAATCGATAAGGCCGCCGTGCTGAGAAAAGCACTGTAGCTATTGTGGTGCCGTAGGTTGGGCTGCAAAGCCCAACAAAAGCAACGCAAAAAAATATTTATAACGCAGCATCAAGAATGAAAGTTTCGCGTATCAGAATCAAACATGTTGGGCTTTACAGCCCAACCTACGCATTAAATTTGTTGTAACACAATATAGGAAAAATATTATGAGCCTCACAGATTACAAAGTTGCCGATATGTCCCTCGCTGCCTGGGGCCGCAAAGAAATTGAAATTGCTGAAGGCGAAATGCCAGCGTTGATGGCACTGCGCCGTAAATACAAAAGCAGCAAGCCACTCGCCGATGCAAAAATTATCGGTTGCATTCACATGACCATCCAAACCGCCGTGTTAATTGAAACATTAGTTGAGTTGGGTGCAGAAGTGCGCTGGTCATCGTGCAATATTTTTTCTACGCAAGATCATGCTGCTGCTGCCATCGCAGCTGTTGGTATTCCGGTGTTTGCTTGGAAGGGTGAAACGGAAGAAGAATTTTGGTGGTGCATTGAGCAAACTATTTTGCAAGATGGCAGACCGTGGGCTGCGAATATGATTCTGGATGACGGCGGCGACGTAACGCAAATCGTTCACGAAAAATATCCTGAAATGCTCAACAAAATGCACGGCATTTCTGAAGAAACAACAACGGGCGTACATCGCTTGTTAGACATGTTGAAAAAAGGCCAATTAAAAGTACCTGCCATTAACGTGAATGATGCCGTAACAAAAAGTAAAAACGACAACAAATATGGTTGCCGCCATAGTTTGAATGATGCCATTAAGCGTGGCACTGACCATTTACTCGCGGGTAAAAAAGCACTGGTTATTGGCTATGGCGATGTAGGTAAAGGCTCTGCTGCATCTTTGCGCCAAGAAGGCATGATTGTAAAAGTATCCGAGATTGATCCTATTTGCGCCATGCAAGCTTGTATGGACGGTTACGAAGTGGTATCGCCTTACAACGAGGGTAGCAACACTGGAAAGTTTGAAGATATAAATCATATTGTCCTCGGCACAACTGATTTAGTCGTCACCACAACCGGCAACGTAAATGTGTGCGACTCCGCTATGCTACGTGCATTAAAACGCTGCGCCGTAGTCTGTAACATCGGCCACTTTGATAGCGAAATTGATACGGCGTTTATGCGCAAAAATTGGGAGTGGGAAGAAGTTAAACCACAGGTGCATAAAATTTATCGCGACAAAACAACTAATGACCATTTGATTCTTTTATCCGAAGGTCGTTTGGTTAATTTGGGTAATGCAACTGGCCACCCATCGCGCATTATGGATGGTTCTTTCGCCAACCAAGTGTTAGCACAAATGTATTTGTACGAACGCAAATTTGCCGATTTACCCGCAGCACAAAAAACAGAACATTTGTATGTGCGTGTGTTGCCGAAAAAATTAGATGAAGAAGTTGCAAAAGATATGGTGGAAGGTTTCGGTGGTGTTATTACCAAACTGACACAAAAACAGGCCGAATATATTGGCGTTGAATTGGAAGGGCCATTTAAACCGGAAAGCTATAAGTATTAACAGCGAGAAATATTATTACGTAGGTTGGGCTGCAAAGCCCAACAAAAACCTCGTTAAAACATTGTGTGTTGGGCTTAGCAGCCCAACCTACGAGACAATCTTATGAATGAATCACAACCACAATTAAGCTTCGAATTTTTTCCGCCGAAAACGGCAGAAGGAAAAGAAAAGTTAATCAAAGTGCGCGATCAGCTTAACCAATTTGCGCCGGATTTTTTTTCGGTCACCTATGGTGCGGGCGGCTCTACGCGCGATACCACTAAAGGTATAGTCACCCAATTCAAAAAAGATGGTATTTCTATTGCGCCACATTTATCTTTTGGTGGCGACGATGAAACAACCATAGTTGAATTATTGCAAGAATATAAAGACGCAGGGATTGATCGTATCGTTGCCCTGCGTGGCGACATGCCTTCGGGTATGGGCGGTACCAGTCAATTAGTATATGCCAACGAACTGGTAGCATTTATTCGCAAGCATTTTGGCGCACACTTTCACCTTGAAGTCGCGGCTTATCCTGAAATTCATCCGCAGGCCAAAAGCTATGCTAGCGATATTCAATTTTTGAAAGGTAAGTTTGATGCTGGCGCTAACAGCGCTATTACACAATACTTTTTTAACCCCGATTCCTATTTTTATTTTATGGAACAATGTCATAAAGCGGGGATCACACAACCTATTGTTCCCGGCATTATGCCGATTATCAATTACCGTAATTTAACGCGATTTTCTGATTCCTGCGGCGCAGAAATTCCCCGCTGGTTACGCAAAGCCTTAGAAAATTATGGCGAAGATGATGTGAGCTTAAAAGCGTTTGGGGTAGATTTGGTAACCGAGCTGTGCGAAGTGTTACTAGAAAATGAAGCGCCAGGCTTGCATTTTTATACGATGAATCAAACGGAACCTACCGCGCAAATTGTGAAAAATTTGGGCTTGGTACCAGTGGAATAGGAACTTGCAAAGTAGCAGTAAAGGTAAAAATAAAAGTAGATATGGATTTTTCACATCTACTTTTATTTAACTTCAATCCCATGAATTATAAAAATAAAAACTATTTTAAAATTTATAAATCAAATTTATAAATGTGGTCATGTCAGTATTCTTTTTCTCTTCAGTTACATTTGTATCTTTCGCCACCGCAACACCCACTTTCATTTGCATTGCATCACTGATCGATGTTGCTATTGAAGTTTCACTGAGTATACGCGTGTTGTCTGAGCCAGACTCAATACTTAGTGTTTGTTTAAATTCGGCGGATTTGGTTATTTCCCATTTCAATTCGGTGGATGCGCGAACAATAGCGCCGCTTTGATCTACAAAGGTATCAGGCAATAGTGGATCTGGATTGGTAATCACTTTTTGCCCTTGAAAATACCCCGGACCAATTTCTGCATACCAGGTCAATGTGGGTGTAGAGTAAATCCAATTACCATAACCTACAGCTACTGTAGTGTAGGTGCGATAGGCACCGAATTTGTCATCGGCATAGGAAACAAAACCAAATAAATAAGATTTTTCAGCTTCCATTAAATAAGCTGATTTAATCGACGCTAAATATTTATCTGCCGTTTTTTCTTTCACTTTGGTGTTGTCATCTTGAGTGACTTCATCTTGTTTAAAAAGTGAATTGAAAATATATTCATTTTGCCAATGCAGTAAATTTTGTTTTGCATCTACTTTGGCTTGCACACTAGTGCTCTGTGTATTGCCCGAGGTGGAGATGGCGCCTATGCCAACTTCAATATCCCACGGACGTTTTTCATCCGCAACAACACTGCTCGAAATAATGGAAAAAATAGCCAGTAGCAAATACTTTTTAAACATAAATTAATCCTGAGGATAATTGGATAACGCACTGCAAATTTATGCGCGCTTAAATTTTTCTTTCAATGCAGCTTCCACTGGTGCGGCCACAAATTTTCCGATATCGCCACCTAGCACCGCAATCTCGCGAACGATAGACGATGAAATATAGGAGAGATGCTCTGCAGGCGTGAGAAATAGACTTTCCATATCGGGAGCTAGTGCACGATTCATATTTGCCAGCTGAAATTCATACTCGAAGTCCGACACCGCACGCAATCCGCGCAATACAGCTTGGGCATTTTGTTGGTGAACAAAATCCACTAATAAAATATCGAAGCCACAAACTTCCACATTAGGTAGATGTGCAAGCGTTTGACAGGCAAGGGCTACACGCTCTTCTAAAGTGAAGAGTGGATTCTTGCGACTGCTGGCAGCGACCGCAACTACCACGCGATCAAATAAGCGGCAGGCACGCTCCACCAAGTCAATATGTCCGTTAGTAATAGGATCAAAAGTGCCTGGGTACACAACTTTACGCATGAGATATCTCACCTATTTCGATTATTGTGCGCGCATGGTAAACAATTTATGCGTTAAGTACAAAGCTCTGTAATTTTCATTCCGCGAAAGGATTAAAAAATTATTTTTAGCTGCCATTTTTCATGTTTGGATTTGATTTTTGTGCACGGCACCTGCTACTACACAGATTGCTCATAAAAAGGAAATTACTATTTCAAAATACTGTATCCACGGAGTATTTTTCACATTTTTTTTATCAAACTCCCTCTACTATGTATGTATGAACTTATTCCGTACTTACATCCATGAATTCAAAAAGTAGCTTATCTCCCTAGGTATTTTTTGTGATTGAAGCAGAGGAATTTAATAATGACTAATAAATCCGCGACTCGTTTAGGAAATATATTATTAAAGAAAGGTTTATTAACCGCCGAGCAACTTCGTATTGCAGTCAGCACACAAGTCCAGCGGCGCCAACAACTAGACCCTCTCGACACCAATTCTTACGCGGCAACATCGCTTGGGGAAATTTTAATTGAGCTGGGCTTTATTGATCGTTTGGAATTGAAGCGTGGCCTTAATTGGCAAATGCTCACGCGAAAAATAACACTCGCCATGTCACTTTGCGCGCCATTACTTAGCATAAGTTATGAAGCAACAGCGGCAACATCTTCCTCATTAACTGCATCTAGCCAGCCTGCCACAGTTGGCAGCTCATTACCGGTTGTTATCGAAGCGGAAAATTACTCTACCATGAGCGGGGTCTTCAATGAGCCTACAACGGATACGGGTGGCGGTCAGGCTACGGGCAATATAAACACTAATGACTGGATGCGTTATGCAAACAGCCCTGTCAATATTCCTGTGACGGGCAGTTATAAAATCACTTATCGCGTTGCCAGTTTAAACGGTGGCGGTAGTTTGTCGCTGTTTGAGCTCAGCAATAACCTTATTTACGATACATTTCCGGTACCCAAGACGGGCAGTTGGATAGTCTGGACCACTGTTCAGCGGACAATTACCCTCACCGCCGGGATTCATACCTTCGGGATTAATGCGGCGGTCGGTGGTTTCAATGTCAACTGGTTTAAGATCGAAAGTGTTAACGCGGCGGCCAGTTCTGTGGCAGCTTCATCCAAACCAGCGAGCTCTACACCCACCAGCTCTATTGCAGCGTCCTCAATACCTGCGAGTTCGGCAGCGGCGAGTTCAACACCCCCAAGCTCTGTTGCCGCGTCATCCAAGCCCGCGAGCTCTACACCTGCAAGTTCTACAGCAGCCTCATCACTTGCTAGTTCTGTAGCTGCAGGGAATCCCTTACCGGTGACCATCGAGGCGGAAAATTATTCCACCATGAGCGGCGTCTTCAATGAGCCCACAACTGATACGGGTGGCGGTCAGGCTACGGGCAATATAAACACCAATGACTGGATGCGTTATGCAAACAGCCCTGTCAATATTCCTGTGACAGGCAGTTACACGATCACTTTTCGCGTTGCCAGTTTAAATGGTGGTGGCAGCTTGTCGCTGTTTGAGCTCAGCAATAACCTTATTTACGATACATTTCCG
>JAYTSJ010000112.1:0-8599 GCA_043745725.1 Gammaproteobacteria bacterium | reverse complement strand
GATGGATTCAATTCGCACAGAGCTGAATAAATATATTCAATTACAGACGACTCAGCTCGATTATTACGGAACAGAATTCAGAACCAATATGCGGTTCTTATTTGCTTTTATTATTTTCACCAGTTTTTTCATGTTGTTATTTGCCCAGGGATTTGCTTATGGAATTTATCGCAATATTCATTTGCGCTTGATAAACCTGATGCATATGGAAACGCGCCGCTCGCTCGCCACCCAGGAAGCCATGAACCAACAGTTAAATCAAGCTTATATGACTTTGCGCGATAGTGAAAAGAAATTGGATGTAACACTTAATTCAATTGGCGATGCGGTTATAGCTACCGACCGCGAAGCGCGAGTCACTTTAATGAACCGTGTTGCTGAACAACTTACTGGATATACGCAAGCATTTTCGCTGGGCCGATCTATCGCTGAAATATTTCAACTAACCAGTAAAGTGAATAGCCAACCTTTGGCTATTCCTGTGTTAGAAACATTGGAAGATGGCGTGGCGAAAACATCTCATGATGCCATTCTGGTAGGGCGCGATGGTAGCCAACGCAATATTGCGGATAATTGTGCAGCTATTCGCGATCAGGATGATCAGGTTATTGGCGCGGTAATGGTATTTCGCGATGTGACCAAAGAATATATTTCGCAGCAAGCGTTGGTTGATAGTACGGCACTGCTGCAAACTATCCTCGCTACTGTAGTAGACGGCATAGTAACGTTTGATGTGCGCACTAATTTGATTGAAACAGTAAATTCAGCTGCCGAAAAAATGTTTGGTTATAGTGAAGCAGAGCTGATTGGTAAACGTTTTAGCGCCATAGTTCCGGAGCTCAGTGAAGACAAAGGATTGCTGCATTATTACGATACGAGCGTGGATGAACGTGCCAATGGAATACTGCGTGAAGTGAGCGGAAAATTTAAAAATGGCAGGACTTTTCCACTGGAAATTACGGTGAGTGAAATGCATCTGGGTGGCCAGCGTTATTTTACGGCAGTATTACGCAATATTACCGCGCGTAAAAATGCCGAAGCGGTAATGCGCGAATCCGAAGATCGCTATCGCAGTTTGTTTAATACGATTGATGAGGGTTTTTGTACTATCGAAATGATTTATGAAAATGATAAACCGATTGATTATCGTTTTTTAGAAGTGAACCCTTCATTTGAGAAGCAGACGGGATTGCCCAATGGTACTGGTAAACGAGCTCTTGAGCTTATGCCTGACTTCGAAGCAGGTTGGTTTGAGGCTCTTGATCAGGTAGTGAAGACCGGTGAATCCGTTCGTTTTGTGCAATATCAGCATACGCTGAAACGCTGGTTCGATATTTATGCCTGCCCTGAGAAAGGCATAAATAATAAAAATATTATTATTTTATTGACTGATATTACTGAACGAAAACACGCGGAACAAGCATTGCGTGAAAGTGATGAGCGGGTCCGTTTGGCAACCGAAGCTACCGGCGTTGGTATTTGGGAGTGGGATTTAACTCAACAAAAAATGCATTGGGATGCCCAAATGTTTCGCATATATGGCGTGACTCCCAGCGCAGACGGGCTTGTAGAATATGATGATTGGGCCAGCTATTTATTACCTGAAGAGTTGCGTGGTCAGCAAATTACACCATCACAGATGATTAATGTGGGTGAGCAAACAACGCGTGAATTTCGTATGAAACGTGAAGGCGAAAAAAAGTTTCGCTATATTCGCTCAGTGGAAATTATGCGCACCAATGCGGACGGGCAAGTAGAATCAATTGTCGGAACAAATCTTGATATTACGGAAACCAAGCAAACAGAAAAAAGACTGCGTGAAAATGAACGTCATTTGCGCGCCGTTATTAACGCACTGCCCGTAGCAATTTACACCACTGATGCTGATGGCGCACTTACGCACTTTAATCAGGCCGCGGTTGAATTTTCTGGGCGCACCCCACAATTAGGTACCGATCATTGGTGCATTAGCTTAAAACTCTTTCGCCCGGATGGTGCATTATTACCGCATGATCAATGTCCAATGGCAACTGCGTTAAAAGAGAAGCGCCAGATTTTGGGTGCAGAGGCCATTGCCGAACGACCCGATGGCGCACGCGTTTGGTTCAATGCTTACCCTACCCCTTTATTCAGTGACGATGGCAAACTCATTGGCGGCATCAATATGCTGGTTGACATTACTGAACGAAAACATCTCGATCAAGTTATCCTCGAAAATAATATTGAATTGAAAAAAGCAAAACATTTAGCGGATAAGGCGAACCTTGCCAAGTCAGATTTTTTATCCAATATGAGTCATGAGTTGCGCACGCCGTTAAGTGCGATTTTAGGTTTCGCACAATTAATTGAAGCGAGTAATCCACCGCCAACGCCTAATCAAAAACGCAGTGTCGACCAAATTTTACAGGCTGGCTGGTATTTGCTGGATTTAATTAATGAAATTCTCGATCTCACGTTGATCGAATCCGGCAAATTGTCATTATCAATGGAACCCGTTTCACTCAATGACCTCTTGCGTGAATGCCAAACCATGATCGAACCACAAGCACTGAGTCGCAATATTACGTTAGATTTCCCCGTGCTGGATAATTCGTTCAATGTCAATGCTGATCAAACACGCCTTAAACAAATACTGATTAATCTACTTTCCAACGCAGTAAAATATAATCGCGAAAACGGCAAAATCATTGTCACCTGCTTCGAGAGTACGCGGCAACGATTGCGCGTTTGTGTGGAAGATACAGGTGCCGGTATAGCACCAGAAAACCTGGCACAATTATTTCAGCCGTTTAATCGCCTGGGCAAAGAAAATGGCCCCGAGGAAGGCACCGGCATTGGCCTGGTAATGACTAAACGGTTAATCGAATTAATGGGCGGAAAAATCAATGTTGAGAGTAAAGTTGGCGAAGGTACTGTCTTCTGGTTTGATCTGGAAATGGTTATGCAAAACCCGAGAGAGGACAACACTGATTTGAATTCAGATCACGTGCCTTCGGAAAAAATTGACGGCGACGCCACGAAACGCAGGGTTCTTTATGTTGAAGATAACCCGGCTAATTTAATGCTGGTGGAAGACATAATAGCAACACGTACCGACATAGATTTGTTGTCTGCACGCGATGGTTATCAAGGTATCGAACTTGCCCGGCTTACGCAGCCAGATTTAATTTTGATGGATATCAATTTGCCTGGCATCAACGGCACAGAAGTGTTGAAAATTCTCGCCAAAGATGCAATGACAGCGCATATCCCGATAATTGCTCTCAGTGCAAATGCGATTCCGCGCGATATTGAGAAAGGCTTGCGCGCCGGTTTTTTCCGTTATCTTACCAAGCCTATTAAAATTAACGAGTTTATGAGCGCCCTTGATTTAGCCTTGGAAGTTGGCGCAAGAAAATCAACTCAAGTAAACGAAGAGAAAATAATATGAAACTAACTGAAGCTGAAATTCTCAATGCAAGCATTTTGATAGTAGATGATCAACAGCAAAATATAATGTTGTTGGCACAATTGTTAGATGAAGCAGGCTACTCGGCAGTCAGCTCAACAATGAACCCAACCGAGGTGAGCGCATTACACAGTAAAAATCATTACGATTTAATTTTGCTTGATTTACAAATGCCGGAAATGGATGGCTTTCAAGTTATGGCAAACCTTAACACCAGTCATCAAGATGATTATATTCCGGTGATAGTCCTCACCGCGCAGCCAAGCCATAAATTGCGCGCTTTACAAGCGGGAGCAAAAGATTTTATCAGCAAGCCGTTTGATTTAGTGGAGGTTAAAACCCGCATTCATAATATGTTGGAAGTTCGCCTGCTTTACAAAAAGCTGGATGATTACAACAAAATACTGGAAGAAACGGTGCAGGCGCGTACTGCCGAATTACGTGAAAGCGAAGCGCGGTTTCGCAGCCTCACTGAGCTCGCGTCTGACTGGTACTGGGAGCAAGACGAAGCGGGCAAATTTATTCGCGTTTCCGGGCCGGTGTTAGAAATGCTCGGCATTCAAGTTGACTCCCTATTGAAAGAGGGATTAACAGGAACAGCTGCTGACGCCGAAGCACATGGTTGGAACGAAAGTGAACGCAAAGAATTGAACGACATTATTGCTGCACGCCAACCTTTTATCGATTTTTCTTTTAGTCGTAAACAAGCCGATGGCACACTGCAATATTATCGGGTGAGCGGCGAGCCAATGTTCGACCACTTAAGTCGCTTTATCGGTTACCGTGGTATTGGTGTTCAATGCAAAGACATATCAGGTGCGGCCGATGCCAATAACTCATAGTGCTTCCCAAATAACACGCAGTCCTTTGCAAATAACTCCCAGCCCTTTGCAAAACCATCTTCTTGCCGCGCTCGAGAAAGCTGAAATTGATCGCTTGACGAAACGAATGCAATGCGTGGAATTAAAATTGGGCGATACTATTTACGAGCCAGGCCAGCCATTACACTATGCGTATTTTCCTACGACGAGCGTTATTTCTTTGCATTATGTAATGGAAACTGGCGCATCAGCAGAAGCCGCTGGTGTCGGTAATGAAGGCATTGTGGGGGTTCCGTTATTTCTTGGCGGCAACACCACTTCTAGCTCTGCAGTAGTACAAATAGCAGGTTATGCCTATCGTCTTGAAGCGAGCATCTTAAAAGCAGAATTTAATTGCGGCGGTGTTATGCAGCGTGTGTTGCTGCGTTATGCGCAAGCATTAATGACGCAAATGTTTCAAACTGCGGTCTGCAACCGTCATCACTCCGTTGAACAGCAGTTGTGTCGCTGGCTATTGTTAACAGTGGATCGCGTTGCGACCGATGAATTGGCAATTACTCAGGAATTAGTAGCAAATATGTTAGGAGTAAGGCGCGAAAGTATTACTCAAGCCGCTTCTAGCTTGCAGGGCGCAGACTGTATTCGCTATCGTCGTGGCCATATCGCGGTATTGGATAGAAAAAAACTGGAAAGTCGCGTGTGTGAATGTTACGGCGTTGTTCAAAAAGAATTAAGCCGACTAATGACCACCGTTCGTAAATAAAAGCTCGCAAATAAAAATCCGCATGTGAATTCGTCACAATAATTTTTTGGTGTGATAGCGCACATACCTCAGCTACCAGTAGGTTTACTCTACGAGGCTCTTACGATGCTTTTATTGGCACCTATTTTATGTATTTGCTGATAGTAAAAATTCCTATAATCAGGAGCGCTGATTACGCCCCAGATAAGTAGCAGCTATTCGTAATTTTATTTTATGGTTGTAATTATTTTTATTTGGAGAAACTTTATGAAAAAATTATTATTAATAAGGCTTTTTACACCCGCTATAGGTCTAACCATGCTTGTATTAAGTGGCGCAGCAAGTGCCGATGCAAAGCAGGATATTGTTGAGGCGCGACAAGAGACACAAATTTGGACAACTTACGCACTTAGCCCTTATTTGCGTGCAAGTGAGATTAAGGTACAAGTGCATAATGGCAAAGCTACTTTAACCGGCAAGGTTGATGAAGATGTCAATAAAGAATTAGCGACACAAATTGCGTTAGGGGTTGGCGGTATCAAAGAGGTGGACAATGAAATTATCGTGCAATCAGATTACAGCCCCAAAAGTTCCTACGGTTTCGGGGAAACAGTCGATGATGTCACTATCACCGCCGGGGTGAAATCAAGATTGATCTGGAGTAAATTCTCTTATATAGCAACCAAGGTGGAAACCAAAGCTGGCCGCGTATCCTTGTCAGGAGCTGTTAGTTCTAAAGAGGCGAAAGATTTGGCTGGCCATTTGGCCGCTAACACCCGCGGGGTTGTTGGCGTTAAAAATCAATTAACTGTAACCGACAAACCAACTACTACTGAGAGCATTAGTAGCGTTGCGCATGAAACCGGTAAAAATGTAGAGGATGCCTGGATTACTACTAAAGTGAAATCCAACTTTTTTTATTCAACTAATGTTAGCGCTTCAGATATTGAAGTTACCACTACTGCCGGTGTTGTTACATTAAAAGGTAAAGTGAGTAGCGGCGTTGAACGTGCGCTAGCAATTGAAACTGCACAAAATGTTCGTGGCGTTAAAAGTGTAGATGCACAAGGTTTGGTATTTTAATAGTTAATTTTTATTCATGCGGTTCTCTATAAAAACCTGCAGCTGATAAACAGCTGCAGGTTTTTTTTGTGCAACCATTTAGCTAAGTCTAATTATCTACCTACGTCTAATTATCTACCTAAGTCTAATTATTTAACTATGTGTAACAACGTACAGAAGTGAAAAAGTTTTCTATGCGATTCTGAGCTGACATAAACGCGCTGACTATAAATGCGCTGACTATAAATGCGCAGGCTTTAAACGCACAGGCTTTAAACACACAGGCAACAAAAAGTAATTTTTTCACTCACTTATTTCTTCCTGCCGTTGAGTGGCTACAGTAATGTTTAATCATTTGTAAATTGGAATTTTTGTATGTTACCTCTAAATAACGAATCAGATGCTCGCACGCTACATACGCGGCTGGCAAAACATAATATTTCTCGTACTACCATAAGCGCACCTACAGCAATGTGGGAAGAGGATGAGCGCACTGCACTCGAAACGCGGATTCTGGAAGGACACTATTTGGAAGGGTTACGTAAATCTATTGCACCGCTTACCCCGGAAAAAATAAGCTCTGCAGATGACTTCACAATATGGTTTGAAGCCCTCGCTGAAAGTGGGCCGAGTCAGCAACATCCACTGTTTGATTGGTTGGCGGAAGCCGCTAACCTTCCGCAAATGAAATGGTTTCTGACCCAGGAAATTGCAGTAGAAACCGGCTTTGAGGATTTGGTTGCCTATACGCAGATTGGGTTACCGGTACAGGCAAAGCTGGAATGTGCGCGAAATTTTTGGGATGAAATGGGGCGCGGTAAACACGGCTCTACCAACCCTCAGCTATTGAATCGTGTAATACAGGGTTTGGAGCTGCGGCCTTCTATTGCTACCACAGTATGGCAATCATTGGCGCTCAGTAACACCATGCTAGGTCTGGCGAGCACGCGCCGCTATGCCTATCATTCTTTGGGTGCATTGGGTGCAGTTGAACTAACCGCCTCACAGCGAACTGCCAAGATATCGCACGGCATGCAACGTTTAGGGTTGGATCCCTGGGTGCGCTCTTATTTTGATTTGCATGCTGCGCTCGATGTAGCCCATTCGCGCAGCTGGATTCGTGAAATCATCCACCCTATGGTTAAAGCTAATCCCGCGTGTGCGCAATTTATTGCCGAGGGTGCGTTAATGCGTTTGCAGTGCGATCAATTATGTTTTAACCGCTATAGTTATGAATTGGGTTTAGATGAAGAATTAGTATCTGTTTTTCTTTCACCAAGTATTAGCACTCACACTGAGGAATTGTGGTGCTAATGCAGCCCAGATTAAATATTTTTTTGAAAAGTAGTCACTGACATATGAATCTAAAAATTATTTTTTGCATGTTGAAAGAAACCTATACGGGATGGAATGACCATAAGGTTTCACGTTTGGCTGCAGCGCTCGCGTACTACACTATATTTTCATTGGCACCTTTACTCATTTTAGTGATTGCTATTGCCGCAGCTGTTTTGGGTGGCGATAGTGCGCGCACCCAACTGATCGGGCAATTGCAACAACTCGTCGGAGTTGATGGTGCTGCAGTCATTGATACAGTGATTGTAGTTGCCAGCAAGCCCGACCAAAGTACCGGCAATATCGCCTCAGCTATTGGTGTTGCAGTGTTAATTTTTGGCGCGGCAGGCGTTTTTATTCAACTTCAGGATGCTTTAAATACAATTTGGGAAGTTGCACCAAAGCCAGAAAGAAATGTAAAAACATTTATTGTTAACCGCTTTTTATCCTTTGGTATGGTGCTGGGAATAGCATTTATTTTATTGGTTTCTCTGGCAATTAGTGCAGCACTTGCTTTCTTGAATGAATTTCTAGGTGGCTTGGCACCGGAAATGGGATTTATTTTATCATTCATCAATATCGGCATTTCATTTAGCGTAATTACATTACTGTTTACGTTAATTTTTAAATTTTTGCCGGACGTAAAAATCGCCTGGAGCGATGTCATTGTGGGCGCAATGATTACCGCTTTATTTTTTACTATCGGAAAATATTTAATTGGTATTTACTTGGGAAAAAGCACTTTTAGTTCTGCTTATGGGGCCGCAGGTTCTTTAGTTGTATTGCTAGTCTGGATTTATTACTCAGCACAAATACTTTTTTTGGGTGCAGAGTTTACCCAGGTTTATGCGCGTTATTATGGTTCAAAAATACAACCCGCTGACTATGCCGTATTCGTCACGGAGGATGCGCGCGCGCAACAGGGGATTATTAGTAACGAAACTTTTAAACTTGACGAAAAAAAGCAGAATGCTTAGGTAATCGTATTTTATAGATTAGTGTTCCCTATCTATTTTTCATGGCTATAAGGAACTATTCATTTTCACTGGATACGAAAACCGTTGCTTCGCCATCTTCGTCTACGGTCACATAGAAATTTATTGGGCAACAACAGACCTGACAGTCTTCAATGTAATCTTGCTCTGGTACAGAACAATCAATGAGGACTTCAATAGATTCACCGCAATAGGG
>JAYTSJ010000111.1:0-17917 GCA_043745725.1 Gammaproteobacteria bacterium | reverse complement strand
GCCAGTCGTAAATAGATAAGAATCCAAACCAGATTCAACTAATTTTTTTATTGAAAATTTTGCTTCAGCATTTTTATCAGGCGATATTGCATTTATTTTACCAAGGTCACTCGACGTCAGATTCAAAGGAACCAAGGGTGTCTCACTACCAAATTCATCCGTAAGATTTGGAACCAGCACAATTTTGCGATCAGAAAAAGATATTGTAGAAAAGTTGTATTTACCAAACCGCGCTGTAGGATCACCACTAGGAACTTGTCTTTTACTGGCATCCAACTCGACGGCAAGTATGCCGCCCAAAGCACCATAACCAGCTCCACTTGCACGTAACTCACCATCAAATAAAATGCCTTCTGCTGCTTTCAGCGAAAGTGTTCCGGCCTTAGCAGTTTGTAGGGTTGTTTCAATATGTGTATCCAACTCACTGTTGGAAACATAACGCTCCGTAGCATAAGCCTGAGCGGAAATATCAATAATCGAACCTTGTTCAGTAATAACAAAGCCACGATCAACTGTAAAATTGAGTGAACCTGCGTCAAAAACTTTACCAACTTTAGTTAAACCATTGCTGCCAGTTGGCGCCATAATAAATTTTGAACTCACATCTATGTAGGCGTCGCTGCCAAGCCAAATACCAACATCATCAAAATTTGCAATTTCTAACTCAGTGTCAGGCGCATGACGATCTTGCAAAGCAAAATTAACACTGGCACCTTTTGCGTTAATAATACCGTCGAAAACCAAACTGGTATTGGCAATAAAACTTATATTGGCTTTGGGGTCTGCAATAATTTGAACACCCCTAGGCACAATAAAATTATTAGTACGTGCTTGGTTCGCGAGATGCCAAAATTCCGCCGATTTATCTGCAAGCGTAACACTTAAATTAACGGGATTACGCTCATAAAATGGCAAGGGCGCAACACCCAATGTCGCCAACAGGTCAACCCCGGTTGGCAAAGTATTGAGCACTGAATGGGTGGTTAAAGTAAAATCTGCAATACCTTTTGCATAATTATCAGCTTGTAGTTTTATATCGGTAAATTCGCTGACAGTAAAATTACTCACCCATTCATTCGAACCTTTTGCGGTAAGCTTATAAGAACTAAAGCCCCCACTATGAAAAAATTCTGGTTCGAGTTGCAGCGTTTCAGACCCCACACTTAAATCAGCTGTGTTACTAATTGCAATTGAAGGTGCAGTAATACTTAAGGTTCCACCTTGCGAAAAAGCATAGCTACTAAGACGAGCACCTAAATCAATTTTTGCGGCTTCATTTTTCAGGTTAAGAGCACTCGGAGGATTTAACAGTACAGCACTCAGACTAATATTCCCGCCCTTGCCTGCAACAAAACTTCCCAGTTGATTAATCCAACCGCCACCATTGGCAATAATTTTTGCACCTGCATCCAATATCAAATCACCAGCGGCTTGCAAAGTAACTGCTCCCGCATCAATCCAGGTTTGCGATATGGGTTGTTTATCATTGCCAGCCAGCAGCGGGTTATCGTTAGTCCACAGACCTGATGTTTCTATAATCGCTTCGCTACTAAGATTGATAGGCCGATTTATATTCTCTACAGTATTCGGTAAAAAAAAATGATCTGTCTCTACACCTTGATTTCCAGCAGTCTTTAAACTGACGGCACCACCCCTAGCTTGAATACTACCGTTCACGCTTAAATTATCCGCGGCAAACAAATTTAAACTGGCACCGTTCGCTAAATGTAAATCAGTGTTATGACTAATTTCAATCCTGCCATTGCGGGCAGTAAGGTTGTAATGCGCAAAGTTACTGTTGTTAAATAAATCTTGTGATATGACCAGGGTATCGGTTGCAAAATAGCCATTTGGATTTACGCCCGCAACCTTTCTGGAATCGAGAGACGTTAACAATGAGTCCGCTGCAGTTTGCACTGAAGTGTACTGAGCAATAGCCAAGCTTTGCAGATTAAGTTCAAGATTAAAACTACCGACATCGAGGGTTGTAGGCTTAGTGGGTTGACGCTGATCAGGGCCTGAAAAAGCACCTGCTTCGATAATGCCTTGAAAACTAGTGGCCTGGGTTTTTAACGTAAATGACCCTACTGACTTGCCTTGGTCAAAAGCTTGAACAAATTCCCCACGATCACTGCTTTGAAAAAAATTATTGAAGGTTTGAGTGATATTAAAGCGTTTATTGGTAGCCGTTTCTTTACCTAAAATACCGGTATAAGTGAGATTAGGATCAGCATTGGCAATATTGATTACCTTGCCTTCAGAAATAAGGTTTGTAGTAGTTACATAACCTGCGGCGTAATGAATGCCGCCACCAGAAACATTCACAGTAGCATTGGGTTGAACAATCACATCACCTGCAGAACGCAATTGAATACTGCCACCCAACATGAGCCGCTCACCCACCTGTTTTGGTATTGCGGCTAATGCACCTGAAATATCCGCAAGCGGTGTGCCTTTACGCACATCTACTAATATTTTTTTACCTTTTAGAAAACCAGTGCGCTGTAAAGGTGAATCCGCCAATTCAGTGCCGCGCAATTCCACCTCAACAACATTTCTCTCCATGGGTAAATCAACTTGCACTCCGGACACATCAATTTTGCTACCGGTTTCTAAGGTTATTCGGCTCGGAGTCGGCTTAGGATTAAGAGTTGTTGCAGCGGGTAATTTGTATAAATAACCTAAGTTATCGAATGCTGCGGTTAAATTATCCGTTGCTTCCAAATAAACTTTGCCACCTTTAGCAGTGATGCTCGCATTGCTTTTAAGATCAATGGAATTACCCGCAATTTCCACGCCGGACAATCCTTGTAATTGCGCGTCCGGTGCAGCCTTTTTGCTATCCAGTTCAGGTGTGACGGCTATAACAGCGCCCTCACCTATAGTGACTTCGCCACCACGAGTAGCAACTGGGTAAAGATTTATAGTGCCAGACTGAACGGCCAATTTGTTTGGTTTAGTGGTGGGATCCAAGAGCGCAGAAACTTGATCAATTGATCCAATACTTGTTGGCACTATGGCTTTATCCCGCGCCAACAATCTTACTGTGCCGTTAAAATCTATTGAGGTGGTCGCCTTGATTGTGCCGTAATGATTAACTGCAACTCCAGCTAAAGTGACATTACCACGCTCAGCAATAATATTGCCCAAGTTGGTAACATCACCGCCCGCATTTACTTCAATTAATAAACCGCGCAGGCCTGGATCATTAGAAAAAAGTACAAAGGCTTCATCCTGCGCAGCCGCCAAAATTGTTTGACCATCGGGAGTTTTAATATCGCCTTGATTGACAACATTAGGTGCTATAACCACCGCGCCATTTAAGGTAGTAGTGCTTATCTGTGCACCCTTTTCAATGGCTATATCACCGCGCAAACCTGGTTCATTTTTATTTCTTACCGGATCTTTTCCGGCATCGCGATATTCTACTGCCCAACTGCGATCTTCATTTTGTTTCGCGTGAGCTTGGAGGACCTCACCCGTAGCAGCCTTATTATCTTTTAGAAAAAACGCTGCAGTATTCTCATCAGTCATTGCTTTACTAAGTGATTTTTCCAAAAACAACTTAGGGTCAATATTCAGAGATGAGGCCACTAGTGAACCCACATTCACTTGCGAGCCTTTAGCGAATAAAATGCCATTAGGGTTAATCAGGTAAACCCCACCATTCGCACTCAACTTACCAAGAATAACGCTAGGAGAAGTACTGGCATTGATTTGATTAAGTGCCAGAGAAGTAGTGCTTGGCTGCACAAATTGTACTTCCCGATCCGCGCCTATATCAAAGCTTTGCCAGTTTAAAATGACTCTGCCACTTTTTTGATCGATGCGTAAAATTTTCTCATCGTTACTCAATAGCTGTTTAAATTGTTCAACACTAGTAATAGGTTTACCCGATGCATCAGTAATTTCACCAGCCTCAATCCAAGAATTTACAGCGGGAACCGGCAATTGTAATTGCAAATTATTGATTATCTTTGCAGTAGGGTCATAGGCCGAGCCGCTCAACCATACGCGTGACTCCGCAGCTACGTCAGCTGACCCTAACAATGCGGCAAGAATAACGCCACTACTCGCAGCCATCCGCTTGTGCAAATAATTATGAAGGAAATATTGCAGATGTGTTTTCCGCTGTCCCCGTAGTGCATCCATAAAAATCTGGCCCTAAATTTTAGATAAAGTTGCGCCTGTAGCGCTAAGCTCGCGATTGTGCATTTAAAAAATGACAAATTAATGACAACGTGGGAAAGGGGAACAAGAAAGGAATTTTAAAAGATATTAATTACTAATTAATATTGGCGGTGATCTATTCGTATATTTACTGCTTGGTCACTGCATATTGACTGAATTGTCGCTGCCTAGCCCTACATAGTCGCTGAATAGTCATTGCATTGTCACGTCAACAGTCACAACAAAGGCTCCACGTTTAATATGTAAAGTTGCAGAATTTCTCTCGCCGAGATTTTGATAAAGCGCTAAAACTTTTTCAGGGCTATTAACTGGCCAATCATTAATAGCAATTACCACATCGTTAGCCTGCAAACCTAAGGCCTTAAATTTATCTGCATCGCGGCCAGGCGATAATTTAAACCCGACCATTTTCCCGCTTTCGTTGTAAGTGTTCAGAGCGACGGCATTAGAAACACTGCGACTCAAAGCAGTTATAGCTTGGTCTGGAAAAGTAACTGTGGGGCGCTGAGATTTTTCCGGCTCTTCCGACTCAGCATGGTCAGCCTCCCAATCCGCCATTGCCTGAGGCGAAATAGTTGTCGTAGAAGCTGCATAGTGTGGAGTTGGATGCGGAACATTCTGATCGAAATATAGCATTTCGAATGTACCCTTGTTATTAATAACCACACCGTCTTTCATGACTTTTGCAAGACTCACCCCTTCACCCGCTGGAAGGGAAGCGCCAATAGCATATATATCTTGTTTGTTATTCACTGAAATAAAAGCGCGTGCCAGCTGATCGTAATTGCTCTCTATAACCCCCATTAATAACAGACTCAATTGTGTCTCTGTTGAAGGCACCTCAAGAACTGGAATAATATTTTGTTTAGCTTCTACAGGTTTACCAAACGCGAAAAAAGACTTTAATTGATCAATATTAATAGTCTGTATTTTTGCTCCCGCTTCAACCTTGGCAACTGGTGCTACGACTGCGGCGGGAATAACAGGATAAGGCAGCAGCAACCAAAATAAACGTGCAGAACTAAATGACAACGACATAACCAAAAAAAAACAAACAACAAATTGCCACCGGCTAATGGATGTTTTTTTTAATTTAGCCCATATAAAGCCAGCAAGTAGCCGCAGCTCTACGCGCACTTGCGGAAAAATAAAATAACTAGAGTTTGCTGAGCGATAAGCTAACATAGCAACAATTATTTACTCTTTAAAATATAGAACAAGAAAAATAATAACAACACTTTAAATTACAATTTTTAAATTTCAGAAAAATAAAAATTTCTATTTAGTCAACGACAGGCGGTGGCGGAATAATATCAAGCAACGTAAACTCAGTGATTAATATTTCATTAGGGAGCACCGCATCGCCCTCGCCCTCACCTTCCACACCAAAACCTAATGCGGGTGGTAAATAAACTCTATACCGTGAGCCTTTATTCATTAACATAAATAATTCCCGCCAACCTTCCGGAATATCGCCGCGCATCGCAAAAGTAGTAGGGCCACTGTCTTTACTTGAGTCGTAAAGGTAATGACTATTGGGTTTAGTATTGCGATAGTTAACCTTCACCATATCTTTCCAGGTGACATTGGGGCCGCTGCCTTGCTCCAAAATTTCATACTGCAAACTACTTTTAGTGACTATTACCCCTTCGCGCCTGGCGTTCTGCTCCAAAAACTCTTTTGCTTTTGTCAATCGTTCTTCAGCACCTAACATGCGTTGCTGTTGAATAAAATTGTTCACCACCACTGTGTTAGTAGCAAGTTCAGGTGATGTTAGGGTTTGTGTATAACCCTTTTTAAACCCATCCATAAAAGCAGAAACATTCAACACTTTAAGTTGCGCCTGATTTTCTACTCCCAAAATAATACCTAAATCAACACTGGCTTGTGGCAAAGTTTTTTTATTAATGTCCGTACGCTCACGCGCTTTTTGTAAGCGCTTTTCATTTGGCTTTGCGCTATAGGCCTCGGCAACGCCTAACGCTAATTTTTTTAATTCAATACCCTCTCTGATTGATCGCTGATGTGCACCTGAATTAAGCCCGGCAGCTTTGCTGGCTTCTTCAAGTGTTATTAATTTTTCATGAGTCTCTGCCCACGCAAAAGGTATAGATACAATCATGAGAAAGCTCAATGCACCTAACAGAATTTTTGTCATTAAAAATTACTCAATAAGCAATAAACTATTTCTGTAACAATTTAAATTATTACCGTTACAATCTAATGACTACTGGGAGTGAATATGAAGTTAAGGGCACCTCCGGAAATCCACTTTTCGTACGCTAGCGTCGTTATTATCGTACTCGAATCCTCATTTATAACGTATAAACTGCGGTTCTCCGTGCGAAAATGCCTCGCCATCATCACGAAAATTGAATTTCCGGAGGTGCCCTTAAATGATTTAAAGATTAAACATAAAAAAACCAGGCCGAAGCCTGGTTTTAAAGTTCATAAACATTGCGTTTATGTTTACTTTTTTATTCTCGCCAGAAAGGCAAAGTTACACTTAGAATGCAGTGTTAACTTTGATTTGTGGAGTACGGCAAGAACTTGCACCACCATTAGAGTGAGAAGCAGTAGCTACTGGGTTAGCAGCACTGATTGGCAAACTTGGAACGTTACCTGGAATGGTGTTAAGAGCAACTAGACCTGATGCACCGAATGAGTGAATGAAAGTGCTAGTAACCAAACCACCAACAGCTGCAGCTGCACCAGTTTTCTTCAACATAATCTCCTGGAAATCAACAGCATCTTTTTGATCTTGAGTAGAGGCAGAGGTTAACCAAACCCAGTTAGATTCTACCCAATCGCTGTACTTATGTGTTAACACGTTTGCAACAGTTGGCGCATTGCCATCCACTTTAATGAAACGATATTTATCAGCACGGCCTACGTTGTTCTCAAGACTTTGATGACCAATTGCCCATCTTTGACCAGCTAAAGATGCAGCTTCGTTAGGAGAAGCGAAAGCACCCAAGCAGCTTGCCATATCACCGCCAGCACTAGCTTCTACAAACGCTGCAGAAAGAGTACTAGCACCAATGTTTTGCCAACCAGTTACTGTGGTTTCAACGTTAGTATTTGCACCAGTATTATCAGCAAGTTCATCTTGGGCTTCCGCAGAACAACCAGCATTCAAGAATTTCACACGGAATTGGTTATTAGTACCAGAAGAGTCAGGACGACGGCAAACTACAACACGTTTTTGTACTGTGGTAGTAGGAATTGGGAATACAGATGCGTCATAACCTGGACACATACCAGCACCTACTCTATCAGCCAAAGCAACAGATAATGGAGCATAAGTTACGCCGTCAGCTTTCAGTGCTTGCAGAGAATCCCAGCTCTTAAAGCCACCATTAAAGGCAGAAGCAATAACCTCTTTTGGTAAGTTTGGCATATTAGCTTCATCTTCAGCGTTAACAGTTAAACCTTGAACGCATTGCAAAGCATTGCGGAGGTTTAAAGATACTGGGGTGTTGAAAATAGTGCCCCAAATCGCTTGAGTTTTTAACGCTACACCAGCACAGGCAGCAGTATCAGCAGCTGGGAATTTATTTTGTTCCAAATCTGCCAAACCACCATCTGATTGGCGTGGAGCAGTATGGTTATTACAGTTCCACCACTTACCAGCAACACCATTGAAACCATTCAGACCAGAGTCAGTACAAGTGTTGTCAACTACGAGTGCAAGAGTACCAGAAACATCACCACATACACCGCTAAAAGCTTTACCAGAACCACCAGCAGAACGCTTCAGCAACATTACATCTACAAAGCCATTGTTGTCGGTATCACGTGCAGCCAAGTTACCAATTGGGGTTACACCAGCAGGTAAATTAGCAGCATCAAATGCACTAACAGGTATTGAACAAGAATAACCATTGTAATCTTTTGGCTTGGCAGCAGATACGTTAGTGAAATAATCGATAGTTCCTGGGGCACAAAGGCTTTGAAATATTCTTAATATGCCAGCGTCTTGAGCGCTAGCGCCAGACAAGGTTACAGTGAACTCAGGAGTAACAGTAGGTGCCAAAGCAAACGATTGGGCACAAGCCAACGCTGCAGAAGCTGCCACTAATAAAGAGGCTAACTTTTTCATAATAGGTCTCCAAAAATAAAATGGTTTTAGGAAAAACAAAAATAACTACATTAGTCTGTCGTTTAGTCATGGGCATGGCACAGTGCGCCAGAGCTTTCAGTTAAGTTGAAAGCTATATCGGCCCGATTGTTAGCAGCCAGACTAATGCAAGTAACAAATAAAATTAAACTTTAGCGTTACGACGACGAGCGATACCGCCTAAGCCCATCAGAGCAGAGAACATTAACCATGCAGCAGCTGGTAAAGGTACTGGTGCAACAACAGATGCATTGCTTAAAGTAGCTGAGCTTAAGTTGGTTAAATCTAAAGTCCATTGATTTGTAGATGCAGCAGTAGTAAGAATATTGCCGTCAACATCTGAACCAACAAACCAGAACTTTTGTTTCGCTGAAGCTGCAGCAGAATCAGCAAAATCCACTTGAGTAGAAATGTGATCATTCCAAAGATTTGCAGCACCACTCAATTGTGATGCCGCTGCGCCTGAAGCAGCAAGAGCATTAACACCCGTACCATTCAAAGAAGTGCTTGGCGAACCAATTGCTGTGAATTGATTTACTATTAATGAAAGATTTTTAAATTTCCCATTTACATTAGAGAGTGCAGCAAAATCTAAAACAGAAACAGAGGCTGAGTTTGAAGTTACTAAAAGACCGGTATGAGTAGGGTCGGCGTCGTCGAAACTAGAAGCAGCTAAACTCCAAGTCAAATTCGCCTTGTTAGAACCAGAAAAAATATTCAATTTAGAAGCATCTAAGTTGAATGTATTTGTATAGCTGCCATTTGTAGCCAAAATAGTATTGAAGTTATTGTTGTCCAAATTTTGAACATAAGACAAATCTTTAACTGTATCGTAAATAACCAAAACGAGGTCGGAATTTACAGAATTACCACCTACAATACCATCAATAGCAGCATTGGCAGCACCAGAGAAAGAAACAGCAGCAACAGCTGCAGCTAATAAAAGAGATTTAAATTTCATAAAAGAACTCCACAAGTTTAAACATTAGTATTGAAGTAAAGTTGGTAGCACTTAGCTATCCGAGCCCAGTGCTTATTGCTACATCGGCCAGTAACATCTCTCCTGATATTACATTCTTGGCTTGATGAATAACGCGAAGGCACATGAAACTGCGTTCCGCACTATTCATTTCCCTTTAGTAGCTGCAACTCGGCTGTCTTACTCATATCAACAAAAATATAAGACCCGTGGCTTTCCGACCCTGCCTCACAGCAGGTGTGGCTAACTTAATAAGAAAACGGTGAACGCTGTACAAATTCAATAGCTACCATGGGGAGCCAAACAACTTAGAATTTTTATACTGACGGGCATCACGTCACCGTTTTCCTACCAAGCAAGGCTAAGGTAAACGACGAAGATGACTAGGCGTTGACGGTAAAGTTACAGACAAGTGAATTTTTCGTGACAACATAAAATATCCCTTTAAATGTTGGATAAATCTTGATTTACATTAAAAATTAATAGCTTACGAACAATATTCGATGAGTAATTGACTAAAAATCTATAAAGATATTTTCCATTTAAGACATAAAAAATAGCTTTTAAAAATGTCACGCTTTTGTAATTTTCTCGTCACCCAATTGTCACACCTCCGTCATGGTCTTGAATAAAATTCAGCAAAGAGACTATCATCATGTTCAATATCGAACAGTCTGTTGTCAATAAATTCCCGGGATTTTCAACTCAATCCCCCATCATTCGCAATTCCACCTTATCGCTTTTACACAAGCTCACGCGCTACAGGAAATCAACGCTTTTTTGCACGAAAATCAAGGAATTACTGGCATAGATTTTATTGACAGAATTTTTGAATATTTTAATTTTAGCTACAGCATTTCCCAGCGCGAACGCGGCAATATTCCTGCTCAGGGTCGCCTCATTATTATTGCCAATCACCCTATAGGTTCACTTGATGGATTGGCGTTATTGTATTTGGTGAGCACAGTACGCCGCGATGTAAAAATCGTTGCTAATGATCTAATCATGACGTTTGAGTCACCGCACGATTTATTATCACCTCTCGACAATATGACCCGCGGTGCCTACGAGCAAAGTTATAAAAATATTTTGACGGCATTAGAAGACGAGCAACCTGTCATTATCTTTCCTGCCGGCGAAGTCTCCCGCGATAGCCCACAAGATATACGCGATGTAAATGGCAAGCTGATTTTTTGCACTTTGCACTTTGCGCGAAAAGCTAAAGCACCACTTTTTCCGATATTTTTTTCCGCCAAAAACTCTTTATTATTTTATGGCATGTCATTTATTTTTAAACCGTTCGCGACAGCACTACTGAACCAAGAAATGTTTAATAAGCATTCCGCTGAAATTAAATTTCGCGTTGGCGAAGTGATTCCGCAACAGACACTAGAATCCAACCAGCTCGCGGACAAACCATTAATAAAACGCTTTAAAAATCATATTTATAAAATTGGCAAGGGCAAAAAATCTATTTTTGTTACGGAAAAAACCATTACACATCCGGAAGATAGCGGCGAGATAAAACAGAAATTAAATACAGCACAATTGATAGGTAATACACGCGACAATCATCGTATTTATTTGTGCAGCTATCAGGAACACCCACGCGTACTACGGGAAATTGGCCGCTTACGCGAACACACCTTCAGCAAAGTGGGAGAAGGCACTGGCAGCCGTCGCGACTTAGATAAATTGGATCACTATTATCGCCACTTAATTTTATGGGATGAAGACAAGTTAACGATTGCTGGCGGTTATCGTTTAGGTGAAGTGAAAGGCATTTTGCGAAAGAAAGGCGTGAAAGGTTTATATACTGCTGATATATTTGATTACCAACCAGAAGCAATACCCATGCTAGGGCAAGCGCTCGAATTAGGCCGTAGTTTTGTTCACTAAAATTATTGGGGTAAAGCGAGTTTGAATTATTTGTGACAAGATTTAGGTCCTTATTTACAGCATCATCCGGAAATTCGTTATGTGCTTGGCCCTGTAAGCATGAGCGCACAGTATCCAAAATCACTGCGAGATTTCGTTGTATTTTATTACGAACGTTTTTACGGTTATGCAGGTCCTATCGCTGATGGCAAACACTCACACGATATTGAAGAAAATCACTTAATTGAATTGCAATGCACCTTTGCCAAATTGACCCGCGAAGAAGGTTTTGAATTGCTACAACAGGAATTTACCAGAATGGATTGCAAAATTCCGGTACTCTATAAACAATACGCTGCGCTTTGTGAAGAAGGTGGCTATCGATCCTTAGCATTTAGTGTTGATACTGAATTTGGCAGTTGCGTAGATGGACTTTTTGTAGGTGATATAACGCAAATGAAAGCAGCAAAACGCGCACGCCATTTCAAGACCAACTCTGTCAACACCAACTCCTTCTAGAATGGAAAGTTCAAGCTTGATGCCTTGCGGCACTAGGTTTGAACTACTTACGTATTATTTTAAATTTTATATCAAGACAATTTTTCGAATGTATTAATTTGCGGGCGTTGCCACTAATTCTTCAACACTCATTTCATTGTGCCAGCGGAGTTGATCCGTGTAGTGCAGTAAACGCATAGTGCCTTGATGATCTTCTACCAAAGCACTACAGTTTTCAATCCAATCACCGGTGTTCGCATAACGTATACCGTCTTGTTCAAATAATGCTGGATAGTGAATGTGCCCACAAATAACACCATCGTAACCACGTTTTTTAGCTTCCCCTAAGCATGCTTGCTGATAAGTTTCTATCGCTACTTTTGCGCCTTTAATATTACTTTTAATTAACCCGGCGAGCGAAAAATAAGGCCGCCCAACCCATGAACGAAAACGATTTGCCCAGCGGTTAATGAACAGTAAAAAATCATAACCATGATCACCCATCAAGCGAGCAATCCAACTGTGATTAATGTAAGCATCCATAGCATCACCATGCATAATTAATATTTTTTTTCCGTCTGCAGTGATGTATTCATGTTCGAGCGCAATTTCAATTGGGCCAAATAACTGACCGCTAAACCGACGAATAGGCTCATCATGATTTCCCGGCACATAAATAACACGCATGCCACGTGCCGCAAGTTCATAAAATTTAAGCATGACTTGGTAATGCTTTTGCGGCCAACAAAAGCGACGCTTGAGCGACCACAAATCAATAATATCGCCCACTAAATAAAGCGTATCACAATGAATTTGATTGAGAAAATCTAATAGATAATCAGCTTTGCAATCGCGGTAACCGAGGTGGATATCTGAGATCCAAATGGTGCGCGCATTAATTAATGAGCTGACAGGTCGTGGTTGCAATTTTGCATCTGGGAGGTGTAATAAATCATGAAGCAGTAAATCGCGAGACAATAAATTTGCAGATAATGAGTTTTCAGATAAGTTTTTTTCAGACAACGTAGCACTGGATGCAGTCATGGGATAGATCCCTAAGGTTGTTTCTGTTATTTAATTTTTGCAGAATTTTATGACGATTAGAAAACGATTTGATGAACTATTTATGACTATCATTAAGTAGCTAATGATTAATACTACTGCAAATATAAATATTGAATAATATATCCTTTACGGTAAACACAAAGAGATTGTGATTCAAGTGACTTAAAAAATATTAATCCAATAGATAAATTAGAATGACTACAAGATTATTTTTGCTAGAAAATATGCGGTGAAATAATGCAATTATAAAAATAAAAAACCCGACAATACGTCGGGCTTTTTAAGCCAAGTCCATTTTATTAAAATATTAATAGTAGAGATTAAAACCCTAAATCAAACTGCACTTCACCTGACACATGAATGCTGTCACAGGTTCCAATATCCGTTGTGCATGTCGTGTCATATGCATTAAATTCAAATATGGCTTTCTTGCTGCCTACTGTGACGCCAGGGCTAACAATCACTTTGCCGGTAAACGGATGAGTGCTTGTTCTACCTTTAGTTGAGGTGCAATACAATTTACTCTCGGGTGCTGTCTCATCTATATAAAGACCCAGGCAAGATTCACCTGAGCTAGTATCATCCAAACTATAAACGCCATCACCATGAGTGTTAGTGTTAAAATCAAATCCCTTTAAAGATAAACCTAATTGAGGATTATCTTGTGGATATGCCGCAAAAAGGCGAATCTTTAAAATATTTGTATCTTCAATAATTAAAGTCTTAGATCTTATAGAATTTAACGGTTGCTCATCATCACCATGCTTAACCAACCAATGACCAATCGCATTATTGTCCTGAGATAATGTCACCACATCAACATTAGCTGTTTGCGTTTGCCGCGCACCGTCAGTATCTTCAGCTGTAGCTGTTGCTAAATAATGACCATTGGTCACATATTTATGTACTACAGAATTACCCTTTGCGGTGTAGCCATCTCCAAAATCCCATGTAACATTGCAGTCGATCGCTGCATTAGTAATTGGATCTGTGCATGATGATGTGAATTGAGCAATAGTACCCGCCAAAATCTGCGTACTTTTAGGCTTTATTTCTAGTTGTAGAATAGTCGATAAAACCCATGTTCTTTCAGCATAATTATTCCGAATAGCTTCAGCTAAATAACTTACATTCGGCGAAGAAAATAAATTCAAACTTATTGGTAATTTGGTAGAATTAAAAACACCATTGAGCGCCATTAAAATACCAGTCAGGTTTTCTATAGCAATAAATTTCTTGCTGGTTATTAAAACACCTAAGCCAAATTTTTCGCACGCAAAAAGCTCTACCAAAGGTGTCTTATTTTCAGCATTTACACTATTGATTAATAGGCTTCTGGCGCTATAGGATAAATCCGTAAATAACTCATAGTACTTATGGTTCACTAAAAATTGTTCACCTGCAGTAACTTGCAGTGGACTTAGAGAGCCTAAATTTTTAACTGAGTTTTCGGTAAGGCAATCTGTCGTATTAAAAGCAGCAGGGTTCTTTAAACCAAGCAATGGGCTAATCGAAGGCAAGAAATATTGGTTTATACCACTAATAACTGCTGGATCGAGTACGCTTGAGATATTTACAGGGCTAATTTCCCCTAGCGCTCCAGGACCAGTAATCAAGACATTAAAATTTTCCTGCGACCCAGGCCCAGATGCAAATTCAACATCTTTATTATTTAATGCATCGCTATGCGGTCGAAGAGTTATTGGAAAAAATTTATCTGAAGTAAGATTTACATATCTTTCGCTATTATTAACTGTTGCTAAATGTATATTGCTTGATCCATCTGTTGCTTTGGAAAAATTAAAAGCGACACCTAAATTATCGGAAGAATTGCCATCTGATAATTTCTGGTGCACCACCGTCGAATTAGCTGCTACAGCATTTTTTTGTTTTGGAGGTAAGGCACTACCATTCGCAATGACCCGAACTGCAGAATCCAGCACACGGCCTAATGCAGAAGCGAATGTACCCGTTGGTAGAGTTGAGTGCGGAGAATTTAAATTTCCATTGTTAATAATCAAATTTTGTATTTCAGTCGCAAGTAAATCTATATCGCCACCAGCATTCACCTCGGTTACCAATTGGTCGGCCACGTCGCCAATTATAAAACCACGATCTTGCAATGCTGAAATAACAGTAGGTTCAAGTAGCATCAACGCAATGGCCGTACTTTTGCTACTCAATTCAAATTCTTCCGCTGTGATATCACCAAGATAAGCTAGCAAAAGTATTTTATTATCGGCATTTCGTAGCGACACTACGCTATTATCAAAAACCATCATTTTGGTGACAAGATCACTCAGTTGCTCTTCGCCCTGACCGCCCTTTGCCTGGTAATTACTGAGCAAGCGCACTTCGTCTAATTTAATATTTGCGGGCAAACTCATACGAATATTGCGTTCAACTAAACTTGCGCATTCAATAGCGATATCATAATGATCGCGATAGGCATAATTTTTTGAGTTACGTAACTCACATAATTGATTGGGTGGCAAAGCCACAATCTTCACACTGTAAAGTGCGCCTTCACTAACAGATTTAGCAAAAATAAATTTTCCATCTGTACCAATAGTCACTGTGTCGTCGCCATTTGCTATTGCCAGATTACCACTCAGACCTTTAACTGCACCACCAATTTTAAATTTCTTACTTGTGTCAACTTGGGCTGAGGATTGGCTAGGCCCATGGGAATGCTTTCCTCCACCACCGCATGAATAGGTCAATAACAGAAGAGTTATGATCAATAAATAACGTAACATACTAAGCCTCAGCTTCATTTTGTTAGCGGATTAATGCTAACAAATAATTAAAGTTATCAAACGTTTCGCAACCCATTCAATAGATAATCTATTACCGAGCTTTTTCTTCTGAAAGAATTTTTACCGTTAAGCCATCAATTTCGTATTGATAATCTTGCACCAGGTTTTCTATTTTTACTTTTTCAATGGCGGTAAAGGGTTCCTTTTGACTAAGCGCTGCCCAAAATCCTTTATCTTCATATTTTCCAAGAATTTCTTTGTTGATGTCATAAAGTTTTTTATTGTTGTTGTAACAAATATCAAAATTGTTGGTTTGTTTGGCAACTTTTAACTTTAACTGCTCATTCGCCGCAATGAGCCCTGTATTTTTTTCGCTTTCAATTTCAAGCTTAGCTTGCACCTTCTGGCGATCACTTTTTAAGGTTGTTAGCGCCTCTAATTGGGTGCTAGCTGTAGCGTCTAATTTATTTTTAGATTCTTTTTTTAACAATAATATTTCTTTCGATAAACCATCAATTTCTACTTTTTGTTTGGTAACTTGTTGCTCCAAGCTTGCCTTTTCAGTCGATATTTGGCGCAACATATATTGCGCTTTCGCAAGTGCATTTTTGCTATTGTCATTCTCTGCTGAAATACTATTAGCAGCAATCGACAGCATGCATAAGCTCAGCAATGCAGATATTAATATTCTTCTCTTCATGGGATAACAACTATAAGAAATTAAATACAATTTTTTCTACTCGATTAACGGAGATGACCTACTATATTCTCGAATTAACTCTTAGCTTAATACCTTTGTCTGCAGACTCTATAGGCGGACCGCTATCAAAGCTTAGTTTCATCAGTATTGCTTCCAAAAGTTTTTTAACTTTAGGCGCGCCATCTTCCAATGCCACTGAATATTTTTCGACATGCCCGGCTGCATTTACCCAAACGGTAATAACACCTGAGTAAGCTAAAAATTTTAATTCTTCGTCGCCATAAATAAGATCAATAACACGTTCTTTAACCATAACTTCATAATGACCAGCCTTACCTATACCGATACCCGTGCCACCTTTACGGCCTACTAACCCAAAACCATCTGAGCCTGCGCTACCGTCTGCATCTAAACCTAAATCTTGACCAGCAGGAGCTTCTTCTTGTGCAGCCTCAGGGGGCGCTTCTTCGATTTCTTGAATCACCTCTTGTTCCACTTCTGGCTCTGGGGGAGGCGGCGGTGGCGGTGGCGGAGGTGGCGGAGCAATTAAAGTAATTTGCTGAGTAACTACTTTTTTCTCAGGAGTATTATTTTTAACAAGCCACGCGTGAAATATATAAATTAAATAGGCACCCAATATAATTGCCAAAAAAACAAGGATATAAGGAACCTTTTTAGCAACATTAAATTTTTGCATAGACAAAGAACTACTCTACTTTTCTTAACTACTTAACCAATTTTTTGGTCACTAGACCAAGCTGTGTAATTTGCAAACGGCCCATTAAATCTAGCACGTCTACTACCAGCTGATATTGAATTTGGGCGTCAGCTTTAATCACTATGGGCAACGCAGGATTAACCGCTTTGTATTTAGTGAGCAACGCCTCGAGCTCCTGTAAACTTACTGGATAAGTATCCAAATAAATTGTTCCATCAGCTGTAATCGTGACCGCCTTTGTCTGCGGCTTTGCCAAACTCATCGACGTACTGGCTTTAGGAAGATTAACTTGCACACCCTGCACCGTTGCTGTTGTCATAATAATAAAAATAATTAACAACACAAATGCCAAATCCAACATTGGCGTTACGTTAATATCGGAAATTGGTTCGCCTTCATCTAATACGTTCATGCTAAATTCTCTACTGATAAAATTTATTAACGACCATAGTATTCAGAAAGACGAGTCGTAAACTCATCGCTAAATACGCGCATATCTGCAATAGATTCTTTAATTTTTGAACTTAAATAGTTGTAGCCAAACAACGCAGGAATCGCCACAAACAATCCACCTAAGGTTGTTAAGAGCGCTGCAGCCACACCAGGCGCAATAGCGGCAATATTCACATCACCCGTTTTCGCAATAGCGGCGAAAGTCATCATTACACCCGTTACAGTGCCGAATAACCCAATGAATGGCCCGCCACTGATTGCGATAGTGAGCAAAACCATTAAGGAATTAAGCCGTTGCACTTCTCTAATTAATTGCGCATCTAGCGTTGCGCGCAATGCATTGGCTGCACGCGTGGTGAGGCCATCTTTTTGAATAGTTTTACTACGATTTTTAATTTCGTGGATACCGCGATGATATAAATGATAAATAGTAGAGCTTTGATAATGATCGTGATTACCAAACACAGCTTGTAAGATAGGTGCATCTGAAAAATCTTCTGCTTCCTTATCATCTTCGTTATCTAAGGTTGCTGGATCAACTTCAATAAGTTTTGCA
>JAYTSJ010000110.1:0-3631 GCA_043745725.1 Gammaproteobacteria bacterium | reverse complement strand
TATATTGAGAGAGGAGAAGATAGTGCTTTAAGTGATTTGTTGTGGGCATATTACAGCTGTTTTTTTGTTCAAAAAATACCCTTCCACTCAAAATCGCCATGCTTTTTACGTCAGCAATAAACACAACTATTCTCAATAGTATGGCATTATCCCCCACCTGTATTTCATTATTAGAAACCCTTAGAATTTTTTGCTGCGAACTTTTTTTTGCCGCAAACCCTTTAGGTATGCTTACAAGCCCTATATGCGTTTAAACACGCTATAGTGTTTTACACTATTTGTTAACCGAGGATCATCCATGCAAATTACTGCCAAAATAATAGATGCCGCGAAGCTCTCCACACCATGCCTGGTAGTCGCTTGTTTTGAAGGCGGCAAACTATCTACCTCGGCGAGTGCTGTTAATATCACTCCGACCAGCAAGACTGCAAGCGCTACTAAAACTAACGGCGCTGCGCAACTTGAAGCACTGTTAAAACGTGAACATTTTGCGGGTAAATCCGGCCAAAGCTTATTACAACTCAGCCCGCAAGGTATAGCAGCAGAGCGTTTACTCGTATTGGGTTTTGGTAGCCTTGATAAAGATGGCAAAGTGAGCGCTGATAATTTTCGCAAAGCCTTGCAGAAAATAGCCGATGCGTTAAAAACAACGCATTGCAAAGAAATCTGTATTAGCTTGGGCGACATTAGCGTGTGCGACAAAGATGCTGAGTGGCAAGCGCGGCAAATCAGCGAAATTTTAATTACCAGCCAGTATCGGAGTGATAGCTTAAAAAGCAAACCTGCCGAAGTAAGTTTTGTACTCACAAAAGTGACTTTGGGTTTCAACAAAGCACAAATTTCAGCC
This sequence comes from Gammaproteobacteria bacterium, assembly GCA_043745725.1. Classification (GTDB taxonomy): domain Bacteria; phylum Pseudomonadota; class Gammaproteobacteria; order Pseudomonadales; family Cellvibrionaceae; genus Cellvibrio. The sequence goes on along the minus strand of JAYTSJ010000110.1, from coordinate 2,784 downwards.
GCTACAAAAGGCATTAAACTCGGTCAAGCCATTGCTCATGGTGTTAATTTTGCGCGTGAGCTTGGTAACCTGCCGGGAAATATTTGCACACCAACGTATCTCGCCCGTGAAGCCAAACACCTGGCGCGAAATCAAAATAAATTAACCGTAAAAATTCTCGAAGAAAAAGCCATGGCAGCACTGGGCATGGGCTCATTGTTGTCGGTATCCGCAGGCAGTGATCAACCGGCGAAACTCATCGTTTTAGAATACAAAGGCGGCTCCAAGAAAGAGGCTCCAGTAGCGTTGGTGGGTAAAGGTATTACATTTGATACTGGCGGTATCAGTCTCAAACCTGGTGCGGCAATGGATGAAATGAAATTTGATATGTGTGGCGCTGCCAGCGTGCTTGGCACGTTCAAAACCCTATTGGAATTGCAAGCTCCCATAAATGTAGTTGGCGTGATTGCGGCAAGTGAAAACATGCCTAACGGCAGCGCTACTAAACCCGGCGATATTGTGACTTCTATGTCAGGTTTAACCATTGAAGTTCTCAACACCGACGCCGAAGGTCGTTTAGTGCTCTGCGATGCACTCACCTACACCGAACGCTTCAAACCCAAAACAGTGATTGATATTGCCACCCTGACTGGCGCATGCGTAATCGCCTTGGGTGGCCACGCCAGCGGCTTATTCAGCAACAACGAAGCATTATCCCAGGCGCTATTAAAAGCGGGCCAAAGTGCAAACGATCGCGCTTGGCCGATGCCACTTTGGGATGATTACCAAAAGCAACTCGATAGCAATTTTGCCGACATTGCTAACATTGGCGGCCGCGAAGCTGGCAGTATTACTGCCGCTTGTTTTCTCTCGCGTTTCACCAAAAAATTCGCGTGGGCACATTTGGATATCGCGGGCACGGCATGGTTATCTGGTGGCGCAAAAGGCGCTACAGGCCGCCCGGTTCCGCTGCTTGTACAATATTTGTTAGATAGTAAATAAACTATGACGCAGGTTGATTTTCATATTTTGCCAGACGCCAGTGTAGAAGCACGCTGGCTGTATACTTGCCGTCTTGTTGAAAAAGCTACGGGTCTTGGCAATAGTGTTTTAATTGCTGTTGATACTGAGGATGAAGCGCAAACACTCGATGATTTACTGTGGAGTTTTAAACCAGAAAGTTTTATTCCGCATCAAATTATTGGCGGCGAAAATGAAACCAATGTTGAAATTACTTTTTCAGACAAGACGGGTGATCATCAACAAGTTCTCATAAATTTGCGTAGCCAGGTGCCAGAATATTTTAGTCGTTTTGCGCGCCTCGCTGAAATTGTGATTCAAGAACCAAATATTTTAGAAAATACTCGTGAGCACTACCGATTTTACAAGCAGCGGGGTTATCCTATTGCACAGCATAAACGTTGAGGTAGAAAGTCTTAACATGGTCGACAATAAAAGCAAAACCAAAACCGAGATGCTGCTCGAATTAGAGTCCATTAAAGGGCTTTTACGCGAGGAAGATGACATTCCTATATTGCAAGAAATGATAGCAGCAGAGAGAAATACAGAAACAGAGAGAAACACAGAAGCTGAGAGAAGCATAGAAACAATTGCTGATGTTCAAAAACTAAAACCACAGGCGCTAGCTACCAGTTCGCAGCCAACGCCAGGCGTAGAACAACAAGATTTTTTTAACAAATCCGCTACAGTAGACTCAGCCACACAACTGCTAAACACCTTAAGTGATTTAGCTGCATTAACTGATGCGGTTGCTACACATAAAACCACCGCAGGTCACAACACCGCGGGGGCTAACGCCGCAACCAAGGCCAAACCGGCAGCTTCTCACCCAGACTCCATTAAAGCCGCCGGTGAAAATCCTTTTTTACCTGCACACATTCGTACCCGCTTACATGGCAACAACCCACCACCGTTGTTTGAACTTGAAACCGCGAAAAAAATTGTCAATTCCAGCCGCCCGACAACATTTCTAGGCAACACCCAATACACAGCAAAAGCCACTAATCATCAGCAAGAACTGATTGATGACATTTTGGAAACTATGCTGCCGGAAATAGAAAAAGAATTGCGCGAACGTTTAATGGGAATGACCAAAGAAATGCTTATGATTCTAATTGCTGAAAAAAAATAATCAACCGAACGCATCATCTTTATCTTTGGGATAATAACGCTCAGCTTTAACTTCATCGAGGCCCATTTTCTGGTCCAACATAGCGGTAATATCACTTAAGACTTTATTAATAAGATTGAGCCTTTCGCCGCGTTTTATGGATTCTATTAAAGCATTACCCCACACCACAACATGACGCGTTAAAATCCGCCGATCTTTTTTATTTTTTGCCCACTCACAGGCTATCCTAGAACCCATGAGCTCCATTTTTGTTTTTATTTCCTGAGCAATCACAGGGTCATTAACACCAATCAATGAATCAGAAATTACTTGCGACCAGCCATTCCGGTACAGCTCCCAGCCTTTATAAAAACGAAATACCCACAGCAAATATTCATCAAGATCCTGATCTTTTTTATTCTCGATATCCGCCTCATAGGCCGCCACAAAAACATTGCGCGAAGGCATATCAATTGGCCATTGTGATGCTTTTGGCGCATGAATGGTACAAGCAGTCGATAACAATAAACTGACAACCATTAAACTCACAACAATAAAAGTGTTAAAAAATTTGATTTTCATAATAAACAAAAAGTTAATAAAATAAGTTACACGAAATATTTAAATACATTGTAAAATTTCAAACGAACTGTGCAGCAGCATAACCTGAAGCC
>JAYTSJ010000109.1:0-4993 GCA_043745725.1 Gammaproteobacteria bacterium | reverse complement strand
GCGCGCTTACTCAAGAAAAGCCCACAGAAGGCACCCATTGGGCTTAATCGTTGTTGACCATATCAACATAGCCAGGGGCGATGGGCAGAGTAGGGAGCGCGAAGTGGCGACGATAAGCGGTGGGTTAAAAGCTCTCGCCAAAGAAATTGGCTGTCCTGTACTCGCGTTGTGTCAACTCAATCGTAACGTTGAATCAAAAGACGATAAGCGTCCGCAAATGTCACACCTGCGCGAATCGGGCGCAATTGAACAAGATGCAGACATTGTTTCGTTCATGTATCGCGACGACTACTACCACGAGGACAGCCCGAACAAAGGCGTTGTTGAAATTATCACGCGGAAATTCCGTGGTGGGGAAACGGGCACTGATTTTTTGATTAATAAATTGGACGTAATGCGGCTCGAAAATATGCAACAGAACTACACGCCAAACGTGCGGCAAATTGAGCCGAAGAAAACATTTAATTTCAACAGAAACAGATCGGTTACGTAGGTTACTAATTTTAGGGGTATGGCATGCAAGCGCTGAAAATATTTAACGAAAAAGTTCTCACGATGACAAGTCGAGAAATTGCGGATTTGACTGGGAAAGAGCATCGAAATGTACTAGCGGTAGTTCGCGAGCTAGCAGAAGGGGGTGTGCTGAAATCCAGCATACCTCATGACTATAAAAATGAGCAAAACGGGCAAAAATATCCTGAATTTTTGATGGATAAGAGGGACAGTTTGGTGTTGGTTGCGCGCCTATCGCCAGAATTTACCGCCGCCATGGTTGACCGCTGGCAAGAGCTGGAAAATAAAAATCATTTCAACATTCCGCAAACCTTCTCAGAAGCGTTAAAGCTTGCTGCTGAACAAGCAGAGCAATTACAAATTCAAGCACCGATGATTGCAGTGTACGACGCACTAGCAAACCGCAAGGGTGATGTTTCAACCACAGTGCTATCAAAGCAGCTTGGTGTTACCGCATTCAAGCTAAACGCGTTTCTGCGCGAGCATGGTATCAAGTGGCTCAATGCTGATTTGCCAAAAGCTGGGTACGAAACTTACTTCAACTGTGTAAGCGATGTTAAAAACGGGCACGAATTTACACAGTGCTTGGTCACTCCGCATGGGCAAATTGAAATTGCTAAGTTGTGGGAATCACGTAAATAAATAATATCAGCAAAGGGGAATAAAAATGCCAGCACACGGCGATAGAGATTTTGCAGCAAAAGATTACCGAAACATCGTTGAAGGTTTTGCGACTGTTCCATTTTGCGAAAATCGTAAAGGATGGGCATTTCCTGGTGGGGAAGTTATTCGCAGTGAAACCGTTGCGCGACATAAAGCGATCAAGTTGAATGAATTAATACGTGAGCTTAAATCGAAATGAACGAAGAGATATTAGCAATAGAGATTACACCAATGCCGGATGGGCACTATGCGTACAGAACTGAAGGCGAAACGGAAAGCGCAGCAAGTATTGTGAAATATGAATTTCTTGAATAGGTGAGATTAACGAATGGGTGAAGCGTGGACAGTAAATGATGATCGCAAATTAACGGCTTACATTGAGCACGTTAAGAAGCAATTCTGCGATCACAAATATTTAACGTTCCCCGCTGCGCGTATCGGTGCTGATCGGTCGATAGATCAAAACGCTTTGATGCATGTGTGGATTCGGGAGCTGTGCTGTCACTACCTGAAATGCCACGACAGCGAATTAACGAAAGGTGATGTTGCTGGCATCAAGAAGACGATAAAGGGAAATTTCTACAGAACTTACGGTTACGAATGGATGATCCATGAAGTTAAGTGCCCGATAACAAAACGCACAAAGATTGATTACACCAGCTCTAAAGATTGGTTGCACGGCGAGATGTTTATATTTTTGGATTGGATGCAAAACGCTGCTGCTGAGCAGGGCGTAATTTTAGAAAGCAAAGGTAAGTTTGCAAAATCTCAGAGAGAGCAGCATGGCATACAAGGCTGAAGTAGATCGAATCGAAGGCAAAAAAGCAGAATGTTATCGCTACAACATGCGCGAAATTCTAAAAGCTAAAAAGAATATATGGGACGGCTTGGAATTTATGGACATCGCATGGGGAACGTATCACATGCTTGAGATTAATTTGAAAGTGTCGAGGATGGCAGCTAAAAAGATCATGAACGCTTACACAAAACTGAAAGGGGAATCACATGCAAAATGTTCCACGTAGAACGTATAAGTTTTTAATAGCGCTGGCAATCGCAGGTATTGCAGGTTGGTATTTCACAATTCGATTAGTCTGGGAATGGATACAAAAATTCTCTCCCGACGACGCGATCATGGGCGGATGCTTGTTGCTGTTAATTTTGGTTAGCTCGGGCTATCTGCTGGTTATAAAGTTGCAAAAAAGTTATGACGAAGATGAACTAAAGCGCGAGAAAAATTCGTGGTAGATAGAAAGCAAAGGGCGTGGCTCGCCGCTGTTGGATCAATCGATTTTTGTGTGCTTTGTGGCAGCAGTCACATGCTGCAGGTCGCTCATAGAAATATGGGGCGCGGTAAAGGCCAGAAAGCGCCCGATTACGAAACGGCGCGACTTTGCCAGAGTTGCCACCACGCAATCGACAATGGAAAAGATTTGCCACAAATGGAGCGCAGAGAATTACTTCATCGTGCGATTGTACAAACACATTCTATTTTAATTGATTCCGGCAAGTTGGTTTTAGCGTGAATTTATTTATCCCGTACATTGCGCCAAGCACTAATGCGAGTTACGCAGGACAGCATTGGAGCAGGCGGACTAAAAACAAGCGTGATGCAGCATTAGCCGTAATTGTTGCGCTTAACGGAAATAGAAAAACGTTTGTAAATCCTGTGCGAATAGATATAGAGCCGCATTTGGGCAAGGGTGTCAGGTCGTACGATGTTAGCAATTATTCGTACACGTATAAATTAATTGAAGACGCGCTAGTAGGCCAAAAAATATTGCTCGGAGATGCTCCAAAGTTCGTACAAGAAGTTCGCTTTCTATCGCCAGTGCGCAGCATTAAAACTGGAATAAATCTAACTATCATCGAGCAATAAGGGCTTTGCATGAATAAGAATCGTAGCGTGTCGGAGTGGTTGGAGCTTTGGGGAGATTTTGAAAAGTACGGCAGCTTAACCGGCCATCTGCGCGCTAAGTCCGCAATGCAAAGCTTGTTAGTGGTCGTGGTGCAAGAATTTGATGCAGATGCACCGCAGCCACCAGCAATGAGCGCGGAAGAAGAAAAATGGTTACTCGACAAGATGGCAATAGTTAAGCGCAAGCAAATAACATTTTATTTGGATTTGTATTTGCGTCACGCGGATAAGTATTGCGAGTCGGACAGAAGATTTGCAGCCTACAGAAAGATCAGCGAACGCAAGGCGATAGTGCGATTAGCGGAGGCGAGGGGGTATTGTGAAGCTCTATTTGAGATTTAAGTATAATATTTGACAAATGCGGGAGGCGGGTTACTGTCTGGCGGTGCTTGAACAGAAAGTTGACGCAAGATAAGTTGATTAGGTAAAGTCTGCGCGCAATTTTGCACTTAATCAAAAAACTTAGGAAGGGGAAAAATAATGGCACTGATCAAATGCTCAGAGTGCAATAAAGAAATGTCAGACTCGGCTACCGCTTGCCCAAATTGCGGCAAACCTTACGTTAAGCCTAGGAAAATTTCTGTCGTGGAATGGATTGGTATTTTCGTATTTGGTGGAATAGGTTTTTTATTTCTCATTTCAAACAAGAAGGCCCCTGAGACTGCGGGCGTAGCTACTCAGGCCGCAGTTCAGCAGGAAGTCGCAGCGCCCGCTTTAGCTGTAGAACCCGTGCTGAAGGTTGGACTTAAAGAGCTTCTCTCTAGTTATGAAAATAATGAGGTTGCCGCCGACAATCAGTACAAGGGCAAGCTAATTGAAGTAAAGGGCGTTATCGGCGAGGTAAAAAAAGATATTTTAGGTACCCTTTATGTGACAGTGGGAACGACCAAAGAATTGGAAATACCCCAGGTGCAGGCGCTTTTTGAAGACTCAGCTAACGGTCAGTTGGCTCAGTTAAAAAAGGGTGCCCAAATTACGGTTGTGTGCCGAGTAAATGGGCTGATGATGAACGTATTGGCTGAAAAGTGCATTATTAAATAATTTCTAAGTTTGACAAACGGGAATAACGGGATTAGGCTTTGCGGTAAGAGTGTCGTAGCTCTTCAACAACCGGACCCCGCCCCCGAAAGATTGCGGTTTTTTTTCGCCCATAGTTTTGTTATGGTCGGGAGGGTGACGGATAAAACACTGCGAAAGCAGAAAGCAGTCCACCGTGTTGTTGCGGTTACGAACCTCCCGACCGCCAGTATTCCGCTGTAGGTCAACCCGTATCGTAACGGAGTCAACATCATGACCGCACAAATTATCCCATTCAGCTTCCAAAACACAAAATTCGAAATCGTCGATCACAATAGCCAGCCTTGGCTAAGGGCGACCCAAATTGGGACGGCCTTGGAATATGCCCACGCTGACACTGCAATAAGAAAGATATTTAACCGTAACAAAGATGAATTTACCGAGACCATGACAGCCGTGGTCAAACTGACCACCCCTTCAGGCATACAAGAAACTCGCATATTTTCTCTGCGCGGCGCTCACTTGATTGCAATGTTTGCAAAAACAAAAGTAGCAAAGCTTTTTCGATCATGGGCGCTTGATACGTTAGAAGCTGTATCCAAAAAAGAAGCCCCTAACCAAGCCACTCAGACTTTAACCCCTGCTCAAAAAAGCCATATTAAGTCCGCAGTTGCTGAAAGGTGTAAGTCCAATAGCGAGGACTACCAAACCACCTACAGCAAAATGAATAACCATTTCAGAGTCGCGAAGTATGACGAAATACCCGCTAAGCGTTATTTTGAAGTTTGCAAATATTTGGGTGTGGCGCCACTTGAAGGTGAGCTGCTAGAGCCAGAGCAACAATTAGCGCCTATTGACGTGCGTAAATTACTGCTTGAGAAT
>JAYTSJ010000108.1:0-11969 GCA_043745725.1 Gammaproteobacteria bacterium | reverse complement strand
TTTACATATGTTGGTGTGGAAGTAATTGCTGGTGATACGATTGGGCTTTATGGGCGTAATCTGGGCGTTCAAAATTTTGGTGTGTTAACTTCTTACACCATGGGCTTTATGGTGTTGGGTTATCTTCTTGGTGTGGTGGCTATACCAAGGTTGCTGCCGCAAAAAAATGCACTTTTGTTGTGTGCGGTTAATGGAATTTTATTTACCGTTGGTGTTGCCTTGAGCTCATCCACCAATACCGAGATTTCGGAGTTTTTAGTGGGTTGGGCTGGCGTTCCATTAGTGCCTAACACTGTTATGTTTTTAGCGATGCTCGGTTTTGCTAATGCCTTAGTTTGGCCTTCAATTTGGCCGCTGGCACTAGAAGGCCTGGGTAAATATACTGCTAGTGGTTCTGCGTTATTAATCATGGGGATTGCGGGTGGTGCTTTATTGCCAATGTTATATGGCCGCTTTTCTGATGCTACTAATTCTCAGGCGGCCTATTGGGTAATGCTTCCTTGTTATGCATTTATTTTGTTTTACGCAGTTAAAGGCCACAAACTTAAGCAGTGGTAATACAGAAAAATTTGGTGTTTTTTTGTTTGCTTAAAGAAATTAATCGTGGCCTAGTAGCGCTTCCAAATTTTGGATGCTGTGTGCTACTTAGCCATTATGCTGGATTTTTTCTCTTCTTCTCATGATGAATGCTGCGGTGTTTTTCGCAATACTTATTCGTGCGCCAGTTACTCCCGCTTAACAACCCTTAATAAAATTATTAAACACACAGCTTGTCTTTACAGTAGGTACAGTAGGCGTTTTTGAAATGCTTTTCTTTTTTGGCGTGGGTTGGAATAATTAGATTTTTAGATGCGCTGTCACATAATCTGCGTTAATTTTTTTTGATCCATCAAGTTGATAAGTTGATTTTATTGCGCCGACAATATTTTAAAAAATTACGCTTCTACCCCATCAATCCAGCTGCGAATTAATTGAAAATTGTCGTCAATTAAAATCATGCTAGCATTATGGCCTACCCGAATTATACCGTATTTATCCGCAGCTCCCATCATTGCGGCAGGATAGGCGCTGGCCATGCGAATCGCTTCATCAAGCTCAATGCCCATCATTTCTACCGTGTTTTTAACCGCTGCGAGCATATTTAAATCTGATCCGGCAAGCGTACCTGTAGCAGTAGCTAGGCGGCCATTTTCGTTGCGAATTAATTCGCCATTTAGCATAAAAGATTTTTCACTGGAGCCTACGCTTGGCATAGCATCAGTGACTAAAACCATTTTGCCTTTTGCTTTAGCCGCATGGGCAATTTTTAAGGTGCTGGGGTGTACGTGAAAATTGTCGGCAATAATTCCGCACCATGCATTTTCACTTTCGAGTGCTGCACCGACCATTCCGGGTTCGCGGCTAGTGAATGGCGTCATCGCATTAAATAAATGCGTGAAACTGCTTAAGCCTGCTGCGAGTGCTATTTTTGTTTGTTCGTAATTCGCGGCGCTGTGGCCTGCGGCAACAATAACACCTGCGTTTACCAGGCGATTAATAATTTCTGGCGTAGTTAATTCCGGTGCTATGGTGATTAAGGTTTTGCCCACTTTTAATGAGGTTAGTAATTGATATGCTGTCTCATCGATAATTTTGAATTTTGCTGCATTGTGAACGCCTTTGCGTTCGGAATTTAAAAATGGACCTTCCAAATGGATGCCCAGCACGCCAGGTACTCCCTCCTTAATTGCATTTGCAACGGCAGCTATGGCTTTTTCCATTACGGCTAAATCATCGCTGATTAGCGTAGGGTAAAAGCCGGTGGTTCCATATTGGCGATGCGCTGCGCCTATAACACGTAATGCTTCAACGGTGGGCGCATCATTAAACAATACGCCGCCACCGCCATTAACTTGTGTATCGATTAGGCCAGGGATTAAACGAAGGCCCTTTAAATCAATGCGCTGGTCAATATTATTAGGTAAATTATTTTCATGGCACAAAGCAATAATTTTTTCGTGCTCAATAATAACGGCGCACTGGGTTAACCATTCTTTGCCAGTAAACTGTTCGCCGGTAAATATTTTGCCATTGACTAGAGCGGTAATCATTAAATAGTCTCCGTAACCTTACGTAAATGCGGTGGCTCGTCAGGGTTGTAACCGCGTGCAATAGATAAGGCGTTGGCCATGCGATAAAAGCTCTGTACCGCTAACAGCGGTGCGATAACAGGGTGTGCATTAGCCACAACGGGAAGGCAATCATTACCAGTAACTTTTTCACTGGCAACTAACATAGTTGCATTGCGTGAGCGGAAATCTTGAATTAAGGAATCCATACCATCAAATGCTTTATCTTGTTGTGTAAATAATAAAACAGGGAAGTTTTCTTTTACGATTGCCATAGGGCCATGTCTGACTTCGGCAGCACTAAAAGCTTCTGCATGTAAGCCACAGGTTTCTTTTAATTTTAATGCCGCTTCTTGTGCGGTACCAAAACCAATGCCACGCCCTATAACAAATAAATTTGTGGCGCTGCTTAATTGATTCACTGCTAATTGCCAATCTAATTGCCATGCCTGTGAAAGTGCATTGGGTAAATTGGCAACAGCGTTTTGCAAATCAGCATCATCACTCCAAACTGACACTAATTGTAAAACGGCGGCAAGTGTTGCCAAATATGATTTGGTAGCGGCAACACTCTTTTCAGCACCTGCATGCAGAGGAATGACAATGTCGACTAGCTTGGCGAGCGGGGAGTCTTCAACATTCACAAATGCCAGAGTCAGTGCGCCAGCACTTTTTGCCTGGGTAACTGCGGCTAATAAATCCGGGCTTTTCCCGGATTGAGACACGGCAACATACAACATCCCTTTCAGTTGCGGTTGTGCTAAATATACGGACGTTATCGAGGGCGCGGCAGATGCAGTCACCAATCCTAGTTGAGTTTCAAATAAATATTTTGCGTAAGTGGCTGCGTGATCGGAGCTGCCGCGCGCACAAGTGACAATGGCAGTGGGAGCAAAGGCTTTTAAGCGTGCGACCGCCTCTACAATTCGAGTTTTGTTGAGCAATAATTGCTGACGTACTATATTTGCCGCTTCACCAGCCTCTTTAAACATTAGCGTTTGTTCTGGTTGTAAATTTAAGGTAAGGCTAGTGACTGGCAACATGGCTACTCCGGATAAGGATTATTCATAAAGTAAGTGTAATTAAATACAATCTGACAACGTTGTCATTGTCGGCTTTGTGGGCTTGAAAGTAAAGCCCTAGGTGAGGCCTTATTAGCTCTCGCTGGAAAGTTTGTGCTTATCCCGTCAGGATTTTCTACCTGGCGCAGGGCAGGTAGAGTCGCGCACGATTAATTCGGGGTAAAAGCCTTCACTTTCAATATTCTTTTCACCGCTGCGTATCATGTCAATGAGAAGTGAGGTGGCGTGTTGGGCAATGGTGCGTATTGGCTGTTGGGCCGTAGTGAGATTGGGCCAGGCTTGGCGTGAGAATGGCGAGTCTTCAAAGCCAACAATAGATAATTGTTGCGGTACATCAATACCTTGAATGCGAGCCGCAAATAAAGTACCTGCAGCAATTTCGTCGTTACAAGCAAAGATGGCTGTTGGTTTTTGGCCGCTGTTGAGCAATTGGCGCGTGCGTTTAACGCCAGATTCAAATGAATATTCACCGCCGATGATGAGTTTTTTATCAATCGCAATTTTGTTATCTTTGAGTGCAGATTTGTAACCTTCCAAGCGCTCGGTGCTGGATTTGTGTGCCTCATCACCGCCTAAAAATGCGATATTTTTATGGCTTAAATCAATTAAGTATTGGGTGATTTTATAGGCTGCTGTACGGTCATCAATAAATACACAGGGAGCGTAATTGTCCGGTGGTGCTGAGCCAGATAAGACGCGGACATATTTCACTTTGTGTTTATTGAGCGCACTTAATACCTCGGGCATTTCTGATACCGGTGGGGTTAACACCAGGCCACCGACTCGACTACGGTCAACCATGCGAACAATTTCGTCGATAATGGTTTTAGATTTTGCATCGCAAGGGTGAATAATCAGTTCGTAACCTTGACGGTGACATTCGCCCAAAATCCCGCGCTGCATGTCTATTACATAGTTGCTGTTGGGATTGTCGTAGATGAAGCCCACGGACGAGGCCGTGCCGCGAAGTAACCGCGCTGAAAGATTGGGCTGATAATTAAGTTCTTTGACCGCTTTTGTGACCTTATCTTGAAGGTCTTGGCCGACTGTGCCCTCTTTATTAATAACGCGTGACACCGTTTTAAAGGAAACGCCGGCTAGTTTGGCAACATCTTTGATGGTGGCTTTCATAAAATTCTTCATATTGATGACAATAATCTGCAAGGTTATGCAATTTCATAAGGTTATGTAAAGCCTTTTACCATGGACTACACTTAACCGTAAGGTCGGAAATGGTAAAAAAAATAAACAGGTATGCTTATATGAAAAAAATCCAACACGTTTTGCTGCTCACGTTGCTCCCCTTATGGGCCTCTAGCAGTGTGCAAGCTCGGCCTTCACTGGAAAAGCTGTGGTTAACGCAGGGGTTGTTGGTCCCTGAATCGGTATTTTATTATCATGATGAAAAATCTACCTATTTGTTCGTCTCGCAAATTGATGGTGACCCTAGTGGCGTTGATGGTAAAGGCGGTATTGCCAAAATGACAGAGGGCGGTGAATTAATTGCTTCAGATTGGATAACTGGCCTTAACGCGCCTAAGGGTATGGCAGTATTTGCGGGTAAATTATATGTGGCAGATATTAATGAGATAGTGGTTATTAATATTAAAAAAGCAAAAGTTGAGCAAAAAATTCCGGTTGCAGGAGCAATATTTCTCAATGATGTGGTGGTGGATTCTCAGGGCATAGTATTTGTGTCCGATACTCGCACCAACAAAATTTACCGAATTCAAAACGAAGCTGTTACTACCTACCTTGAGAAGGTTGAAAGTGCAAATGGCCTCAAGTTTATGGGTAATAATTTGTTGGTGGGAGCAGGTACATCTTTATTGTTAATTGACAAAGATAAAAACCGTTTGCCGCTTGCGTCAGGTTTTGCGCAGGCTATCGATGGAATTGAAATTGTTGGCCGCGGTGCTGTCATCGTCTCTTGCTGGCCCGGGTTAATTTATTATGTCGGTATTGATGGGCACCTGGATTTGTTGCTCGATACTCAGCAAGCGAAAATTAATGCTGCTGATATTGGCTATAACCCAGAGTCCCAGACAGTATTTGTGCCTAATTTTGCAAAAAATTCGGTGACGGCTTATCGCCTAAAGTTAAATTAATATAATTCAGGAATGATAATTTGCTCCCGAAGAGGAAAGCTGTTTGAAGTCTCGTTAATTTTAATGGAGCTTAATCGAGTTTCTTGCCAAAAATGGCAAGCTGCTCTGCATTGGCGGGTGTTTGATTTTGATGTTTCCAATCTTCATAAGGCATTCCGTAAATACGCGTGCGTGCATCCTCATAGTCCAGAGCAATACCCTGTTCATCAGCCGCCGCTACATACCATTTGCTCAAGCAGTTTCGACAAAATCCGGCGAGATCCATTAGCTCAATATTTTGCACGTCAGTACGCGTGGTCAAATGAGCAATAAAACGCCGCAACACGGCTGCTTCGAGGAGTGTTTGTGTCGATTGATCCAAATCAGTAATTTTCATGGTGAGTTTGTGCGACCTCGTGTTAATAAAAGAATGTAGTGCCAACTGTTGTCAGGGATGCTCAGCGCGTAAATTTAATGAAGCCTTAGCGTTACAGTCTGCTCTTTTTGGAGCATATTTGAACATTTTTTGCCGATGTATTTTAACCGCAGTGAGCTTTAATTTTCACGAAGCAATGAATTCATTTTTTGCGCTTGAACCTCAAACGATACAACCTATACTCAAAGCGAGTTATGGTTTTGTAACCCTCATAGGGGAGTTGTGCGTGAATATTATTCTCGGAGTCATCGTTGTCATCGGGTGCATTCTTGCCGGCTATGTGATGCATGGCGGTGTTGTCATGGCGTTATACCAGCCGACCGAAGTGTTAATTATTTGTGGCGCATCATTGGGCGCGATGATCATTGGTAATCCGCTAGCGGTAAGTATTGGTGTGGTCAAATCAGCCGGCGCCTTGATGACGCCCTCGAAATACGACAAGTTGCGCTATCTGGAGTTGCTGACATTATTGTACGATATTTTTAATAAAACCCGTCGCGAAGGCTTAATGGCGATTGAAGGTGATATTGAAGAACCAGAAGCCAGCCCTATTTTTTCCAATTACCCTTCTATTTTGAAAGATCATCACGCCGTTGAATTTATTTGCGATTATTTACGCATTATGGTGGCAGGAAATATGGCTCCGCATGAATTGGAAGCTCTCATTGATCAAGAGTTAGAAGGGCATCATCAAGAAGCTGCGCTGGTGCCTGGTGCTATTACCTCAGCAGCAGACGGTTTACCTGGTTTTGGTATTGTAGCTGCGGTTTTGGGCATTGTAATTACGATGGGCAAGTTAGGTGGGCCACCTTCTGAGCTTGGGCATTCGGTAGCGGGCGCGTTGGTGGGTACCTTGTTAGGTATTTTGTTTGCTTATGGTTTTATTGGCCCTTTTGCATCTTATCTAAATCATAAAAATCGCGATGAAGCGCATTTTTACGATTGTATTAAAGCCTGTTTGGTTGCATCTATGAATGGTGTGCCACCACAAATTGCAGTGGAGTTTGGCCGCAAAGTTCTCTATCACAGTGTTCGTCCTAGCTTTAAAGAGTTAGAAGAACAGTACCGCGCTAAAAAATAAAGGGCACTGATCATGGAGAAGGGCGCGCAGCAGCCAATTATTATTAAAAAGAAAAAAGGCCACGGTCATGGCCACCACGGTGGTGGGTGGAAAGTGGCCCTGGCAGATTTCATGACCGCCATGATGGCATTTTTTTTATTGATGTGGTTGTTGGGCAGCACAAACAAAGATGAGCAGCGAGCTATTTCGGGTTATTTTACTGATCCTACAAGCCAATATAATATTGGCACTGGCGGCGTCAACGCAGGGCTGGTGGAAATGGAGCGACCCGTTGTGGATACAAGTGAAACTGACCCAATGGCAGAGAAACAAAATAATCATGATGATAAGGAAGACAATACACAGCCGGGTACTGCGGCAGACATTAATGAAATAAAAGCAAAAAAAGAAGCAGAGCGTATTGAAAAAGAACAGCTCGACGATTTGCAACAAAAAATGGCATCCCAGATTAAAGAAAATGAAGTCTTTCAGGAAATTAAAGATCAAATTTTAATTGATTTCACTGCACTTGGATTGCGTATTCAAATTGTTGATAAAGATCAGCGCCCCATGTTTGATTCTGGCAGTGCACATTTAAAATCTTATTCGGAGGCCGTGCTCAATGCCTTGGCTCCCATGTTAAATAAAGTGCACAACAAAATCAGCGTCACTGGGCATACGGATTCCACTCCTTACGGTACGGGGGCCGCTTACACTAATTGGGAGCTTTCTGCGGATCGTGCTAATTCGGCGCGGCGTGCACTGCTAGCAGGTGGTTACCCAGAATATAATGTGGCGACTGTACAAGGCATGGGTTCTGCGTCACCATTTCTTGTTGATAAACCGGATGATCCTATTAATCGCCGTATTGCCATTATCGTGTTGAAGAAAAATGTTTCAGATGCGCTCAGTAACGGCGGTAAAGGCATCAATAGTAAAGATTTTATTTTGTCGTCCGATGAAGCTACTCCACATATCATGACGCAAAAAGAAGTAGATGCTGCGACAGATGCAAAATAATAAACGCGGCTATGAAAATTTTACGATACGTTTCAATAAGAATTTTTTAATCTTCTCGTTTTTTACCTCTGCGAGCCGTATAGCAGCAACTTAAAAGCTATTATCCAAAAAATTGAATATGAGTATGATATTGAAATTGTAGAGCTTGAGGTACCAGTTGATCATATTCATATGGTGGTCAGGGCGGAGCCTAAAGATTTACCGTCAAGTATTATGCAAAAAATAAAGAGTATTTCTGCAAGAGAGTTTTTCAGGTTACACACACAAATCAAGCGAAAGTATTTTTGGGGCGGTAAATTATGGAAGCAGAGCTATTTTATAGAAACAATTGGCAATGCGAGTGAAAAAGTTATTCGTGAGTATGTTCAAAACCAACTTCTGGTTACGAATAAGGGTGAAAAAAGTAGTAAGCAGCTGGGGCTCTTCTAAAACTCGGTCGCTTGCGGCCGAGTTTTTTATTCAGTGTCGGACAACTCAGTCAGCCATCTACGAGGGCTGACTTTTTACTTTTTTATCTGGCTATGCTTTCGAGCTTGGCTGAAACCTGAGGCTCTGAGTGAAGACAATGGGCTGAAGGTGGCAGTTGCAGTAGCCTGCTATTGTCTCCCGTGATACTACCTCCGAGTAAAGTCTAAAGCGCTATATATCCACTTTCCAGCAATAAACTAGCAGATGAGAATGCCAGCCCATCATGACATAACAACTGCGGGAAGCTTTTCGGGGTGTAAATTCAAAAGTCGACCTGATGATTCTGACGGCATATACTCTGGTTTTTCAACGTTGTTAATAAATATAACTAGGGCCTGCTGCGTTAAATCCTGCTGGCTTTGGTAAGGTTTCACAGGCGTTGCAGGCCTATTTTACATAATAATTTCGCTAGCTGCTAAAGTTCGAATAAGTTCTTTTAGGCTTTAAAAAATTTATTAGAACGACATCAGCGGGCGACTAGCGCTAAATTAACCGCACCAAACCTTGCGTAATTCCCGCAGGCGTTCGTGCATTAAAGTTGACTGAATAATTTAATAATACTGTCATTGCTGGATGTCTTGCCCCGATTGGCATGAGTTTCGTACGCCGTAATAACAATAATTCTACGAACCAACAGGTAATTACTATGTTTAAACATCTTAAGCGGGAGTTGATCACTCATTCACCTAAAGTGCTACTGGCCTTGGTTAGCACTTTATTAGCTCATCTCTGCGTTGCACAAATCGCTATTTCGGTCACTATTCAAGCCGAAAGTTACACTGGCATGGCAGGTGTTCAAGTCGAAACTACTACTGATACCGGTGGTGGTCAAAATATCGGTTGGATAGATGCTAACGATTGGATGAACTATAGCGTTAACGTCAGTTCTGCCGGTTGGTACACGGTGCAATATCGCGTCGCTTCACCCAATACCGCGGGTCAAGTTGTGCTGAGTCAAAATGCAGTTGATATCAGTGCGGTAAGCAGCATTCCTAATACCGGAGGCTGGCAAAACTGGGCCACTGTAAATTCTCGCGTGTACTTAAACGCCGGGGTACAAAATCTTGCGGTGTTTGCTAAAACCGGTGGCTTTAACCTTAACTGGATAAAGTTGACGGCAGAAACGACTAACACCAACATTCTCCCAGCTATTAAACAAAGTGGCCATTTTTGGGTTGATGCCAGTGGTAATCGCGTAAATTTACGCGGTACTAATCTTGGCAACTGGCTGCAATTAGAGTTCTGGATGATGAATGAGCCAATGTCGGCTTTCGGCAACAAAATTGGCGACCAATGTACCCTTGAAGGTGCACTTGCAGGCCGGTTTGGTAATGCTGAAAAAGAACGCCTAATGAAAGTGTTCCGTGATAGTTGGATCACTGCGCGTGATTTTGACTATATGAAAGGTATGGGCATGAACGTAGTTCGTATCCCCTTCCTTTATAGTGTCGTGGAAGACGAATATAACCCCTATAACCTCCGTCCAGATGCTTGGCAGTACCTTGATTTTGCTGTTAACGAAGCTGAAAAACGCGGTATGTACGTGATTCTTGACTTACATGGAGCCGTGGGCGGCCAAGCAGCGGCAGACCAACAACACGATGGTTGTATAGGTGCGGCGCAAATGTGGACTAACGCTACCTACAAAGATCGCACCAAATGGTTATGGGACAAAATTGCTTCCCATTACGCTGGTCGCACCGCCATTGCCGCTTATGATTTACTGAATGAGCCATGGGGCACTGATGCAACTACACTCGCTAATTTCTCTTATGAATTGTTTAACGTAGTTCGCGCAAAGGATGCCAATCACGTGATCCTCTTGCCTGGCCATAACAGCGGTATTGACGCTTACGGCAATCCTAATAGTCGCGGTCTCACTAATGTGGCGTTTTGGATGCATTTCTATCCAGGCTTGTGGGGGTGGAATGACACAGCTACTTATGGTGCCGGTCAAGCCAATATGTACTCGAATTGGCTGCACTGCAATAACGGTGGTGTAGGTGAGTCTTGCGATTGGAACAATAAAATTGCCGCACTCAATACGCCATTCCTGATCGGCGAATTCCAGCCATGGACGCTATTAGGCAGCTACGGCGGCCAAATGACTCGTAAAGCTTATGATATTTTTAACAATCAATACGGTTGGGCTGCCACTAATTGGGCTTACAAAAATGTTTCCTTTGGTGGTTCAAATGGTGACACCAGTACTTGGGGGTGGGGCATGGTAACCAACAGCAACAATGGCGGCACATTTGGCAGCATCGATATCAGCAGCGCTAGCAATGCCCAAATCGAAACCTATTTCCGTCAGTTTGCAACCCAGTCCTTGGTGCGCAATGAAAATATCGCCTATTGGATGAACTGGAAACCAACAGTTGGTAATCGTATTGAAGCGGAAATGTTTAATTATCATAGCGGCATGCGCATGGAAACCACTACCGATACTGGTGGCGGTTTTAATGTGGGAAATATCGATAACAATGATTGGATGAGCTACACCATCAACGTACCCACAAGCGGCACTTATAATTTACAGTTCCGTGTTGCTACGATCTATACCGGAGGCCAATTTACCATTCGCAAAGGTAGCAGTGATTTGGTGACCGTGACTGTACCTAATACAGGTGGTTGGCAAAATTGGGTGACCGTTAATTCCTCAGTTTATTTAACGGCTGGCCAACAAGATTTAGTGATTTATACCAAGGTGGGTGGTTGGAATATCAACTGGTGGCAGCTAACCCTGCAGTAAAAGTAGCTTTGATGCCAGTGCAGAGATTCACTGGCATTTTTTTTAATTGTTACGAATGTATAACTGCGGCATCGTGATAGCTGGCCTGTTCAAACTCTGGCATTGAAAAAAATCTTTAACTATTTGATTATTATAGTATTTACTGGGTACTTGCTGCATTCCTCATTCGAACACTTTAATTTTCGTTCGAAGCTGTAATTCGGACGACTTTATATGACACTCTTCCTACTATCACACTCCTCAATTCTAATTGCCGAAACGTCGGCAAGCTTTCAGTGTATGGATGCTGCCTAAGAGAAGTAGAAAAGTCACTTTTCTTATGTTATTGCCTCGTGCGTGCACGGGGCTTTTTTCATGGTGAGCATTTCCCGCAATCCCAATAATGGCAATATTTCTGTTTCCCCATAGAATTTCAGGTATGAATAAATTTATTCGGGCGCGCTCAAGCCTAAGATTATTTACAGTTAGGTGCTGCCAAAGAAAAGTAAATGATTCGCTTTTCTTGCATTTTTGCCTCGTGTAATCCACGAGGCTTTTTTTTAATGGTAAAAATCTTCGTTAATATCGATATTTTTGCTGTCTTCGCAGCCCCGCATAGAATTTCAAGTACGAATAAATTTACTCGGGCGCGCAAATGATTACTTTTGACGAAACTAATGCCGTTTGTGTTGTAATGACAACCTGAATACGCCAATTGGCAAAATAAAATGGGTTCATCATAAAAATATTTTTTCGACCATCTCAACGGCTAAAGACAATAATTACGGAGTCACTTTATGTTTACATTATCTATGTTGCACCTGCGCCCTATAGCGCTTGGCATTGTTTCCAGTTTGAGTTTATTAGGCTTAGTTGCTTGTGGAGGCGGCGGTTCGTCAGGTGGTTCTACTACTACCAGCACCCCAGCCAGTGTTGCCGCGAGCAGTACGCCGGCCAGTGTTGTCCCAAGTAGCTCA
>JAYTSJ010000107.1:0-19076 GCA_043745725.1 Gammaproteobacteria bacterium | reverse complement strand
CTAAGATTGAAAACTCTTGGTGCTACCGAAAAATAGAAAATGAAAAAGTGAAAAACAGGTACCTAATCTACGCATAGTGCCGGCCCGGCAATACCGTCTTCGACGGGAGCATAGCAACCAAATGACAAACTGTTAGGCTGACATTCGCCCACGGCGGGAGCCCCCATAGGAATATTTTTTCCGATTAGTAAACATTTATGCGTGCATTCAGATGAATTTTTGCAAGATTTTCTAGCATCAGGATAAGTTATTACACAGTTAGGTATTCCTAGCAATCCTGCACCCTGAACAACTCCACCATTTTTCTTACAATTTTTTATTTCTTCACTCACCATGGCTTTTTTATAAAGATCTTTTTCATAGGTACTACGATTGTCTTGCTGTGGAAGACAAGAAGAACAAAGTAAAAATGAAAATATACATATTGAAAGATAGATTTTATTCATATGGTTTTCCTAACGACATTATGGCCACGACGACCTTGCGCGAACTCGACGGCATAACCATCAGGGTCAAAAGTAGTCATTGAGCGCTCCCAAGGCTCATCATGAGGTGGCACATGAAAGTGTACGCCTCTTGCTTTTAATTCTTCGTAGAGCTCATCAAGATTATCTGTACTAAATTCTACGTGAATAGCCCGCTTTTGCGCCGGAGTGCTTTTTTCCACTCCTTCTTTTTCTGCTTGGTCGATTGCGAGAAGGCCAATGGTTCCGCCGCATGCTCCGCCAACCCTAATTAAAGCAAAATGTGGTGTCGCGTTATGCTCTAAATGAAACCCTAATAGCCCTTCGTAAAATGCGATTGCGCGGTCAACACTTTCAACCGTAAGAGTAAGTCCTTCGAAGTACATTTTGTGCAGCATGGTTTAATTCCTGATAATTAATAGACCTAACGAGGCTGTTGAAAAACCACCAAGCCTGATGATTTATCTGCAGCCAATTAATTGATTAATAATTGCGTAATACACATAAAGGGCTGCCCCCCTTTATAAATTAATTTCGCTTTTACGCCGGGGTCGTTCTATCCGCTGCCCACAACCGCAACTGCGTTATTTGCTCTGCCATAACTACCGACAATGGGCTGGTGCCGGAAATTTCGTGCAATAAAATGTCGGTGGTTAATTTTTTAGCTTGCGCTGCAGCGGTGTACATGGCGGCTACTACCGCTTGTTCAATTTCAGAACCAGAGAAACCTTCGCTGGCAGCTGATAATTTTTCTAACGCGAATTCGGTGGAGTTTAAATTGCGCTTGTTAATATGAATACGAAAAATATCATTGCGTATTTCTGCGTCGGGTAAATCGACAAAAAATATTTCATCGAGGCGACCTTTGCGAATTAATTCGGGTGGTAATTTTGAAATATTATTACTGGTGGCGACAATAAACACTTTGGTGCGGCGTTCTGCCATCCAGGTTAATAGGGTTCCTAATAAACGTTGCGATACGCCATTGTCATTGCCGTCCTGCGCCATGCCTTTTTCAATTTCATCCAGCCATAACACGCAAGGCGACATTGCATCGGCAAGCTTTAGCGCTTCACGTAAGTTGCGCTCGGTTTCACCGTGAAATTTGTTGTAGAGTGCACCCACATCTAAACGCAATAATGCTATGCCCCATAACCCGGCCACCGCTTTCGCCGCGAGGCTTTTACCACCGCCCTGTACGCCCAACAGTAAAATACCTTTCGGCATATCCAATTTATTTTCATCTTTAAGAAAAGCTTCACGCCGCGCAATCAACCAGCTTTTTAAATTGCGCAAACCACCCACTTGTGAAAAATCTTGCACTTGGTGCTCAAAACTCATCACTCCTTCCATATCCAATAACGCAAATTTTGCTTTATTAATGGCGTGCACATCCACTTCAGATAATTCACCGTCGTTCCAAATTGCAATGCGCACTAAACGACGCACGTCACTTACGCTTAACCCTTGTAAATTATTTAATAATTTTTTGAGAGTAATATTATCCGTTTTTACGCGCGCGCCACCGTGGCGGTCAGACCAATCTTTGGCCTCCTCACGGATAATCTCCATGATTTTGTCATCACTGGGCAAGGAGAGCGTATAGGAACTGCTATAACGCCTTAACTCAGCCGGCAAGCGCAATTGATAACTTAAAAATACCAATGTGTGCGGTACGGCAAAATGATTCAATGCTATATCTTTTAGCAAACGCACAACTTGCGGTTGCTCTACAAGAAAGGGGTGAATATCACATAGCGCATAAATACCCGGCCGGGTGTGATTTTTAATTTCTTTGAGTGCTTCCTCGACTTGATTAAATTCACTGCCTTGTGCCACTAATTGCGGGCCGAAGTTAATACGCGTTATGCCTTCTGTAACCGACCAGCGATGTAAATCTCTACCCTGTTTATTTGCCACTTGCATTAATACATCGAGCGCCTTTTTTTCTTCAAAGGTTTCGATCACTACCAAAGGAATGCGTGAATCCAGTAATAGCTTTAATTCGTTAACGTCCTGCACAGGTGCCTCGCTATGGCGTAGAAATGACATGCTTATAAAAATAGCAAACTTAATGGTGAATGACCAAACTTAAATTTTTCGTTACAATTACCTAAGAATTACTGTTCCGCTTATTCGAGACTTCTGCCATGCGCCAACTCAATGCCATTGATCAATTTATTGTTCGCGCCGACCGCGCTTTGCGCACTCTGGTTGCGGGGGAGCAGTTTGCTGATCGGCCATCGCCCGCAAAAAATATTGCTGAAGCCGAATTATCGCCAGAAGAAGCACGCCATGCGGCGGGTTTAATGCGCGTTAATCATGCTGGTGAAGTTTGCGCGCAAGCGCTTTACCAGGGCCAGGCTCTCACTGCGAAATTGCCCCATGTGCGCGCTGAAATGGAAAAGGCAGCCGCTGAAGAAGTCGATCATTTAGTGTGGTGCCAAGAGCGCCTGGATGCACTGAATAGCCACACCAGTTATTTGAATCCACTGTGGTACGGAATGTCGTTTGCGATAGGTGCCGGTGCGGGTTTAGTGAGCGACAAAGTCAGCTTGGGGTTTGTGGCCGCCACTGAAGAGCAAGTTTGCAATCACTTACAACATCATTTGGAAGAACTGCCCACACGGGATGCAAAAAGCCGCGCTGTGGTTACGCAAATGCTGCGCGATGAAGCGCGCCATGCAGACATGGCGTTATCAGCGGGTGGCATGCGTTTTCCTACACCGGTCAAAGGTTTGATGACGTTGGTATCCAAAGCGATGACAAAAACCAGTTATCGACTTTAGTATTATTGTGCTTTTGTACTTACACCCACCAAATAATTTACTTCGTGCACCAGATAATCTTTTATTCAGAGGCAAAGAGCTTACGCCTCGTGAATCTCATAGGCGTGAGTAATTTCTACGCCTGCCGCTTCCAGCATAATCGATGCAGAACAATATTTAGTCGCCGATAATTCCACCGCGCGTTTCACTTGTGCATCCTTCAGTGCTTTTCCCGTCACAATAAAATTCATATGAATTTTGGTAAATGGCGATGGTATGCCTTCCGCGCGTTCAGCTTGCAGCTCACAACGGCAACCCGTTACGGCTTGGCGTGCTTTCGTCAGAATACTCATTACATCAAACGATGAACAACCGCCCAATCCTAACAACAACATTTCCATAGGGCGCACACCGGTGTTGCGGCCACCGTGATCTGCGGGGCCATCCATCAACACGGCATGCCCACTACCTGATTCACCCAAGAATTGCGCACCATCTACCCACTTAACTGTTGCTTGCATGTAAACCTCATGTAATGAATTAAAAAAGTGGTGTAAGATTATCACAGCTATAGAAAAAATCGATATTGTCACATAAAGCAACATCGCTTACGAAATTACTAATTTTTTCTAGACAAGTGTGAACTCTAGGCTTATAAGGATGTGATAAAGAACTATGTTACAAGACAACGATGTTACTAAGACAACGATGTCCACCGGCAATGCATAACTGGCAGGTTATTCATTCGCAAGCCATAATAAGAGTAATTTTTGCTACAACATTATTTTTAGGAGCAATACCTTGGTCTCAGTCTCCCTAACACCACACATAAAAAATGTGGATGAGTTTCTTATCCACTGCCATCGTCGCCGGTATCCGGCCAAAAGCACTATTATTTATGCAGGCGATAAAAGCGATTCACTGTATTACATTGTTAAGGGTTCAGTCACCGTTCTGATTGAAGATGATGATGGTCATGAAATGATTGTTGCCTACCTTAATGATGGTGATTTTTTTGGCGAAATGGGATTATTCGACGACAAAGATTCTCGTAGTGCCTGGGTAAGAGCCAAAACCGAATGTGAAGTTGCGGAAATTGGTTACGCTAAGTTTCAGGAAATATCTGAAGCTCATCCGGAATTTTTGTTTGCCCTCGGCATTCAAATGGCGCGTCGTTTACGTGCCACTACCCGCAAAGTAGGTGATCTTGCCTTCCTTGATGTTACTGGCCGTGTAGCACGTACGCTGCTAGAGCTTTGCAAAGAGCCAGATGCCATGACCCACCCCGATGGTATGCAGATTAAGATTACGCGCCAGGAAATTGGCCGTATTGTCGGTTGTTCGCGTGAGATGGTAGGCCGTGTACTCAAAACTCTGGAAGAACAGGGTTTAGTGATGGTGAAAGGTAAAACTATGGTGGTTTTCGGAACGCGCTAAGTTCTCTTCATATAAGAATTTTCTTTATCTCAGAGTTTTTTTCATCTCAGACATGACAATATGACTCAATAAAAAACCCGCAGAATGTGCGGGTTTTTTTTATTTCAGAACAAGCGTCTAATTAAAAAACTCACTCAGCGCTGCTCCCGGGTCATCCGCCCTCATAAACGCCTCACCTACTAAAAATGCATTCACCTGCTTGGCACGCATAGCCTTCACATCAGCAGGTGCAAGAATTCCACTTTCTGTGACCACAATATGTTCATTACCAATTCTGTGGAGCAATTTATAAGTGGTTTCAAGGGTGACATCAAAGGTGTGCAGGTTACGGTTATTAATGCCGATTAATTTATTAGATAACTCTAGAGCTATATCCAATTCTTTTTCATCGTGTACTTCAACTAATACATCCAGGCCTATCGTTTGTGCAAGTGTGTTTAATTCTTTTAGCTTGGATTTATCTAATGCAGACACAATTAACAATACACAATCTGCACCCAAAGCACGCGCTTCGTAAATATGATATTCATCCACTAAAAAATCTTTACGAATGACGGGCAAACTTACTGCTGCGCGCGCTTGTTGTAAATAAAGATCTGCACCTTGGAAAAAATCTATATCCGTTAACACGGACAAGCAAGCCGCGCCACCCAACTCATAAGCGCGCGCTAATTCAGCAGGAACAAAATGTTCGCGAATGACACCCTTACTTGGCGATGCTTTTTTAATTTCTGCAATTACAGCTGGCTTCCCGAGTGCAATTTTTTTCTCAATTGCACTTACAAAGCCGCGTACTGGAGTTTGCTCTGCGGCGCGAATTTTTAAATCTGCTAATGATGTATGTTGTTTTCGCGCAGTAATCTCTTCCCATTTACGGGCAATAATTTTGCGCAATACTGTTGGAGTGTCAGACATACTTTTCTCAATTACACATTGTTATAAATTTGGGTAAATGCCGCTAGTTCGCGAATTTTTTCTGCCGCTAAACCACTGCCAATGGCATCGCGTGCCATCTCGACACCATCATTTAAATTAACAGCAACTCCACTGACATAAATTGCGGCGCCAGCATTCAGTGCAATAATATCTGCAGCTTTTTGTGCATGTTGTCCGCGACGCTTACCTAAGGCATCGAATATAAGATCTAATGACTCTTGCGCACTATTCACACTCAAACCAATAAGGCTTCTTGAATCTATACCAAAATCTTCAGGTGTAATCGTGTATTCACGAACCACACCATTTTTCAATTCAGCAACATGCGTTACGGTTGCGACACTAATTTCATCCAAGCCATCTTTTGCATGCACCACCATCACATGCTCACTGCCGAGGCGACCCAGCACTTCCGCCATAGGCTTGCACAGTGCACCGTTAAACACACCAATGACCTGGCGCTTCACGTTAGCAGGGTTAGTGAGTGGGCCAAGCATATTAAAAATAGTACGTAAGGCTAATTCTTTGCGCGGGCCAATCGCATGTTTCATTGCGCTGTGATGCGCTGGCGCAAACATAAAACCGACACCAATTTCTTTTACGCAAAGTGCAACTTGTTCTGGTGTGATATCTAATTTAATACCGGCTGCTTCAAGCACATCAGCACTGCCTGTAGAACTGGAAACCGAACGATTGCCATGCTTGGCAACTCTGCCACCCGCTGCTGCCACCACAAATGCACTGGCGGTGGACACATTAAATAAATTGGCACCATCGCCACCAGTACCACAAGTATCAACCAAATAGTTAACATTGATATCAACTTTTGTCGCCAACTCGCGCATCACCATAGCAGCGCCAGTAATCTCATCCAGCGACTCACCTTTCATGCGCAAGGCCACTAGGAATCCACCAATTTGCGCCGGTGTTGCGACACCGGTCATCACTTCACGCATAACGGAAATCATTTCATCGGTACTGAGATCAATGCGAGATACTACTTTATTTAATGCTTTTTTTATGTCCATGGTGTTCACACATTGATGTTGTAATTAAGTTTTATTTCATCGCCATGCATTCCACGAAAACCCCAATTACATGCAGGGCTTTCGTAGATACATATTTCGACATCCATAGTTTCTATATTCAATTGATTTTTAATTCTTTCAAACAGCAAGCGGATTAATTTTTTCTTCGCATCTACCGAACGGCCTTCAATCATCGTAATCTCGATGATGGTATAGGCATCCGTGCGACCTGACGGCATAAACATATCGTCTTGCTCCAACGCAATAAAACGGTGTGCGCGTTTATCCGCTGGGAATTGCAAAGCATCCATCACGCAGGAATGAATAACATCAGACAACAATTTTTTAATCGGGTCTAAATGTTTTCTCAGCCCGTAAATTTTAATTTGCGACATTTTAGTTATTTTCCTTGCAGAAAATTTCGTAACATATCATGCCCATGCTCAGTAAGAATGGACTCCGGATGAAACTGCACACCTTCCACGGCAAGAGTTTTATGTTTAACACCCATAATTTCTGCCATGCTGCCATCTTCATGTTGCGTCCAGGCCGTAATTTCCAAACAATCAGGAATCGATTCTTTTTCAATGACCAATGAATGGTAGCGCGTTGCTTGAAACGGGTTTTTCAAACCGCTAAATACACCTTTATTATTATGATAAATCGGTGAAGTTTTTCCGTGCATAACAAACGGAGCACGAATAACGTTACCACCAAACGCCTGGCCAATACTTTGGTGGCCTAAACACACACCGAGCAAGGGAATTTTTCCGGCAAAAGTTTTGATGGTTTCAACCGATACACCGGCTTCATTAGGTGTACAAGGGCCAGGAGAAACAACAATTTTTTCAGGTGCAAGTGCGGCAATTCCTGCGATGGTAATTTCATCATTGCGCACAACTTTCATGTCAGCGCCTAACTCGCCAAAATACTGCACAAGGTTGTAAGTAAACGAATCGTAGTTATCAATCATTAAAATCATTTTGCACCACCTGCTATTTCAACAGCAGCTTTATCAACAATGCCTGTTTTATTTGCACCAACCATTTCCACTGCGCGAAAAATAGCGCGTGCTTTATTCATGGTTTCTTTCCACTCGAGAGCAGGAATTGAATCAGTTACTATTCCTCCACCCGCTTGCACATAAAGTTTTCCGTTTTTTATCACAGCAGTGCGAATAGCAATTGCAGTGTCCATATTGCCATTCCACGAAATATAACCCACAGCGCCGCCATAAATGCCGCGCTTTTCTGTTTCTATTTCGTCAATAATTTCCATCGCGCGAATTTTTGGTGCGCCCGACAAAGTGCCCGCAGGTAAAGCCGCACGCAACACATCCATAGCTTGCAAACCGTCTTTCAGTTGCCCGGTAACATTTGAAGTAATATGCATAACATGCGAGTAACGCTCTACCACCATTTTGTCAGTGAGTTTAACACTGCCAATTTTACTAACGCGCCCGACATCGTTACGGCCTAAATCTATGAGCATTAAATGTTCGGCAATTTCTTTGGGATCATTGACTAATTCAATTTCTAACGCTTTATCTTCTTCGGGTGTGCGCCCACGACGACGTGTTCCTGCGATTGGCCTGACAGTCACTTCACCATTTTCTAAGCGCGCTAAAATTTCCGGACTGGAACCAACCACGTAATGATCGCCCATGTTCATGAAATACATATAAGGTGATGGATTTAAATTACGCAGTGCACGATATAAATTCAATGGCTCCGCATCAAAATCAATCGACATACGTTGCGATGGGACAACTTGCATAATATCGCCAGAAAGCGTGTACTGTTTAATTTTTTCAACTGCACTTTTATAACCCGCTTCGCCCATGTGTGAAGTAAATTGCAACTCTTTATTACCACTAGCAGGTAAGTTTGCTTGCAAACTTATAGATGCAATACTCGGCGTGGATTGTGTTAATTGACGCGCTAATTCATCCAACCTGGTATTCGCTTTCGCGTATGCGTTTTCAACTTCTGGATTTGCATGAATCACAAAAATTAATTTTCCGGCAAGATTATCAAACACTAATACTTCATCTGAAACACACAATAAAATATCCGGCGTACCAATTACATCTTTAGGTGTAGTGGCTTTTAAATGCGGTTCCACATAACGAGCACAATCGTAAGCAAAATAACCCACTAACCCGCCGGTAAAACGCGGCAAGCCGGGTAACTCTGGCGCGCGATAACGCTGTTTAAATTCTTCCACAAAACTTAACGCATCCGCACGGGTATGACGTTCAACAATTTCACCATCGCGCTCAATCTGAATTTGGTCGCCAAAGGCTTTGAGGAGCGTGCGCGCAGGCAGACCAATCATGGAGTAACGCCCCCATTTTTCGCCGCCTTGAACAGATTCAAATAAATACGAGTAAGGCCCGCAGGCCAATTTGAGATAAGAAGAAAGTGGCGTATCTAAATCCGCCAACACTTCACGCATAACGGGAATACGGTTATAGCCCTGCTGAGCTAATTCAGAAAACTGTTCAGGAGTCATATCTGTACCTTTTGCGACTGCCAAAGCTGGTTGGCTCGCCTTAAACTTATTTTTTTGGATCACCACCTGCTGCGCCAATAGGGCAAGTAGGTAAGCAAATTATTGAAGAAGCCCTTCTCTTGTATTAAGAGCCTTTTTATTAAGGGCCCTTATTCAAGATTAGAGAGGCAAAGGGGACTAGCAACGCCATCGAGCGAAGGGGGCAACGCATTCTAAGTGAGAAAGCAGCGAGTAATGCACGGGGGTAGTCCTAATATGATGTAAGTGAAGTGTACTGAATTAATCCAGAAATGCCTACCCTGAATTTAGCCACCGTTTAAAATTAGGCTAAAGCCAATTCAGCATGCATTGCCATTATGGCTTCTTGATAGTTGGGCGCATTAAAAATCGCAGAGCCAGACACAAAAGTATCTGCTCCAGCCTGAGCGATACTGCGAATATTCGCAGGCCCCACCCCGCCATCAACCTCAAGCCGAATAGCAAAACCACTAGCATCAATTAAAGCGCGCGCTTCGCGAATTTTAACCAGCGTATGCGGGATAAACGCTTGACCACCAAAACCTGGGTTGACTGACATCAATAGCAACATATCCAGCTTATCCATCACATTCTCGATGAGCGAGAGCGAACTGGCTGGATTCAACACTAAGCCCGCTTTACAACCTTTATCCTTAATAAGTTGCAACGAGCGATCCACATGACGCGATGCTTCAGGATGAAAGCTAATGTAAGTAGCGCCGGCATCGGCAAATTGCACGATCAAATCATCCACTGGCTCAACCATTAAATGCACATCAATCGGTGCCGCGATCCCGTATTTCCGCAATGCTTTACAGACCATTGGGCCGATGGTGAGATTGGGCACATAATGGTTATCCATCACATCAAAAT
The DNA here is from genome assembly GCA_043745725.1 of Gammaproteobacteria bacterium. Lineage (GTDB taxonomy): Bacteria > Pseudomonadota > Gammaproteobacteria > Pseudomonadales > Cellvibrionaceae > Cellvibrio. The sequence goes on along the minus strand of JAYTSJ010000107.1, from coordinate 9,038 downwards.
GAATAAAATCGCCACCGGCAGCCAGGACAGCGTCTGCCTCTTCACCTAAACGCGCAAAGTCCGCCGATAAAATAGAAGGCGCTATTTTAAAATCTCGTTTAAAGTTATGCATATCTTTAAAGTTTTCTGCACCCCCCAAGTCTTTTATACTCAAGTTTTTCATATAAGCTCCGATGACCAGAATAGGATATCTAAAAGCATTGTAGTGAGATGAACCGCTACAAGGCAACGAGAGAAAATAAAAGCGTTATGCATATACTTCGTAAAAGCCTAATAATCCGCCAATTAGCTCTAGTATTTATGCTGGGGTTACAGGCACCGCTCCTGGTAGCTCAAGCGCCCGGCGATCCCGCACCCAGTGTGCCTGCAACCACTGAATCCACTGTCGCGCCCACTCTAACAACGTCCGATGAAAAACCGATATTCTCCTCCATCCCCGAGCGCGATAATGCGTTACTTGCCATCGCCCGCCCCACTGAAGTTCAATGGTTGGAAACCCCCAACGAAAAAATTATTGCACTTTTCAAAGCTGGGGAAACACGTAAAACCCAAGGATCATTGTTAATTTTACATGCCCCTGAGTTACCACAATTGTGGCCAGCGCCGCTGGAAAGTCTCCGTCGCAATTTCCCAATTTACGGCTGGGATACCATGACGGTTCCGCTGCCATCTGCACATTCCGCACAAACACTGGCGCACAGCAAATCCTTGGATACACATAGTTCAGACGAATCTCAACTATCCAGTGCTGCGTCATCGCCCATTACATCTTCAGCGGTGGCTGCAACAGATAACTCTTCTACAGCTACAGCACAAACTTCGTCAGCACCTAACCAGGAAATTATAGCGTCGCTCCCTCGCGCTCAATTGATCATTGAACGTGTTGGTGCCGCAATTGCTCTGCTTGGCAAAATTGGTCAGCCGAATCTTGTCGTCGTTGTGGATAACAGCAGCGCACCAGACAGCCTCGCGGAACTCTACAAGAAAAACATACAAGCACTGGTGTTAGTGAATTTACAAGAACAGGAACCACTCACGCAGGAGCAATTAGCTGCTATTTTTTCGGTGACAAAATTACCTGTTATGGATGTATTTTTTTCGCCCGACGATCAATTCCAAATTGAAGTGCGCCGCTTACATCATGCCGAGGCCATGCGTAAGAATCTTAAAGACTATCACCAGCTAATATTACCGCCAGAACATATTGTCACGGTGAATGACTCGCAAAGTTTTTGGCTAGACAAAGTACGTGGATTTATTAAAAAAACGACGGGAAAAACAACCACAAAAAAATAAAAATACTATCCTAAACACACAAATACCCAAACCCCTAATACCCAAACCCCCTCACCCAAACAAAAAAGGGCGACCCCCTTCGGGGCAGCCCTATACTGTTGGTTCGTCCAGAACACTTAACTTCAATCCTTGTTAAATCATCCAGCCTTACATCCTGCTGAGCCTCATTATCCTTAAAAACAACGTCCAAACTAACCACGAGATTAGGCGCATCCTTTGACCTTTCTTGGCCAACATCCATTCCCAGAAGACTTCCTTGTTGGAAACGATTGTCATGGAAAAGCCGCAACAGCAACAGTCGCAAAAAACGCTTATTTTTGTAGGATATTAACTACAAGAGGGAGCGGACAACATCAGCCAGCATGAGGCAAACCGCCTAATCCTTTAATAACACTGAATCTGCCAGCTGCTGATGCAAAGCGCCTATCACTGGCGGACAACAAGCGCGAGTTGCTAAATAATGCTCATTAAACAACTGAAAATAATTCAACAGTATCTCACTGTTTTTCTGCTCACCAGCCAACTGCAAACACAAAGCAGCCGCTTCTGTGGTAGATAAATAATTATCCTGGTGGGATTTACGCATCGCATAGCTTTTTACATAATCGCGCAAAAAAACATCCGATAGAGAAATGCACGCAACACCATCCAACCAACGACTTAAATGGAACATCCTACTGCTTTGCTTCCAGGTTCCATCCAGCAAAATAAACGTGGGAATTTTTTCATTGCGTGGAATTTCACTAAAAATAGTGCGTTCAACTTTTCCTACATCCTCTGCCGGCGAATCTGCATTCGCAGGAAACACAATGAAACATTGGCGCTTTTTATCTTGCAGTAATACCAATAATTCTTTTGCTGGCGCCGTGCGATCCCAACAAAATACATGTGTTTGTTCTGGCAACACATCAGCAATTAACCGCCCTGTATTCGTTGGCTTAAATACCTCTATCCGATGCATCACTAGAATAAATTCACACGAGGATTGCAACTCAGGCCGCCATGCACATAGGCACGCAAAATTTCCCATTTGGCAAATCTCACAGCGTATAACCGATTTACCACGCGCCAAAAATTCGGTCGTAGATTCAGCTAAACGCTGCGCACGTAGGAGATGAAATTGATTCGCAAATAAAACCATTAAGAACTCAAGGCGGGCTTAACCGCTAAATGCACTATTTAAATCAGACAAAAGGTAGAAGTTTAATCATATTTATGTGGCTTTTCATGACAAATAATCGAAAAATTCTTCAAAAAAATGCTTAATGTGCCAAAAATGGCGCAAAATACAACAAATTTTTGTGTATTTTTTCTTCTGAAATTGGATAAAAGCTTACCGCTAACCCACTGTAAATAATATGTTTTTATTAATAACCCTTTAGTTTAGGTCAGTTGCCTACCCGAGTTTCGCTCAAAAAACAAGCTAGGCAGCGCACATACAAGCCTTTAAAATGGACCTATATTGCAACGAATCGGGAAGGGATAGATTCGGCAATAAGTGCCTACCACGAAAATGAACGACCCTGGGAGTAATGCAGTTCAAACATCGAGGAACCTTTTATGGATATTCGAAAGCGCTCAAGAGTAAAACGATTTACTCTCACTAATTTTTTTGTTGCCTTACTACTCGTGTGTTGCTGCAGTTTACTCGTACGTAGCGTGCCACCGAGCCAACTAGAACAAGTACTCGCAAGTGGTGAGTTGCGCGTTATTTCACGCAGTGGCCCCACAACTTTTTACGAAGGCGCTAACGGCTTAACAGGTTTTGAATACACTTTGCTGCAAGATTTTGCAAAATCTTTGGGTGTGAAGCTGGTCATTCAAGATGATGACAAAGCGACTAAAACTTATTTTAAAATCAATAATGATGATTTTGATTTAGCCAGCGCCAGCATAATTGCAAAATTAAATGCATCGCAACATTTACGTTTGACTTCACCCTATATGGAAGTTACTCAGCAGGTAATTTATAACACGACTCAAACTGCACCCACTGAATTAAATGATTTGCTTGGCAAAAATATTGTAGTGCTCGCAAAATCAACACAACTAGAACAACTGCGCACCCTACAACAAACACTTCCCGAATTACGCTGGAAAGAAATGGACGGCGTGGAAATCATTGACCTGCTTGACATGGTTGAACAAGGCCAAGTGGATTATGCAGTGATTGATTCAGCAATTTATACACTTTATCGTTATTCTTACCCGCACACGGAATTCGCACTGAACCTTAACACAGCTCAACCTGTGACTTGGGCGTTCACACAATCGCGCGATAATAGCCTTTATGATGCAGCGCAAAAGTATTTGACTAACATTCACCAAAACGGATCGCTTGCGCAAATCACAGCGCGCTTTTTTGAGCAACTTGAAACTATTACCAGTAGCGATGCCATGATGTTTTCTTATCGCTTGGAAAAACGTTTGCCACAGTGGGAAGATGGTATTAAAACTGCGGCAAATGAATATGGGCTGGATTGGAAACTACTTGCTGCAATTGGCTATCAAGAATCACAGTGGAATCCTCAAGCAGAATCTGTAACGGGAGTGCGCGGCTTTATGATGCTAACTTTTGATACAGCAAAAGAACTCGGCGTCAGTGATCGTGAAGACCCCAATCAAAGTATTAACGGCGGCGCAAAATATATTAAAAGTTTACAAGAACGTTTGCCCGAAAATATACAAGGTGAGGATCGCTTGTGCATGACCTTGGCAGCTTATAATTTGGGCTTAGGCCACTTAGAAGATGCGCGCGTGCTCACTGAAAAAATGGGCGGCAATCCCAACCATTGGGAAGATGTTAGTCAACGCTTTCCATTGCTAGCCAAATACCAATATTACAATACCGCTAAGCATGGCTATGCGCGCGGCTGGGAGCCCGTAGCTTATGTGCAAAACGTACTCAACTACCAAAAAATTCTTGTGTGGCATGAACAACACGAGTTATTCCGCTTGGCAACATCGAATACCAACTCTGACGATGCAACAAATTCGTTACAAACCGAACCTACTGCAATTGAAAAACTAAGTCGCAATAATTTGGATAACTCTTTGTCTTTATCTATTTTGTAATTTTTTTGTAAATCTTTTTTTGTAAATTTGTTTAGGGTTCAATTTTTACGTTTAGCACCTTTTGTTGCTTAGCCTCTTCACGGCGACGCTGAAAAAAATGGCTCAACTGCTGTTGACAATCTGCTGCACAAACACCACCACTGTATTCCAGCCGATGATTAAAGTGCTCGCTGTCCAACAAGCGACTTTTACTTTCCACTGCACCAGCTTTAGGTTCCGTAGTGCCATACACTAACCGAGCTACGCGCGCATGCACCAAAGCACCCACGCACATAGTGCATGGTTCAAGCGTGACATAAAGTGTTGCACCCACTAAACGATAATTTAGTTCCTGCAGTGCCGCCATACGCAGCGCAACTATTTCAGCGTGAGCAGTAGGGTCATGACTCGTTATAGGCTGATTAAACCCTTCACCAATCATTTCATCGTTGCGTACAATCACTGCACCTACCGGTACCTCATCAAGCGCTTCTCCTTGTGCGGCCAATTCAAGTGCGCGGCGCATCCAACGCTCATCCTGTAATTGAAAATCTATTTCAGACACTGGATTTACCTGCCCCTTCGCTATCAACATTGTTGTTAGCAACAGCTTCGTTAACACCAGTTTCGTTATTCACAGCAGTGTTATCTGCTGCCTCATTATTTTTAGCGAAAGACTTAATTTCTGCGGCGGAAAGATCACGCACAAATTGAAAGCGTGGAATAGCTTTGCCATCAATACTAACCGTTTCTACGAACATACTTAAGGGCCTTACCCACCAGGAATAGTCATCATATAAACATTGATAAACAACTAAGGCTTCACGTGTTTCGCTGTGATATGCGACTTGAAAAACATAATAATCATTGCCCTTGTAGTGGCGATACAAACCAGATTGTAAAATCATTATTTAATAACTCGATAACGAAAACAGAATTAAATTACACCAGCTTCTCTTAAAGTATTAATTTCGGCTGAAGATAAATTTAAAATATTTTCTAAAATATCCTGAGTATGACTACCCACTTCCAAGCCCGGCCAATCAGTGCGGCCTGGAGTTTCAGAAAGCTTGGGTAATATCGCCGGAATTTTTAATGGCTTACCATTAATTTCAACTTGCTCGAACATGCCGCGCGCATTGAAATGTGGATCAGCAAACATATCTTCAACATTGTAAATCGGGCCGCCGGGCACACGAGCTTTGTCAAGCAAAGCTAGAATTTCGTCGGAATCTTTACTTAAGCACCATATCGCAAGTGCGTGGTCTATTTCAGCTTCATGAATAACACGACCCGTATTGTTAGCCATGCGTGGGTCATACGCCATTTCTGGCTGACCAGCAACTTCCATTAAGCGTTGGAAAATTGAATCACCATTGCCACCGATCACTACATACTTTCTATTTTTGCAACGATAAGTATTGGTGGGCACGATGCCAGTAACGGTAGTGCCAGATGGCTGACGAATTACCCCGGCACCGTCAAATTCAGGCACAACCGCTTCCATCAAATTAAACATAGCTTCATAAAGCGCAACGTCCACTACCTGGCCATCACCTTCATTTGCGTCATTCCGCTCACGCTCAAGCAATGCAAGGGTAATGCCCAGCGCTGCATGAATGCCCGCAATAGTATCGCCAATACTTAAATTGGGACGCACTGGTGCTTGATCTGCAAAACCATTTACAAAACGAAAACCACTCATGCCTTCGCACACTGAAGCAAACCCAGGTTTGCTTGCATAAGGCCCGGTTTGGCCATAACCAGAAATGCGCGCATAAACACACTTTGGATTTGTTTTTTTAATTTCCGTCGGGCCCAAACCCCAGCCCTCCATAACACCCGGGCGAAAATTTTCAATCACAACATCAGCAGTATCAATTAATTGTCGCGCAATTTTTTGACCTTCAATTTTTTTTAAATCCAGCGTAATACTTTTTTTATTACGGCCCAGACTGCGCCACCAAAGTGATGTACCGTCTTCTAATACACGCCATCCACGAATAGGATCACCGGTTTCTGGCGGTTCGATTTTAATAAGCTCAGCACCAAAATACGCAAGCATACAACCAGCAAACGGACCAGCTAGTAATTGCCCAATTTCGATGACACGAATGCCATCCAAAGGGCGGCGTTTATTAGCAACGGGAGATAAAGATTTTTGCATAGATGTTTAATCATTGTGAAAAAAAATGTTTATGGTTCCAAGCGATTAATTGCCCATGAATTATCTGGCTGTAAATTATACTGAAAGCGATCGTGCAAACGATTTTCACCACCTTGCCAAAATTCTATTTGATGCGGCTTCACACGAAAGCCACCCCAAAAATCAGGCAATGGAATTTCACCTTTTGCAAATTTATTTTTCATTAACTCAAATTGCTGCATCAATAATGCGCGCGAAGATATTGGGCGACTTTGTTGTGATGCCCACGCACCCAATTGGCTGTCACGCGGACGGGTGATGAAATATTTTAAAACCTCAGTAGTAGATAATTCTTCAGCCACACCACAAACTTTGACCTGTCGTTCCAAGATATGCCAAGGAAAGTGCAAGCTGATTTTGGGGTTTTGTTTTAATTCTTGCGCCTTACGACTGCGCAGGTTGGTATAAAACACAAAACCTTTTTCATCTAAATTCTTTAATAACACAATCCGCTGCGATGGTTGGCCGCTGACATCCACTGTTGCAATGGTCATAGCGTTGGGGTCAGGAACTTCTGCGGCGATAATTTGTTGCATCCAACGATTAAATTGCTCAAACGGACTTGCGGCCAAATCAGCCAATTCCAATCCGCCTTGCAGATATTCGCGACGCAAGTTTGCTAAATCCAGGGCCATGGTTGCCACCTTATAAAATTATGTTTGCATACTAATACCCGGCAACAAAAAAGGCACTGTTTTCACAGTGCCTTTTTTGTTGCTGTTTATGTAAAAGCAATAAGCGTTACAATAATACCTTCACTCTTGCTGCATAGTCAGCGTCCGCTTTACCAAGCTGTATCAACATACGCTCTTGCACTGAGACAGTTGTTTGACGAAGCCCCGCCGCGATATTACCCACTAATTGCTGCTTTTGATTTTCATTCATTACACGAAATAAGTCGCCTGCTTGGGAGTGATAATCCTCATCGGATTGATCATAAGTTGTTAAGGCGGCGGTGGAAAGATGCAGGGGCGGCTCTTTAAATGCCGTGCCAGGCACAGGTGCGCCTTGATCTATACGATCATTGGGATAAAAATTTGCCCCACTCGATTGAACTTGCGCGCCGTTGTGCATCGGGCATCCCGCCATAGCACCATCGCGCTGATAATGATTCACAGGGCAACGTGGGGCATTGACTGGAATCTGATTATGATTGACCCCAACACGATAGCGATGTGCATCCTGATAGGCTAACAACCGCGCTTGCAGCATTTTATCGGGCGACACTCCTACACCGGGAACCAGGTTGCTCGGCGCAAAGGCTACCTGCTCAGTTTCGGCAAAGTAATTTTGCACATTGCGATTCAACTCCAACTGACCAATTTCTATCACGGGGAAATCACGATATGGCCAGACTTTAGTCATATCAAACGGATTGATGTGGTAAGAACCCGCTTGCTGCTCGGTCATTATCTGCAATTGTACTGTCCAGCTTGGAAAATCACCGCGATCAATTGCTTCGACCAAATCTTGTTGTGCGCCATGAGCAGGTAAACATGCGGCTTCTTCGTTGGTGACGGTTTTGATTCCCTGATTGGTTTTGAAATGCCATTTAATCCAAACCCTCTCGCCCTTGTCATTCCACAAACTTAAGGTATGGGAGCTAAATCCGTGAATGTGACGATAAGAGGCCGGAATACCTCGATCAGACATGAGAATCGTCATCTGGTGCAGAGATTGCGGATGACTGGCCCAGAACTCATAAACCGTTTGCGCATCGGGTAAGTTAGTGCGCGGATTTTTCTTTTGCGAGTGGACAAAATCAGGAAACTTCATTGGATCATTCAAGAAAAATACGGGTGTATTATTGCCAACCATGTCGAAATTGCCTTGCCTAGTATAAAACTTAACAGCAAAACCACGCGGATCACGCGCATAATCGCTTGAATCCTGCCCCCCTCCCACAGTAGAGAAGCGTACAAATACTTCCGTTTTTTCGCCGACTCGTTGTAAAAAATCAGCAATGGTGACGTCGCTCAAACTTTTACTGAGCACGAAATGACCATAAGCTCCAGTGCCACGCGCGTGCACGACACGCTCCGGAATACGCTCGCGATTAAAATGCGCGAGCTTTTCAAACAAATAGTGATTATCAAAAGTTAAAGGCCCACGGGGGCCGACGCTAATACTGTTGTTATCTTCTGCAACAGGTGCCCCAGCCGAAGTCGTTAAGGTTGTAGTATTCATAAGTTGTTCTTCCATTGTGAGGGTACTCTTAATATTTGTGTACAAATGTTAACTTCATGACTAGCTTAGCTAATAACAGGCTATATTCAAAATCAATTGTATAAATATCTTCGATAGATTTTATTGCTAATATTTTTTCAAACAATTTACGTAGAAATATAAAATCGTTAGGCACAGGTTTAACTAACAGCTAAACTACTAATAGACAAAATGTAAATTAATACGCCATTCAACATCTATCGAAAAGTTTGATTTGAAAAATGACGGTAATGAAGAACGCAATACACTGAAGCTT
>JAYTSJ010000106.1:0-11297 GCA_043745725.1 Gammaproteobacteria bacterium | reverse complement strand
TTGAGTTGATAGGTTTTGCCATCGCGTGCCGTGTAAAACAGCGTTACGCTGTGGGCTTTGATGGTAATACCGCGTTCGCGCTCCAGATCCATAGAATCCAGCACTTGAGCTTCCATTTCACGCTCACTCAAGCCACCGCACATCTGAATAAAGCGATCAGCGATGGTTGATTTACCGTGGTCAATGTGGGCAATGATTGAAAAATTACGGATATGGCTTAGGTCAGTCACAGGGAGTATGAGTCTTTATGGGAGTTGTAGAGTTGGTTAGCCCCCAAACGAACATGACGCAAGGGAGTTACCGCGAATGGCGGGCATTCTAGCTTATTTACCTAATGCACGCCATGCTGGAATCCTGCTCAGCAAAGCTTCCGTATTCAAACCTCACTTCGTCATTATTGCTGGGATCATGACCCTGTTTTACAGGCAAAAAAATAGCGCATTCTATTGCAGATATGCGCTATTTATATAATTTACAGCGACTATTCGTTAATCGCGCAGTAAACAATTCAACTCATCGACAACCTCTTCCCAATCAGAATAGGGTTGACGTGCCTCGCGTAAAAACGCTGCTTGCTCTGGAGTCCAGAAACTCGCATTTGCCAGAGGCGCAGCTTGTGGCAGCGGATGATGACGCTTAATAAAAGCATCTATATCACTAGGGGAGTTGGGTAAACCTAACTTCGCAAACAGCTCTTTGAGGGTATATAACATGTCAGCTCCCGACAAAACATTCACAGTATCAAATAGATAACCTCGCTAGCATACCGTTAACCGTCAAAAATTTCTGCGCTTTTTTAACGGTTCGTTCAGATCACTGGCAACTTAAACTCGTTTCCGGCAAAAATTAGCCAATGGCTCCATAAAACCAGACTAATAAAACATCAGACTGCCGCACGAATAGTGACAATTAAACGTCAGATTCCTGCAGCCACATCTGCTATATCTACGGACTAAAAAATGGCCAACAGCGCTTTACGAAACCCGTTTAAAAATTTGTTTCAACCAAAGAACTGGTTTCAACATCGTAATCAATTGACGCGACGCCAAAACCAAACAGTTTCAAAAAGTCATCGCGATAGCCTTTGTGATCAGTAATCTCGAATAAATTCTCTTCTGTTACTTGCGGCCAAATTGCTTCTACTTTCGCTTGCACAGCTGGATCAAGCTCTTTGTTGTCTACACGGTAACGACCAGCAGCATCCAAACGTGGATTGGCGTTGTACAAACACTCGGTAAATAAACGTTGAATTTGCTCAACACAACCTTCATTAGTACCGTTTTCTTTCATTACTTTTATTAAAATCGACAAATACAAAGGCATTACCGGAATCGCTGAACTTGCCTGAGTTACCAAAGCTTTAAGCACAGCAACGCGCGCCTTACCATTCACACTCGCCAATTTCGCACTCATGGTTTTTGCTGCGCGATCCAAATCCTCTTTCGCTTTCCCGATGGTGGCATGACCGTAGATAGGCCAGGTTAACTTGTCGCCTAAATATGTATAAGCAACCGTTTGAAAATTATTCGCCAATAAATCAGCTCCCTTCAAAGCATCAATCCACAGCTCCCAATCTTCACCACCCATTACTTTAACGGTGTCGGCAATTTCTTGTTCGTTGGCAGGCTCAACAGTGATATCGGCAATTTTAAGTGAGTCAGTATTTAAATTTTTAGCGCTATAACCCTGACCAATAGGCTTCAGTACAGAAGAATAAACCACACCCGTTTTAGGATCCGTTCGGCGTGGTGATGCCAAGCTATAAACCACTAAATCCACTTTACCTATGCCATTTTTCAACAGCTCAAGAACTTGCGCTTTACACTCGTCAGAGAAGGCATCACCATTAATTGTTTGCGCATTCAAACCAGCATCTTTCGCCACATCATGAAATGCTGAAGTATTGTAATAACCGGCAGAAGCACATTTGCTATCTGTTGGTGGCTTTTCAAAACAAACGCCTAAAGTGTCAGCACCACTACCAAAAGCTGCGGTGATACGCGACGCTAAGCCATAGCCAGTAGAACAACCAAGAACCAATACCTTTTTAGGTCCACCAGCGATGGGGCCTTGTGCTTTCGTGAAAGCGATTTGCTCTTGTACATTAGCCGCGCAACCTTGAGGGTGCGCATTAATACAAATAAAACCGCGAACTTTTGGCTTGATAATCATGAAATTAACCTTTAGATGTTAAATACTTTTGGGTAGATGTTAAATACTTTGGAAATGCAAAATAGAACGGTAAGTAGGATGTACATTAACCTAAAAACAGGCATTATACAGAAACCACACCAATCGCACAGACTCCCCCTGCAGCCGTATTAAAATCGATCAGCCTTACCTTAATGTTAATAACAATTACCGGGTGCCATTATGATCTACCCAATGTTCGCAATGATTTTACTTACTTTCGGCGTAGCTTTTTACATGTTTAGGCTACGCGTACACGCAGTAAAAGCAGGCGAATTAAAACTGAGCTACTTTCGCTTTAATTCAGGCGCCGAAGCACCAGCCAAGGTTACTCAAGCAGCACGCAATTACAGCAATTTATTTGAAATCCCAATGCTCTTTTATGCCGCAGGCACAATTGCCATCGCGCTTCATTTAGAAAGCATGACAATGATTATTTTTAGTTGGATTTTTGTTGCCGCACGCGTCGTCCATAGCTGGATTCATATCACTAGTAACGATGTTATTCATCGCATGAAAGCTTTTATGGCTGGCAATGTTTGTATACTACTTATTTGGGGACAATTGGTATGGGGGTATAGCATTCGCTAGCGGTAAAAAATCGCTAGCATTAACGCATTTTTATTTTCCAGGCAACACAATCAAGGCAATTGAAGTTGCTTTACGCTTTCTCTTACACCTTTTCTAGTGAGCCATTAATTCGCTTGATTTTTCTTCCTGATCAAATCTTGCAAGACTATAAAAATTAAAATAAGCCTGCTCTGCTACCGGTAAAATCCCTCGCGCCATGATTTCAAACTTTGGAACTTCCTGCACGATTCCAAAATCACTACTACTGACTATTATTTTTTCTAAAAGCACCCCGAGATCACTGGACAAAAACTCTTTTGCCGCATGAGCCTGGGAAGACTTTAGTATCTGTTGCAGCTCAATGGCACTATTTCTAAATTGCTCATAGTTTTTTCTTATCATAATTTTGATGCCACCACTTATCAAGTTTGGTTTTATAAAATGGAATTTTATTTTATCTTTAACTTATCGATAGTGTCGCAGGTATCAAAATTCGCGAATTGCTAATAAATTTTTGCCTCACCTTCTGGCCTCGTTTTAAAGCGTGGTTGAGCCCAAAAATATTGCCCCGGGATTTTGCGAATTTCCGTTTCCATAAATTGACTGACGCGTAAAGCATCCTGATAATCGTCGCCCGATGGATAGTTTTCAAAGGGGGGATGAATCACTAACTCATAGCCCCTACCCTTGGCTAATCGTTTTTGTGTAAAAGGAATTATTCTTGCGCGACCCATACGCGCAAATTGAGCGGTGGCCGTGACTGTTGCAGTTTGAACACCAAAAAAAGGCACAAAAACGCTAAGCTTTTCACCGAGATCACGGTCAGGAGCGTACCAGATCATTCGTCCTTTACGCAGACGATTGATCATGCCACGTACGTTCTCGCGATGAAATGCGGTGCCCCCAAAACAATACGCCTCACGTCGGGTTTTCTGCATATAGTCATATACAGCATTATCATGCGGACGATACATACCGTCGTAATTTACATAGGCACCTAACATGGCACTCCCTATATCCAGAGTGGTGAAATGTAAACTCAAAAGCAGCGCTCCCTGTCCCTCGCGCTCGGCTGCGTTGATGTGTTCAAGTCCAGAGATGGTGAATAGGCGACGAATACGCCACAGCGGCCAAAACCACGCAATGCCTGTTTCAAAAATCGCCATAGCCGTAGAATGCAGAGTCTCATCCAAAAGCGATTCACGCTCTTGATCACTCAAACCAGGAAAACATAATTGCAAATTAGTCTGAGCTAAATTTAAGCGTTTTTTATTGTAGCGCAACAAAGGTGCAATCAGATAAGGCAGATAAAATTGTATGCGATAAGGCAGTTGTGCAAGCAAAAACCAAAAAACCATGAGCAACCAGGCAGGCCAATGACGCGGAGCAAGTAATGCACGGGTAAATACGGGGGTTTGCATAAACTCATAGCACTCAATAATACAAGAGGCGGCATTATAGCGGGTTGAACAAATTTTCTCTTGCCTAAGATTTTTACTGACTTGCCCTAAACCCCGCGCCCTATGAATCTAATAACCTAAAAAAGGCCAGCTTGTACTGGCCTGATTGTGAAGATTGATCGCAGCTTCTTAATGCGATTATTTTATGGTGATGGATCTAAATAAGGGGTTGCCCTGACGCAAAAAGCGAATCGCTTTAGGTATATTTTTGGGTAAAGTTGCAAGCACTTTGTTGTAGCTGACAACTGAATCCACATCAATAAAATTTAATTGTGTAATGATATCGCCACGGATTAAACCAGCTCGTTGCGCAGGGCTATCAGGAGCAACAAATAGCACTTGCACGCCAGCCTCTTTGCTCTGGGTATTGGCTTCAAGCGGTGCAACCGTTAAACCTGCAACATCGGTTTTATTTTCGCCTGACTCGTCGTCCTGATTGCGTAGTGCTTGTGCCTCACTTACCGGTAATTTACCGACAGTAACACTCAGCGTTTCTTTTACTCCTTTGCGAATAATATCAAAAGACACTTTTGTATTAGGCACCAAACGGCCAACAATGTGCGGCAAATCCGCTGACGTATGAATAGCTTCATTGTTAAATTTAATAATTAAATCACCCGCTTTAACATTTGCTTTTGCGGCAGGGCCTTTCGGATCGACGTCAGCAACAAGTGCACCTTGTGCTTTATCCAAACCATAAGAACTCGCCAGGTCTTTATCGACATCTTGAATAGTGACGCCCAACCAACCACGGTCAACATGGCCCTTATCTCTTAATTGCGCAACTACATCTAATGCAACCGAGGCTGGAATAGCAAATGATAAGCCAACAGAACCACCTGAGGGAGTGAAAATTTGTGAGTTAATTCCTACCACTTCACCATCCATATTAAATAACGGCCCGCCTGAATTTCCGGGGTTAATCGCAACATCGGTTTGAATAAAAGGGACATAGGTATTTTCGTGATTCTCAGAGGGGATACTGCGCCCAATTGCACTCACAATACCGGCACTAGCAGAATAATCCAAACCAAAAGGTGAACCAATAGCAACCACCCACTGTCCTACTCTTAATTTTTCATTTTTTGCTAATGCTAATACTGGCAATTTTTTTGCGTTAATTTTTAATAACGCTATGTCAGAACGCTCATCCGTTCCGATTAATTTTGCGTCAAATTCGCGTTGATCATTCATAACAACTTTGATTTCATCGGCCTCATTGATGACATGATTATTAGTTAACACATAACCATCATCAGAAATAATAAAACCTGAACCTAGTGAACCACGATCCTGTTGCGGCATTTGCCGTTGCTCCAATAACTCACGGAAAATTTCGGGGATATCTGGAGGAAGATCTTGTGGTGTTTGATTGTACGGGTTGCGATTGTGTGAGCCCGAATGCATTTGGCGAGCCTTGGTTACAGCGGTAATTTTCACTACAGCTGGCGATGCTTTTTCGATTAAATCACTAAAATCAGGCAGTGTTGCCGCCCCGGCACTGAAAACAGCAAGACTGGTCACTACAACAGAAATACTTGCACAACGAACGATTAAGTGTGTGCAACTAACCCACAAACTTTTCATACTTTTTCTCCATATCATATTAATCTTAATCCACTTACGCAGTGGAATTATGCGACAGTTATGACAAAGACCAATTTAAAAAATTCCCTTGAATGATAAAATGATGAATAAAAAATATAACCATGTCAAAAGCAGCATCAGGCTGCTGGGACAGCTTCTCAAAACAAGGGGTGATATATTGCGGGAAATAACTGAGCATACTACTCATTCAAATTGAGATGTAAGCCACCACCAGATGGCTTCATTGTTGTGGAATTAAATCTAAACCCTCAACCATTTTATTAATATCTTCAGGCGTTAACTTACCTTTATCGGGATTTAATTTTTCCGCTTCCAAAGCAGCCTTTCTTGCTGCTGCATTTTTCTCATTTTCTTGCTGTGTTTCCTCTGTCTCCAAACGCACCGTTACACGGCGATTTTGTGCCCGCCCCTGAGCGGTTTTATTAGTGGCGATGGGAAATTTTTCACCGTGCCAACGGCTGGTGATTTTATCCGCAGGAACACCTTGACCCACCAAATAGGCGGACACCCAATCTGCATATTGTTTAGAGATAGCTTCATTAATGTTAACGGCCTCCGCATTGTCGCTGTGAGCATCCACCAAAATCTTTATCACTTTTTGATCAGCTCTTACATAACGCGCCACCTTGGATAACTCTACTTTTGTAGCTGCGGTTAAACCCTGAGGTTTTTCTGAGTAGTTAATTAATGTGCGAGCAACTTGAGCAAATGTATAGTTAATAAGCTCGCCAATGCATTGTTGATAATTTTTATATGCGCCAGCAAAATTTTTCGATTCAAGTACTACACGCATCACACCTAAATCCACAACGGAATCATTGTTATTTTTTTTATCTATTAGGTCCGACGAGCTAAACATGACTTTCACACCATTCGATAATTGCGAAACCACTTGTGCAATATTACTGCTCGGCAAAGTAATTGGCTGTTTTCCGGCAACAGCATTTACAGATCCAAGATTAATTGGCAGCAAATTATTTCGCCATACCGGTGGCAAAGTGTCGATACTGGTATCACCTGCAGGAAAAATAATTTTACCCTGTGATTCAATATAAAATATCTCTTCACTGCCCGCCTTGTGTGACAAGCTTGCTTTACCAAAGCCGGGAATATTATGAATCATACTACAAGCAAAAGGATTCGAGGTCGGCTTCCAATCGGCACTCATAATATCTGCAGCAAATATTTGCTCCTTCGCACGACTATTCCTTTTACCGGCAACAGTAGCACCATAAATTGCAGTGTCACGCTTGATAAAACCAATAACTTTAGCTAATTCTTCATCTGCCGTTAATATTTTTGCTCCCACACGAGGCGGGCTATGATCCACAATTGAATCGCCGTAAAGCGCAGCATCACGTTTGATATAGCCCTTCATTCTGGCTAGTTCTATGCCCTTCACTGAACGTAATCCTTGTGTTTGTTCCACTTCGGACGCTACGAACTCACCGGTACATTGCTGATAAATTTTATAAGCCGGCGCAAAATTTTCAACCTCTAACACCAAACGCATCGCAGGTTTTACATCTGCACTTTCTTGTGTCAAATTTGATTGGTTTTTTGCCATAACTGGCAACGAGGTGAACACAATACTCACACCGTGAGTTAGTTGCGCAAGTATGGGGGCAATTTGTGCCGCCTCCATTTTTATCGGTCGAGTGCCTACTACTGCTACCACTTTTCCGAGATTTACCGACATAAGATCACTGCGTCGAACCGGTGGCAATGTTTCTATATCAACTTCCCCGACAGGGAAAATAATTTTGCCCTGCGACTCGACATAAAAAGTCTCCCCCTTACCCGGAGTATGCACAAACACCGCCCGTCCGAAACCGGGAATACTATGGGCGATACTGCACATTGGTGCTGCGGCACCTGCTTTCCATTCCGAAGCAGTTAGCTCTGCTTTGAAAACTTGCGCGGCAGTGCTACTGGCGAAAAACCAGGGCACAAACCACAGAACTAAAACGCGACGCAAAATTAACATTGGCGCAGATTCGAGATAAAAAAGTGTTTCAACATAAAGATAGCTTCAACATAGCCATAGCGTTAACAAGAAGATGTTTTAACAGTATAGGCAAGGAACTAGCGGCTGCGTATTAGCTGCAATTTTGGTAGCATGCCGGCACCTCAATCCCGTAAGCGTTTAATCCCCAAGAGATAGGTCTTATGCCAGAGCAAATTACCCTAACCCGCCCCGATGATTGGCATATCCATTTACGGGATGGCACTGCCCTTAACCTCACGGTTGTAGACGCAGCACGGCAATTCCAACGCGCCATAGTGATGCCCAACCTGGTACCGCCGGTAATGGACACAGCTCAAGCTCTGGCTTACAAGACACGTATCCTGGCCGCTCGCCCTGCTGGTAACTTATTTGAACCCTTGATGGTGCTCTATCTTACTGACAAGACTGACCCTGCCGAAATCGCCAAAGCTAAAGCCGCAGGTATAACTGCCTGCAAACTTTACCCGGCGGGGGCCACCACCAACTCTGACTCAGGCGTGACTGACCTGACAAAAATTTACCCGGTATTGGACGCTATGCAAAAAGCGGATATGCCATTTTTATTACACGGTGAAGTCACGGATTCAACGATTGATATTTTTGATCGCGAAAAAGTATTTCTCGAGCGAACTTTCAGCCAGCTCGTACAAAAATTTCCCACCTTGAAAATGGTACTTGAGCACATCACCACGGCAGATTCTGCAGAATTCATTGCCGAGGCACCCAGCAATGTTGCCGCCACCATCACCGCACATCATTTACTTTACAATCGCAACCATATGCTCGCGGGTGGAATTCGTCCGCACTACTATTGTTTGCCAATTTTAAAACGCAGCACCCATCAAGCAGCCTTAATTAAAGCGGCAACCAGCGCTAACCCCAAATTCTTTTTAGGTACAGATTCTGCGCCTCACGCTCAAGATAAAAAAGAAGCTGCCTGCGGCTGCGCCGGCAGTTACACAGCTTACGCAGCGATCGAATTGTACGCAGAAGCCTTTGCCGATGCCGGCGCACTCGACAAGCTGGAAGGTTTTGCCAGCCACTTTGGCCCTGACTTTTATCAGTTACCACGCAACAGTGACAAAATCACTCTGATTAAAGCTGACTGGAAAGCGCCGGAAAGCCTTACAATGGGCGACCAAACATTAATTCCGCTCCGTGCCGGTGAAAACCTGCGCTGGCAAGTTCTTAATCAAACGCTGAAAAATGCATAAGGCAAATCTGTGAACCCTCCTGAAAACCCGAAAGATCCCTCTTCGCCCCTTGCCCAGCGTTTTCGTGGCTTTTTACCCGTAATTATCGATGTTGAAACAGGCGGCTTTGATCCTGATAAGGACGCTTTACTGGAAATTGCCGCAGTAACTATTCGTATGGATGATGAAGGCTTAATCCATCGCCACGAAACCTTCGCCTTCGAGATAGAACCTTTTGAAGGCGCCAACATCGAGAAGGCTGCGCTGGATTTTACCGGCATAGATTTAGACGATCCTGAGCGTATGGCTGAACCTGAACTTATGGCGCTGACTGACATGATGCAAGCCGTGCGTCGCTCAGTGAAGCAAAACGGCTGTACTCGCGCCATTGTTGTTGGCCACAACGCACATTTTGATTTGAATTTTTTAAACGCTGCTATTGTTCGTTGCGATATTAAACGCAGCCCTTTCCATCCTTTCAGCGTATTTGATACAGCCACTCTTGCTGGCCTCGCCTTCGGTCAAACTGTACTTGCCAAAGCCTGCCGCGCTGCAGGTCTTGAGTTCAGCAACAGCTCCGCACATTCCGCTGCTTATGATGCAGAACTTACTGCCGATTTATTTTGTGCAATCGTTAACAAATGGAAAGAGTTAGGCGGCTGGCCGGTAGCTATTACCGAGGAAGAGGATGAAGAAGCCGAGTAGCTATAAAGTAAGTGTTAGCAAATAAAGTATGCATGCATAAATAAAGCAAACAGTTGAAAAGTAAGCGCGGAAAGCAAACAGAATGATTCACGTATTTGCAAAAATTCAAGTCAACAATTTTGCTGCCCTAGAAAAGTTCGAGCGCGAAGCCGCAAAAATTATGCTCGAACACCAAGGACGATTTCTTACTGCTTTCGAGATCCAGAGAAATACCGATAACTCAGGTGAAGAAATTCATATCCTGGAATTTCAAAGCACAGAGCATTTTGAACAATATCGTCAAAATGAAAAACATCAATCATTAAAAGAATTACGGGCAGAAACGATTTCAGCTACTGAAATAAAACTCTCCACGCAAATTAAAGTCTTATCAATAGCAACATTAACCTGCAACAATTTCTGGCAATACTGGCGCCACAATTATTTTTTTCTCACTCGGCGCAATCACTTCGGCAACGCCCTTCGCAATTAATTTTCCATCCTGATTATGTGCTTCGCAATCTAAAACCACTAATTTAATTCGTTCTTTAATTTCACTTACGTTAAGCGTCACCGTAACTGTATCACCTACTTTTACGGGATGTTTAAAAATCAAACTTTGACTGCGATACACCGAACCTGGGCCAGGCAGTTGCGTGGCTATAGCAGCAGAAATTAAAGCACCCGTCCACATACCATGAGCGATTGGCTCACCAAAAGGTGTTGTAGCAGCATAATCTTTATCTAAATGCACGGGATTGACATCACCGGAGCACGCCGCAAATAAAATAATATCTTTTTGTGTGAGGGTTTTACTGTAGGTTTTTACCAAGCCTACAGACAATTCATTGATTGTCAGGTTTTCTAATTGCACCATGAAATTTATGCCTTATTAACATCTTTGTTTTGTGGATATATTAGGCATCCAGTCTAACAGATTTATGGATCGGGATATAAAAAAGCCGAGCATTAACTCGGCTTGGGGGAACCCACTAAAATCTATTTCTTCACTGCTGCCGTCAATTCTTTTCCCAGGTTATTTAACCAAAAATCAAATGCCAGGCGAATTTGTAAATTATTTTGTGCGCGATTATTTTCTTCCCACATTGAGCCCAAATCGTGTTCATCAGTCGCAGAAGCAACTAATTTATTTGAAATAGAGTCGTAGATTTCAAAAACGACTGTCATACGACCAAAACCCTCACTGTAAACTTTCATTAAGTTAGGGCGGCCTTTGAAATCATCTTTAGATGCATGCGGAGCGATTTGCGTAATTTTTGCTTTGAGTACAGCGTATCTGCGCCGACTTCAGAGGTGATTGAATATAAGCCAGAATCAATCAAGCTTTTTTTAACAGCATCCGAATATTTAGCTTGATAATAATGTTTATCCTCATCGTTTAATTCCCAAGGCTCTTGAGATAAATTTTGCGTATCAGGTTTTATTATTTTGACGTGTGTTAAATCAAGATCATCTACTTTCAGTTTTTTGTACTGCGCAAAATTAACAGCGGGTGAAATAAAAGTAGCGTCAAAGTGTGATTTAGCAACGGCCGACAAACCCGCTTGCTGCGCCTCCTCCTGG
>JAYTSJ010000105.1:0-4294 GCA_043745725.1 Gammaproteobacteria bacterium | reverse complement strand
AACGTACTGGAATACCTCTGGAGTTAAAGCGTGATGCTGCTTTAACTGACAACGCTATAGAGTTTAAAAAGTTTCAACAATCTTTTTTGCTTGATACGGCAAACTTAAAAACTCCAACTGTAACAGCAAGAAAAATTTCTTTTGAGTATCCAGACTCCGAAGAGGGCATGAAATTACTTGGTCAGTATTTAGATTTTGTAAATCAGCAATTGTGGTTGGAGTATTCTGCCAAAGTAGATGCGAGCTATAGCTCAAGTTTGCAGGCGCTAGAGATTAGTTACAACACTAAAAAAATGATTGAATCGCGAAAATTAAATGATGATTTAATTGTTTGGCGTGAAAATTTAAAAATAGCTGAAGCTTTAGGGATTAAAGAAACACCTTTTAAAGAGTTGGAAAATATTCAATCAAGCTTAATGAATAGTCGGCTGTATTTGTTAGGCACTAAGCCTTTAGCAAAACAAATTGAGATTTTTGTTGCTCGTCAAGGTGCATCATTATCGCCCTATTCTCCTGAATTACGAAAAATGGAAACCTGGCGTGAGCAAATGGTTTTGGATTTGCAACGTATTAAAGATTTGAATAATAAAATTCATTTATTTTCTGTGGTTAACCAGCCGCAATCGTCATTAGACCCAGTCAAACCCCAAAGAGCTCTTATTTTTGTTGCTGTCGTTTTCTTATCAGGAATTTTTGGTGTATTTTTAGTGTTGATTCGTTCCGCTATTAGAAGCCATAAAGTCATTGCGCATTAATTTGTAAAAAATAACAACATAAAAACGTTTCTCGCGGTAAGCAAGAAGCGTTTTTTTTGGAGGAAATTATGGCTGGCCATAGTAAATGGGCAAATATGCGGCATCGCAAAGGCCGCCAGGATGCCAAGCGCGTTAAGATTTTCACCAAATTAATTCGAGAAATAACCGTTGCAGCTAAAAGTAGTGCAAACCCCGCGGATAATCCACGTTTGCGGGCGGCTATAGAAAATGCTCTCTACAATAATATGAAGCGTGACTCTGTCGAAAAAGCCGTTGCACGTGGAGCAGGTACAACTGAAGCAGATAATTACGAAGAGTTAACCTATGAAGGTTACGGTGTTAATGGCGTAGCTTTTATTGTTGAATGCATGACAGATAATCGTAATCGCACAGCGGGAGAGGTGCGCCATGCATTTGATAAGCGCGGCGGTAATTTGGGTACTAACGGTTCGGTTTCTTACTTATTCAGCAAAAAAGGTCAAATCAGTTTTGCTAAAGGTCTTAATGAAGATGCGTTGATGGAGGCCGCACTAGAAGCGGGTGCTGATGATGTCGTCAGTAATGATGATGGCTCTTTCGAAGTAATGACTGCTTTCGAAAATTATTTAAGAGTAAAAGATACATTGGTGGCCGCTGGCTTCAAGCCTGTCAGCGCGGAAATTATTATGCAGCCCTCACTCACTGTTTCTCTGGATCAAGACCAGGCGGAAAAGATTCTCGACCTAATTGATTTGCTCGAAGATTTGGACGATGTGCAAAACGTATACACCAATGCTGACGTTTCAGAGGAAGTAATGGAAGCGATTGGTTTTTAATCTTAGGCGTGTTTTGTTCACAGGATTCTTGCCTCTCGTTTCCCCCCATGTAACACTGCTCCAACTTTACTCGCTGACCACATATATGGCTCTTATTCTCGGAATAGACCCTGGCTCCCGCAAAACCGGTTTCGGTATTATCAATGTACTTGGTAGTAAAATCGAGTACGTGACTAGCGGTGTTATTCGTATTCCTGATGATGAGTTGCCGGAGCGGCTTAAAACCATTTTTAACTCGCTAACAGAAATTATTAACCAGTACTGTCCTCAAGAAATGGCTATTGAACAGGTGTTTATGGCAAAAAATGCTGCATCGGCATTAAAATTGGGGCAGGCGCGCGGCGCTGCAATTGTGGCGGCGGTTGCGCAAAATTTACCGGTAGCAGAATACGAAGCGCGTAAAGTTAAGCAATCAGTTGTTGGTAATGGTGCAGCTGATAAAATACAAGTGCAACATATGGTAAAAACGTTATTGCGGTTACCCGCGGTACCACAAGAAGACGCTGCGGATGCCTTGGCTGTTGCGCTTTGCCATGCAAACTCACAACAGCTTTTAATAAAGCTTGCTGGCTCTAGTAGTTTTCGCCGCGGGCGTATGGTTTAAAAAATAAATATTCTTGCTAGCGTTGCAAGTTGTGGGTTATAAAAAATGATTGGACGTTTACGCGGTACTTTAATTGAAAAACAACCGCCCTATTTATTGTTAGATGTAAATGGTGTGGGTTACGAATTGCAGGCACCTATGACGACTTTTTATCGTCTGCCTGCGGTAGGCTCAGAAATAATTTTGCATACACATTTATCTGTCACTGAAAATTTACATCAGTTGTTTGGATTTTTTGATCAACGCGATCGCTCTTTGTTTCGCACGTTAATTAAGGTCAGCAGTGTTGGCCCTAAATTGGCGATTGCGATTTTATCGGGTATGGAGTCTGATGATATTGCGCGATGTGTTCGCGATAATAATATCGCTGCACTTACCAAAGTTCCGGGAATCGGCACAAAAACGGCTGAACGGTTGGTGATTGAATTGCGCGACCGGTTAAAAAATTGGAACTCATCACCGAGTGATTTAACTGTGCATGGTGAGATGCCAAAAATCGGTGGTGCTAGCGATGCTTATGCTGAAGCAGAAAGTGCGTTAATTTCATTGGGTTACAAACCCGTTGAAGCAGCGAAAATGATTACGGCAGCGGCCAAACAAAAGCCTGAAGCCAAAAGTGAAGAATTAATTCGTTTAGCTTTACGCACTGTTGCATCTTCGTAAATTTTTTGATGTTCAAAAATTATTGCTGAGTAAAACATGATAGAAATAGATCGCTTAATTGCACCCGCCGCTCAAGAGCGCGAAGAGTTTCTTGATCGCACTGTGCGGCCAAAAAGCCTTGCTGACTATATAGGCCAGCCGGTAGTGCGTGAGCAGATGGAAATTTTTATCGGGGCGGCCAAGAAGCGCAACGAAGCGCTGGATCATACCTTGGTATTTGGCCCGCCCGGTTTAGGTAAAACAACACTTGCGCATATTATCGCCAATGAAATGGGTGTGTCGCTTAAAAGTACGTCTGGCCCCGTACTTGAAAAAGCGGGCGATCTGGCAGCTCTGATGACTAATTTAGAGCCTGGTGACGTGTTATTTATTGACGAAATACATCGCTTGAGTCCCGTGGTGGAAGAGATTCTTTATCCTGCCATGGAAGACTTTCAGCTGGATATTATGATCGGTGAGGGGCCCTCTGCACGTTCCATTAAGCTTGATTTACCGCAATTTACACTTGTCGGTGCAACGACTCGCGCTGGATTATTAACATCACCTTTACGTGACCGTTTTGGTATTGTTCAGCGTCTGGAGTTTTATAATGTCGCCGACCTCACACATATTGTCGCGCGCTCAGCGGCGCTGCTGGGCGTGAACATGGATGCCGAAGGCGCAAAAGAGGTGGCTAAGCGCGCGCGCGGCACACCACGTATTGCAAATCGTTTGCTGCGCCGTGTGCGTGATTATGCAGAAATGAAAGGGGATGGCATTGTTACCCTGGCAATGGCAGATAGTGCTTTAAATATGCTCAATGTTGATGAGCGTGGTTTTGATCATATGGATCGTCGCCTATTAATGGCAATGATGAATAATTTTGATGGTGGCCCTGTCGGTGTTGAAAGTCTGGCTGCAGCAATTAGTGAAGACCGCGGAACTATTGAAGATGTTATTGAGCCTTATCTCATTCAGCAGGGTTTTATGGCGCGCACACCCCGTGGTCGAGTATTAACCAACAATGCCTATTTGCATTTTGGAATGTCGATGCCGAAACGGCTGCAACAAGATCTGAATGAATAAGTTAACTGTGAATAATTTTTGTACAGAAGAAAAAGATTAATGACTGAATTTAGTATTTCTATTCGTGTTTATATAGAAGATACAGATGCTGGCGGTATTGTCTATTACGTGAATTACCTAAAATACATGGAGCGTTCGCGTACAGAATTTTTACGCGCGTTGGGGTATCATAAGGTCGCTATTTTGGACGACGGTCTGTTACTGGTCGTTCATTCTGCGCAAATAGAGTACCGTCGCTCTGCACGATTAGACGATGAGTTGCAGGTCACTACCAGCCTCATCAAATTAGCACGTACTTATGTTGAATTTGAGCAACAGGTTATGCGTAATCAAGAGTTACTTTGTGTTGGTAATATTCGTGTTGCGTGTGTTAATAGCTCCACTATGAAACC
>JAYTSJ010000104.1:0-8488 GCA_043745725.1 Gammaproteobacteria bacterium | reverse complement strand
AAACCAGGGTTTTGCAAACGGATTGAATTACAGTTTTAGTGCGCAAAAACGTAATGCGGACAATTATCGCGATAACAATCAATCGGCAGTGACAAATGTGCTGGGTAATATCGGTTATGATTTTGATGTTGGTAAAGTATTTATCGAACAACAAAAAATCAAAGATAATTTACGTTTGGCTGGCGGTTTATCAGATCAAGACGTTGCAGTTAATCCTCGCATTACTTATACACCCAATGATTTTTCCAATCAGGACACTGATTTAAAACGCGCTGGTGGTGAAGTTGATTTTGTCGAAGGCTGGAAATTATTGGGGGAATATGCTGATCGTGATGAGACAGGTAATTATTTGTATGATGATTACTATCATACGGGAGCAAATTATGTGCCTTACGCAGTGACTTATAAAATGCGCGTAAAAAATATTACGCCGCGTGTTGTAGGTAATATTGCCACTGCAAATGGCAACTCGGTGATCACCTTCGGTTATGATAAAGTGAATGCAGATTACACAACTAAAGATGGTTTCAATGACATAACTCAAGCTATTGACGGTTTGTATGCGCAAGTTATTTATCCTATAACGCAAAAACTCACAGCAACTTTTGGTGGCCGTCATTCAAGCGTAGATGACACTAATCGCAAAGCTTATGATGCTAATTTTAATCCGATACAAAAAAATAGGAGCCTCAGTGTTAATGCTGAAGAGTTAGGTGTGAATTACCAAATCGATTCGGCATGGCGTGTTTTTGCGCGCTCTGCAGACGGGTTCCGCTTTGCAAATGCTGACGAAAATAATTTTACATTACCGGGCATTGATTTTTTGAATGTACAAACCAGTAAATCACAGGAAGCTGGTGTTGCTTGGTTTGATAAGGCTGCCAGTGTTAAGTATAGTGTTTATCACATGGCGTTGGACAACGAAATTACCTTCGACCCTATTGCATACCGCAATATCAATTTGCCAAAATCTGAACGTCAAGGTTTTATGTTCGATGGCGATCTGCAACTGACTAAGCAATTTAGTTTGCGCGGTAACTATACTTACACAGATGCATCTTTAACGTCTGGAAATCTTAAGGGCAAGATTGTTCCATTCGTGGCAAAAAATACGGCTAATATTGGGTTAGTGTTTAATTTTGTCGAAAATCTAACGGCTTCTTTTGATGCGAATTATGTGGGTGCGCGTATCCATGGTGATGATTATGAAAATACATCGCCAAAGGTTGCTGCAGTAACCTTATTTAATTTCAATATTCTTTGGGATGTTAGTGGCTTTGAATTAGGTTTGCGTTTGAAGAATATTACTAATGAGCGGTACGCTGACTACAATAGTATTTATGGCCAGTTCCCACAGCCAGGACGCGGCTATAACGCACATGTAAGTTATCGCTTTTAAGCTATGGTTTTTAAAGGATAGGGCGCGGGTATCGCGCCCTTATTTTAGCTCGATAGTTCGTAAAAAATTACATCTTGTACAGAGGTGATCTATGACTGATGAAAAAGCCCAGCGTCATCAAGAACGTATGCAGCAACGCAAAGAAATTGTCGATGCTAAAATTGCCCGCGCCACCGAAGATCGCGGTGTGGTGATTGTATTAACCGGGGATGGAAAAGGCAAAAGCAGTTCTGGTTTTGGCACAGCGCTACGCTGTTTAGGCCATGGTTATAAAGTTGCGATTGTGCAATTTATTAAGGGCACTTGGGAATGTGGTGAAAAAAACTTTTTAACGGAAAGTATTTTTCGTGGTGAAAACGCAAAACTGGAATATTTTGTAATGGGTACAGGTTTTACCTGGGAAACACAAAACGCAGAGCAAGATAAAGCCGCTGCTGAAAAGGCCTGGGCAGAATGTGAGCATGTATTTAGCGATCCGGAAATTCATTTAGTATTGCTGGATGAATTGACCTATATGCTCAACTATAAATATCTGGATAAAGAAAAAGTGATTACTGCTATTCAAAATCGCCCGATTAATCAAAACGTCATTATTACCGGGCGCGGTGCCAAACAGTATTTACAAGATTTGGCTGATACTTTTAGCGAAGTGAAAGCGATTAAACATGCGTTTGAAAGCGGCATAAAAGCACAGAAGGGTATTGAGTGGTGATGATAAATCATTATGTCTAAAACAATAATGATTCAAGGCACTACATCAGATGCCGGCAAAACAACTCTCGTGGCTGCGCTATGTCGTATGTTTAAAAATCGCGGTATTTCAGTAGTTCCTTTTAAACCGCAAAACATGGCACTGAATTCTGCGGTTACGGAAGACGGCGGTGAAATTGGCCGCTCACAAGCTTTGCAAGCGCAAGCAGCTGGTTTAAAACCTCATACGGATATGAACCCAATTCTTATAAAACCCACCAGCGATACTAAAGCACAAATTATTATTCATGGCAAAGCTGTGGGTGATATGAATGCAGTCATTTACCACGATTATAAAACTCACGCGATGAATGCGGTGCTCGAATCTTATCACCGCTTGCAAGCGCAATATGATGTAATTGTGGTGGAAGGCGCTGGTAGCCCTGCAGAAATTAATTTACGTGATCGCGATATTGCGAATATGGGTTTTGCCGAGAAAGTAGATTGCCCGGTGATTATTATTGCCGATATTGATCGCGGCGGTGTGTTTGCACATTTGGTGGGTACGCTTGAATTGCTGAGTAAATTTGAACAAAACCGTGTAATAGGTTTTGTCATTAATCGTTTCCGTGGTGACATGAATTTATTACAATCGGGTCTTGATTGGCTGGAGAAAAAAACTGGCAAGCCTGTGCTAGGAGTTATTCCCTATATTCAAGGTTTAGCGTTGGATGCAGAGGATGCATTGACCTTGGGGCAACAGAAAAAAGAGACAAAGTTTCGCATAGCTGTACTTGCACTGCCGCGTATTTCTAATCATACGGATATGGATTCCCTGCGCCTTCATCCTGAAATTCAGTTTGAGTGGGTTGGCCCACAGCAAAAAATTCCTGCCTGTGATTTAATTATTATTCCCGGTAGTAAAAATGTACAAGCTGATTTGCAGTTTCTGTGCGAGCAACGATGGGATCAGGATCTGAAGCACCATTTACGCTATGGCGGAAAAGTTATTGGTATTTGTGGCGGCATGCAAATGCTGGGTAATAAAATTCTTGATCCTGACTGCATTGAAAGTAATATTGGGAGCTCCCAATGCTTGGGATTTTTAGATATTGAAACTACCTTAACTCCCCATAAAATACTGCGTCAACAACAGGGTTTGTTATGGGATAAGTCCACAGCAGTTTCCGGTTACGAAATCCATTGCGGTATTAGTCAAGGCAATGGATTAAAAAATCCTGCATTATATTTTAATATTGAAAACCAATTAGTGGCAGATGGTGCTATTAGTGACGATGGGCAGGTATTAGGAACTTATTTGCACGGCTTATTTGATACGTCGGATTCCTGTAAAAAAATATTACACTGGGCTGGTATTGATCTTACGACAGTGATTAATATTGATGAACAAAGAGAGCGTGAATTAAATCGTTTGACCTGCGTTGTTGAATCAGCCTTGAATTTGGATTCCTTGCACTTTTAAATCAAATGGTAAATCAGTTGAATGGTAAATTTATGAACTTTAATAGGTTGGGTAATGAAGCAAGTGGAAATTAACTATTACGTGTAATAGTATGTCGTTCCTGAAAAATAGTAGTGGATTTCAATTATGCGTCATGGCGAATTTCATAGGATTCATCATATTGGTTGGATGCGGGCATCAGTGTTGGGTGCAAATGACGGCATTATTTCAACAGCGAGTTTGATGATGGGTATGGCTGCGG
Organism: Gammaproteobacteria bacterium; assembly: GCA_043745725.1. Classification (GTDB taxonomy): domain Bacteria; phylum Pseudomonadota; class Gammaproteobacteria; order Pseudomonadales; family Cellvibrionaceae; genus Cellvibrio. The sequence continues at coordinate 4,675 of JAYTSJ010000104.1, read as the reverse complement.
CACAGGCTGAACTTCATGTCGTATTGTTGACTGGAGTTGCGGGCTTGGTGGCAGGTGCTCTTTCCATGGCCGCAGGTGAATATGTTTCTGTGCGCTCGCAAGCGGATACTGAAACTGCTGACTTGGCACGTGAACTAGTTGAGTTGGAAACTGAACCTGAAGCAGAGTTGCGTGAGCTCACGGAAATATATGTGATGCGTGGGCTGGAGCGTGGACTTGCACATGAGGTTGCAGTGCAATTAACCGCGCATGATGCTTTAGGTTCGCACGCACGCGATGAGTTGGGTATTGTTGATTTTATGGTGGCGCGCCCACTGCAGGCGGCATTGGCATCAGCTGCAACTTTTTCTGTGGGTGCGTGTGTTCCACTATTCATTACGGTTCTAGCCGCGCAAAATATATTAATTCCGCAAACATTTTTAATCCCGGCTACGGTTATAGTTTCATTAATCGCATTAGCGGTGTTGGGTGGATTAGCCGCAAAGGTCGGTGGTGCGAAGATTCTGCAAGGTGCTTTACGTGTGACTCTATGGGGCGCACTGGCAATGCTAATGACTGGAAGTATTGGTCACTTTTTTGGCGTCGCTGGATAATGTCAGGAGCTATGTCGAGGTTTAAACAATACCCTCGCTTATGTTGCTGCAGAAAACATTCTTGCATAGAAAGAGCTTTTAAGTTCCAAAGAAGCTAAGGAGTTTGTGAACTCCTTTATTCAGCAAACGACCGTGCTTTTCGGTCAGACACATAGCTCAAAAGTTATAACTTTAGTTTTCAATTTGGTATTTATGTTGGCTGCTTTTGGGTGCATAGGTATATTCGCTTATTTCAAACTTATTCCTGATGCTACGACAGGCGTATTGACTGGAATTATCATTAGATATTTTTTCAAAAAGAACAAATAAACTTAATTAAAAATAATATTGCACAACAATAACTGTATAGAACTATGTAATGGAAAATCAAATATGAGAGGAGGTTGTTAACCATAGTGAAAGAGGCATTCTTAATGAGATCATGGCTACTATGTCTGGCTCTTGCATGCAGTGTTATTTCTACGGTACGCGCTGAGAATTTCACTAGCCTGGAGTGGATTTTAAATACGCCTGAAAACAAAATCGATTTGGTAAAAGCCAAGTTGACTATTGACCATATGATTGATCCCAGTAGTGATATTGCGAACACGAGCAAATTGTTAGACGCTATAGTAGCAAGTATAAAAGCTAATTTGCCGCCCAATGCTTCCAACCAAAATAAGCTTATTGGGTTAAGAAGATATATTTACCTATCAGGTGAATGGAATAATTTCAGACCTTCTTCCTACGATTTGGATGACCCTTATGGCGAAAATATCCACAATAAATTGATCTCAACATACCTTTCGACGAGAAAAGGTAATTGTGTATCAATGCCAATATTGGTGTTGCTCCTAGGACAAAAGCTGGGACTGGATCTCTCGCTATCGAACGCACCTGCACACCTATTTTTAAAGTTTCGTGATGACACAGGTAAGACCGTCAATTTAGAGGCGACCAACAAGGCTACACCGGTGGAGGACATTCTATATCTGAATCAATACCCCATGACCGATATGGCCATTAAATTCGGCATTTACTTGCAACCCTTGAACAAAAAAGAAACCGTTTCGGTTATGATGGAAACCCTGATGGAATCCTATGCACAAGCTAATGCGCAGGAAAAAGTACTGATCCTTGCCGATCTCGCCTTGAAGTATTATCCCAAGAACGTTACGGCGATGTTACACAAGGGCACGGCCTACGCCATGATGGTTCAGCAGGAGTACCAACAAAAATACCCAATGCCTTCCACGATCCCCGCTACACTGGTTCCCCGCTTCCTGGAGCTAAACAAAAACAGGGATTACTGGTATGACCAAGCTGAGGCATTGGGTTTTGTACAACCAGACCAAGCCAGCGAAGATCAATACAAGTTACGAATTCAACAAGAGAAAGCTAAACAACATTAAAGGATGAAAAAGATGCAGTTCAATAAATTGATCAAAATAGCCCTGTTTCTGTTAATGGCGATTTGCTACAACCAAAATTCAGCAGCACGATTTTTACAAACTGATCCTATTGGGTACAAAGACGATATGGATTTGTATTCTTATGTTGGCGATGATCCGGTTAATCACAATGACCCTACAGGATTGGCAACTGCATGTACTGGATCAACAGCGGATCAGTGTATTGTTACAGATATAACCAACGTTAAGCTATCTCAAAAAGCAGATGCCAAAGGTAATTCTGCTATAGATACTGTAGCTGTAGATGGAAAAAATGCAGTTGCCGTTACAGGTCGTGATGAGAGGGAGAAAACTGGATATATTCAAGATGGAAAAGTTACAGTTGATAATACAGGAAAGACTAAGACTAACGATGGTTCTTATCAGGCAACAGTAAAAGTTCCGCGAAGTGCCGATGCAATAATACATGGGCATCCAAATAAGGATAAGGCTGGTGTCGCTAGTCCGGGGGACGGTAATTCAGTGATCGCGAGCGGCAAACCTAACTATGTTGTTAGTAAGGATAGAGTTGGCGTTAACGAACTTGTTAATGGAAGGTTACAATTCAGAATGGTTCAAGGTTCAATGACCAAGGACGAAATTAAAGATGTGGGACACTACATAGATATACAGGAACATAAATATGGAGAATAAAATAATTTATTGGCGTGCTGTTGCATTATTTAGCTTTATATGTTTGTTGGCGAAAGAAGCTTATGCTGGTGATGAATATTTGAAAAACGATATTGTTTTTATTGGTATGCCTCACTCTGTATCAACTAGTGATCTGGATTGTAATATCTTTCTCGAAAAAGATCAGAAGCAATCTGAGTTTATTACTACGTGTATGAATGAGGTTTTGGCTATAGGCTATCGTTCATCTGAAATTTTTTTGGGTGATAAAAATCAAGAAATTATAAATTTTTATGATACTCATCATGGTTTTGCATTTCCAAAATATCTATCGAATTCATATTCGTATATTCATCTTAAAAAAATCAATGGTAATTATTTGGTAATAGATGTCGCAAAAGTTGTATCTGACCCCAAAAAAAATCAAGATTTAATATGTGCGCAATCGTTAAAAATTGAAACTTCAATTGGAAAAAACTTTCATTTTGAAAAGTTTCATGGGAAAAAATATGACATCGATGATTGCGAGTACGCCATAAGGGTGGAAGAAGTACGGGGGGCGATAAAAGAAAGGTGATATTGGTGCTGGACTGTCGGGGCTAATGCAGAAAAAGCAGGGTTGCCACCAAATACGCCGACAAGAATGACATCTTGCACTGTAGATCGTCCATGTTAAGGATTCTTAAAATGCCTAAAGAAAATACATTTATTGTTGATTTTGTAGCTGTGGGTGAGGCTCATGACGAATGGAAAATGGTTCTTGTTGAAGAGGGTAATTGGAGTGGAGACAGAACAACTCACCTTTACCGAATTCAAAATCGACTTTATGAATGTTTAGATGCTGCATTAGACGGGCAGTTAGCAGAAAAATATCCAGAATCAAAAGGGAAAAAAATTATCATTCAATTGGACTGTTATGATGCCCCTAAAAATGAAATAGAAGATTTTTTTATAGATTTTTCTGAAATGGTAATGTCTATACCAGATTATCGTGAAGCGTTAGAAAATACAAAATTCATAAAAGATATTGCATTTAAAATTACTTTTGATAACGCCAAAGGGGTTATCCATTAGAGTTTAATGGGTTGTAACGATTTGTTTTTAATAGTTACCTCTAAGCTCATCTACGTGATAGACTTTTTTTGCCGCTAATTTTTACCTAGTTACTTTTAAGGTTTCTAAACAGAAGTATTGTGTATTTTGACTTAGGTCGAAATACACACCCGCATTTCCTCGCTACTCTGGCTACTTGATGAATCCCTTGCAACTAATGCAATGTTATTTCAGAATATTCTCTAACACAGCGCTCATGATTTGATTAATTGCAATAAAATTTTCTTTCTCTTGCATTATTTGTTCAGCTGTTTGTACATAGGTTGAATTATCTAAATCCTCTGCGCAATTTTCAATAAGTGCGGTTGCTGAAGTTTCAGTTGTTTCCAAATGAAATTGAAACGCATAAATCTGTTCGTCAATAACATAAGCTTGATGCGTACAAGCTGCACTGCTGGCAAGTAATATTGCTCCTTCGGGTAATTCAAAGGTATCGCCATGCCAATGAAAAACTTGCGCGCAATTTGCCAATATTTGCGCAATGGGATTATTGCCAGCTGAAGGATTAATCGTAAGAGGAAACCAGCCAATCTCGCGGTGCGTATTACGTCGCACTTTTGCACCTAATACACAGCTAATAAGTTGTGCACCTAGGCAAATACCGATTATTTTTTTACCCGCACGAATACAGGCCGCTAAAAAAACTTTTTCAGTTGCGAGCCATGGGTGTTTAGCTTCATCATAAACTCCCATGGGGCCGCCCATGATAATCAATACATCAAACGAAGCTATTTCGGGAGCTTGGTCACCCTTGTACCAATGGGTGGTGGTTAGGCTGTGGCCCTGACGTTTTAAGTCCTGTTGCATGCTGCCAATATCTTCAAAGGCAACGTGTTGTAGTGAGTGAATGCGCATTTTGCGGCTCCAACAGGATTTTTGGAGCAATTTTAAGGGGATCTAGTCAGC
>JAYTSJ010000103.1:0-15198 GCA_043745725.1 Gammaproteobacteria bacterium | reverse complement strand
TGCTCGTGACGTTAGATTTAAATTCTGAATTTCGCGGCGGACGCAGGACTAACTTACCGCCAGCCATGCCTTTACCAACATAATCGTTGGCATCGCCTTCCAGATACATATTTAAACCACCCGCATTCCATACACCGAAGCTTTGGCCACCAATACCATTCAGTTTCAAAGTGATAGGCTTATCTGCCATACCTTGGTTGCCATAACGCTTAGCGATTTCACCACTAATACGCGCACCTATGGAGCGGTCACAATTGGTAATAGTAAATTCAAATTCGCCACCGGTTTTGGCTTCGATAGCAGGCAGAAGTACCCGCATAATCGCCTCCGCCGTTTCGCCTTTATCAAACGGGTGATTTTTATCCACACCACATAACTGTGGCTTGGTCGCCAAATAATCATCGCTGTAGATGATAGGACTTAAATCCAACTGCCGCTGCTTGGCTGTTTCCCCTCCAAGAGCTTTTAATAAATCCACACGGCCCACTAATTCGCCGAGCGAACGCACACCTAAGCGCGCCATCCACTCACGAGTTTCTTCTGCGACAAATTTAAAAAAATTCATCGCCATATCAACGGTGCCGACATAGTGCTCTTTACGTAACTTATCTTGCTGGGTAGCAACACCAGTCGCACAGTTATTGAGGTGGCAGATACGTAAGTACTTACATCCCAATGCCACCATGGGGCCGGTACCGAAGCCAAAGCTCTCTGCACCGAGCATTGCAGCCTTCACCACATCCAAGCCCGTTTTTAGCCCACCATCAGTTTGCACACGCACCTTGTGGCGCAAATCGTTTGCGCGCAAGGTTTGATGAGTTTCCGATAAACCTAGTTCCCATGGTGAACCTGCATACTTGATGGAGCTTAAAGGGCTTGCTGCTGTGCCCCCGTCGTAACCGGAAATCGTAATTAAATCGGCATAGGCTTTAGCAACACCAGCCGCAATAGTACCCACGCCAGGACGGGATACCAGTTTCACGGAAACCAAAGCTGCCGGATTAACTTGTTTCAAGTCATAGATCAGCTGCGCCAAATCTTCAATCGAGTAAATATCGTGATGTGGCGGTGGAGAAATCAGCGTTACTCCAGGAACAGAATAACGCAAACGGGCAATCAGCTCGTTAACTTTGCCGCCCGGTAACTGGCCACCCTCACCAGGTTTAGCGCCTTGGGCGATTTTAATTTGCAGCACTTCGGCGTTAACCAAATATGCAGGTGTTACCCCAAAGCGACCCGATGCAACCTGTTTGATTTTGGAGTTTTTAATCGTGCCGTAACGCACGGGGTCTTCACCACCCTCGCCAGAATTAGAACGACCACCTAAGCGGTTCATTGCCTCAGCTAAGGATTCATGCGCTTCAGGCGATAAGGCTCCGAGCGACATACCAGCCGAATCAAACCGTTTAAAAATATTTTCGATGGGCTCAACTTCAGACAAGGGTACAGGCTTGCATAAGTCTTCATTAAGCGCCAATAAATCACGCAACATAGATACAGGGCGCTTGTTAACCAGATCTGCATAGTTACGCCAAAGCGCGTAGTTGCCACTCTGCACGGCCTTTTGCAGGGTTTGCACTACATCCGGGTTAAAAGCGTGATATTCAGAATTATGCACATATTTGTACAAGCCACCTTGGACGATGGGCTTCCGCTCAATCCAGGCACTTTCCGCAATAATTTTCTGATCTGCTTCCAACTCTTCAAAGCGTGCACCGCTGATTCGTGATGGTGTGCTATCGAAACACATATCAGTCACTTCTTCAGCCAAGCCAATAGCCTCAAACAATTGCGCGCCACGGTAAGAGGGAACTGTCGATATACCCATTTTGGACAATATTTTGAGCAAGCCCTTGTCTAGCCCTTTACGGTAGTTTTTGTAAGCACCGTCGATATTAGTCAGCAACTCACCCGTTTCAACCAAATCGTTCAGGATGTAGTAGCTTAGGAACGGATACACCGCCGTTGCACCATAGGCGATTAAAGCGGCAATTTGATGTGGATCGCGGGCACTGCCAGTTTCAACGATGATATTGGCATCACAGCGCAACCCAACATTGGTTAGATGCTGATGCACAGCACCAACTGCCAAGAGCGCCTGAATTGGCAGCATGCCTTTTTTCAAGCCATTATCACTCAAGGTCATTAACACTTTGCCGGCTTTAACTGCGGCGGCAACATCTTTACACAAATTAATAAGTGCATGCTTTAAGTCAATGACTGCAGGATCATAATGCAGCGCAAAATATGCAACTTCATAGCCCGGACGATTCAGACTCATCAATCCACGAAACTTGGCCGGCGAGAGAATCGGCGAACTCAAAATCACACGGTCAGCATGATCTTCAGTTTCCTCATAAACCGGTAATTCACGCCCCAGGCAAGTCTCCAATGACATCACAATCGCTTCACGCAACGGGTCAATTGGTGGGTTAGTAACTTGCGCAAATTGTTGACGGAAATAATCATAAAGCGAACGTTGCTGACGCGATAACACCGCCATAGGCGTATCGTCACCCATAGAGCCAACGGCTTCTTGAGCGCCTTCCGCTAAAGGTCGCAACAGCTGATCACGCTCCTCAAAAGAAACCTGATACATCTTCATGTAGGCTTTTAATTCAGTGCCGACAATACCGTTTTCTTTAGCGTCAACACTCAATGTTGACTCGACCCGCAAAGCGCGATCTTTTAGCCATTGCTTATATGGCTGGCTCGCTTTGAGTTGATTGTCGATATCCTGAGTCTGATGTAATTCACCTGTTAGCGTATCAATCGACATAATTTGGCCTGGGCCAAGACGCCCTTTAGCCACCACATCTTCCGGCTTGTAGGCATAAACACCCACTTCTGAAGCAACCGTGATAATGTCATCTTTGGTGATAACCCAACGCGATGGACGCAAACCATTGCGATCAAGCGTACAAACCGCATAACGTCCATCAGTAATAACCAAGCCAGCCGGACCGTCCCAGGGCTCGATATGCATGGAATTGTATTCATAGAAAGCACGCAGATCTGGATCCATACTTTCTACGTTCTGCCACGCAGGCGGAACCAGCATACGAATTGCACGATGTAAATCCATGCCGCCAAGCAGCAGGATTTCGAGCATATTATCGAGGCTCGATGAGTCAGAACCAGTGCGGTTAACCAGTGGCGTTACACTCTGCAAATCAGGCAATAACGGAGTAATAAATTTGGGGGTACGTGCCACGGACCAATTGCGATTACCCACGACAGTGTTGATTTCACCGTTATGTGCCAACAAGCGGAAAGGCTGCGCCAAAGACCATTGTGGAGTGGTATTCGTGGAGAAGCGCTGGTGAAATACACTAATAGCGGTTTCAAGGCGAGGATCGTCTAAATCCGCAAAAAATTGCGGTAAATCTACCGGCATCATCAAGCCTTTATAAGACAATACACCCGTACTTAAACTAGCAATATAAAACGTTTTATCGCCAGCCAAACGCAATTCAGCTTTGCGTCGCGCCATAAATAATTTGGCATCAACTTGCGCTAGCGGCAAATCATGACTATTAACAAACAAATGACTGAACAATGGCAGAGAGCGCATTGCAATCGGGCCGAGACAGCGTGGATCTACCGGAACTTCACGCCAACCCACAACCAACAAACCTTGCGCAGTCAACTCTTCTACCAAAACTGCACGGGCCTGCTCAGCTAACGCAGGCTCACGGCTCAACATGACCGAACCCACACCATAAATAGATGTCAGTTCAGCTCCACAAAATTCCTTTGCTACCGCACGGAGAAAACTATCGGGTTTCTGTAGCAACAAACCACAACCGTCTCCCGTCTTACCGTCCGCAGCAATGCCGCCACGGTGAGTCATACAAGTAAGTGCTTCGATGGCGGTTTTCAGCAGACGATGGCTGGTTTTGCCCTTTAAATGGGCGATCAAACCAAAACCACAGTTATCTTTAAACTCGTCTATCTGGTAAACGCCAGTGGTCATAAGCTGTTTCTCAACTAATCTGCCAACAACATAGTCGGCGTCTCAACAATCAATTCTAAGGAATACAATGCTTTCAAACACGCAGGCCATTGTTTTGTATACAAAAGCTGCGCCACATTCTACCCCAGACAAAAAAGCCCCTGAGGTCTAGGGGCTGTTGGCAAATGGGCGCAGGATATTACCTGCTTGAGCTAAGCTTGGCAAGCAAACGGATATTTACATCAATAAAGTACTGCGCTGTAAAAATAGCCCTGTGGATTTGTGCATATATTTTCTAGAAATGACCATAACAACATTCGCTAACTCACTAAAAACGCTAATAAATGCATATTTAATCAATCTATCCGACTTACGGCATTACTTTTCCGACAGCAAGGCTTTATCATTAGTAAAATATAGTCTAAGTTTAGATGTGGAGTAAATAAGTCAGCTCCTAAAAAATTGAACTCTTTCAAACCAAATACACCATATTTCAACAAGCCCCTTAGGGGTAACTCCAGGCAAGCAAGGTAAATTAGGAAGCAAACATGCAAACAAATACAATATTTAAATTTCTTGGTGCCAGCGTTGTGTGCTTTATGTTGGCAGCTTGTGGCGGTAGCAGCAAAGACTCAGCCTTGCAGAATTCAATTACTGGAGTCAACGGCGGCACATCTGCCGGCAGCTCAAGCAGCACCAATACGATTGGAAAAGACACTCTCCAATCTATTGAATTTAAAGATGCCACCCCAGCAATAATTAACCTCAAAGGTACCGGTGGCACCGAATCATCTTTAGTTCGATTTCGTGTGTTAGGGCAAACTGGCGCCCCCATTAAAGATATTGATGTCGATTTTACGCTAACTTCTAATGTGGGAGATATAAAGTTATCTCAAGCATCAGGCAAAAGTGACATAGATGGCTATATATCTACGAGCGTAATATCAGGAACAGTGTCAACAAGCATAAGAGTCACCGCAACAGCCAAAGAAGATTCAGCAATATCCACACAATCCAACCAGCTAGTGGTCGCAACTGGCCTTCCTGATCAAAAAAGCATGTCGCTTGGATTGGAAATTTTTAATCCTGCAGGATGGGATCATAATCTCGTCACGTCAAAACTTACCGTACAATTGGCTGATGCATATAACAATCCAGCTGCCGATGGTACTGCTGTATCTTTTACCACTGAAGGTGGGTCAGTTCAAGCTAGCTGCACAACCTCAAACGGCGCCTGCACAGTTACATGGACAAGTCAGGATCCTAGGCCACCGCGCAATAGCTCCGACAACTCGGTCAATAGAATTTTGTGTCTAGACATTAGCAACCAACCTCTTATCGGCCAAGCTAAATACACGTGTCAAGCGGAGCGAGCAGGCAGAAGTACAATACTTGCTGCGGCAATTGGCAATGAAAGCTTTAAGGACCAAAACGGTAATGGCATCTTTGATCCAGGTATTGATGTATTTACAACATCAGAAACCGGCGAATGCACCCCTAATGTGCCACCCTCATCTTTTGAAGCCACAACGGGGGCTTGCGATGATTTACCAGAAGCCTATCTCGATACCAATGAGTCTGGAACTCATCAAACTGGCGAACCCTTTATTAATTTTATAACTGACACAACACATGACGCAGAAACTGACAATTATAGTCCCCATAATGGCTTGTATAATGGCGCCTTTTGTCAACCAACCGACGAGAAAAATGGCTTATGTTCGCGCGCGCCGGTAACAATCCGCAAACAACATTTGGTAATTATGTCAAGCGACAAGCCGCTACTACTCACTAACAATATTTTGCCTAAAGTAGGCACAGGAAAATATGCTGCTGCTGACGAACATGGCAATCCTTTACCGATAGGAAGCACAATTACTGTGGGCACTAATCCCCCAATAACTGTTGGCAATCAACACGACTATAATATCTTTGATGCGGCAGCAATGACTCCTGTAACGTTGACAATCGCAATCAGCACAAGCTCCTCAATTACAATATCTGCTAACACAGGCCCCTAGCTTTAAATTTTTCTTCAAAAATGCCAGCAAATGCTTGGCATTTTTATTTAATCAACGGAAATAAAAGTCAATCTTAACGCTTCGTAATTTCCTTTTGAATCGTTTTTAAATCCCGTGGCCAAGGAGCGGCCTTTCTCTGCGACTCAGGCAACAACTGTGCAGCTTGACGTGCGTTTGCTGAAGATGAATATCGACCAGTAACTACTACAAACCAAGCCTTCCCTTGGCGCGAACTTTTAAACACCAACAAATCTTTTTTGTTGGGCTGTTCCGCCATATAATCGTGAACTGCTTTTTCTGAACTCAAGCCAACTACCTGCAATGTAAATTCAGACTCACTCCAAGATAAAATATTTTTTTCTTGCTCGCTGTAACCAGTACCGCCAGGAGTATTTTTTATTTTATCCGCGCGCGACCCAGCAACCTTATTAACAACATTTATGGTTGGTTGTGGCGTGTCTAATTTTTTTATTTCTTTTGCTGACGCAATATTATTTGATTTAGTTGGCATTGTAGAAAGCTCTTGTTGCACAGCCTTTGCCTGCACCAAAGGTACAACATTTTGTTTCACTGTAGGCACCCCTAAAGCTTTCTCTTGCACAGGTATCTGAGTGCTTTCAACTGACGCAGACACTAACTCGCTGTCAACAAATTTTTCAGGAGCACCTGAAGCCAACGCCTGTACAGAGTTCACACCCTCATGCAACATAACTGGCTCTTGTACTGAGCTCACCATTAGCGGATGAGAAGACTCTGTAGCTTTAGTGATGGGGGTTGGCTCAGTTACTCGCGGCAACTGAGTGACGACAGGAAGCGCCCCCCAATACATATAGCCCATAAATAAAGCGGCTCCCAACACTGAAGCGCCAACAATATAAAATACTGGCGAACCTTTTTTATTACGATCAAAATTTTGGGGCGTTGACACTGAAGCCAAAAGTTTATCTTGTGCATATTCATGCAAGCGCAACAATTGGCCGCGAGATTGTCGCCACAAAGGTTCCACCTTTGGCTCAGTGAAGATTTCCGGGCCAAGATAATCGGCCATTTCCATACGAAAATTTAGATAATCAACAGTTTCTGACAGGGAAAATTTTTCGAGATGGAAATCACTTAGCGTTACCTCCGGAATATCCAAATGCTCAAGACGTGGCAATAAATGTGGCTCAGCAAATAGCACCAAATGTACGCGCGATTCTGCTCCAGACTGAATTAACCCAATCAATTCAATTAACACTGCATCAGTAAGATGATGTGCATTATCAACCATCAATACTGCAAGACCATCGTTTTCCGATTGTCGACGGGTAAAGTCCGCGAACTCCTGAGCATCAGACAATTCATATTGCTCAATAATATTTTTGAACAACGAATCAAAACTGCTCGTTATTTGCCCCTCTAAAAAACAAATATCATCGGCATCATCCAGCGAATCAATCAGCGCTTGCGCTATACGAGTTTTACCGACACCGTATTCACCGAGTACAACCAATAAATTATTACTAAACTGACTTAAGTGCAACAACTGATCAAGAATTTGCCGGCGCTGCGCACCTGTGTATAAAGGAAAATGAGGGTCGTCCGCAAATGGATCAACAGATAAACCATAACGCTGGCGATAGTCAGACAGCAATTGTGATTCGGCATGATGTTCATGTGAAAAATTAAAATCTGATTCACTGCCATCTACATCACCAGGCTGCAGATTTACTGGCTCAGAAGAAAACGAAGGTTCAGTCCTCATATCACTATTTTCCTCAACATAAATTTAACAAGACCTACGAGCGACATGCGGCAAACGTTTGTGAGAGCAGACTGGTATCTATATCGCTAGTCACTATAGCTTTACCCATTTTTTCTAGCAGCACTAAACGCAATCGACCATCCAGCACTTTTTTATCAACACCCATTAACTGCAAGAATTGCTCCGGCATCATATCGACAGGCGCCTTTACCGGCAACTTTGCCTTCTGCAACAAACTGATAATACGCTCAAATTCATTTTTTTGAATATTGCCATAACGCAAGGATAAATCAGCAGCCATTACCATCCCCGCTGCAACCGCCTCACCATGTAGCCAGTTGCCGTATCCTTGTGCCGTTTCTATCGCATGACCAAAAGTATGTCCAAAGTTTAAAATTGCTCGTATACCACCTTCATGCTCATCTTGCGCGACAACATTTGCTTTATTTTCACAGGATCGCAAAACCGCATAAGCAAGTGAAGTTTCATCACCGGTCATGAGCAGTGCGATATTTTTCTCAAGCCAAACAAACAAATCATAATCACAAATCAAACCATATTTAATAACTTCAGCCAAACCTGCTGATAACTCCCTTAAAGGTAAAGTTTTTAACAATGTAATATCAGCAACAACCGCACGCGGTTGATAAAAAGCACCAATCATGTTTTTACCTAAGGCATGATTAACTCCGGTCTTACCACCTACCGAAGAGTCAACCATCGAAAGCAACGTTGTAGGAATTTGAATAAAATCTACGCCGCGTTGGTAACAAGCAGCTGCAAAACCGGTCATATCACCAACTACTCCACCGCCGAGGGCAATCAATGTCGTGGTGCGATTGTGCCGTGCGGTTAATAGGCCGGTAAAAATTTCATTTAATGTTTGTAGGTTTTTATGTGCCTCTCCATCTGGCAAAATTACTACATCCACTTGAAAACCAGTTAACGATTTTTTTAATCTTTCTAAGTAAATAGGTGCAACAGTTTCATTCGTTACCACACAAATTTGCTTGGCGCGTATATAGGGATTGTATAACTCGCTTTGTGTAAGAAGATCAGCACCAATAAAAATAGGATAACTACGCTCATCGAGCGCCACTGTTAACTTATGCATAATATTGCTCTATCAGGAAAAAAGGGCATGTTACTTTATCATACCAAACAAGGCATATTTGTCGAATTCACCAATAAACGAATGTTATGCAGCGGTAATTAGCGAGGAGATTTCTTGTGCTACTAGCTTGGGAGAGCGGCGGTCTGTATTGATAATGAAATCTGCCGCCTCACGGTAAAGTGGGTCACGCAAAGCAAGTAAATCTATGATTTTTTGACGCGGATTTTCAACTTGTAATAAAGGACGTTTTTTGTCGCGCGCAGTGCGCTCAACTAACTGCTCAATAGAGGCTGTCAAATAACATACATAACCAGACAACTGCATCACCTGACGATTTTGCGAGCGCAAAATAATGCCACCGCCGGTTGCTATTACCACATTTTGCTCTTGCGATAACTCTGTCAATACAGCTGATTCTCGCTCCCGAAAACCTTCCTCACCTTCCATATCAAATATCCATGGAATATCAGCTCCAGTACGCTCTTCGATTACACGATCACTATCGCGAAAACCCAAACGAAGTTCGGCCGCGAGAACGCGGCCGATAGTAGACTTGCCAGCCCCCATGGGGCCGACAAGATATATATTACGTTTCTGCATTAATTCGCTAATTTATCAGTCATGATCTTGGGAGTAACAAATATCAACAATTCAGTTTTGGTTTGCTTATCGACTGTATGCTTAAACAAACGTCCAAGGTAAGGTATGTCACCAAGAAGAGGAACTTTAACATCGCTTTTTAGTGTATCTAAACCAAACACTCCACCCAACACCACTGTTTCCCCATTATTAACTAGTACCTTAGTCTCTAAACGAGTGATATCAATAGTGGGGACACCTGTACGTGTAAAATCACCCACAGCATCTTTGTATATTAATAAATCCATAATTACATGATTGTCTGGGGTGATCTGTGGTGTAACTTCTAACTTTAAAACGGCCTCTTTGAAAGCTGTAGTTGTTGCCCCACTGGCAGAAGCTTCCTGGTAGGCGATTTCTTTGCCCGATTTAATGGTTGCCTTTTGCTTATCACTAGTTATAACTTTTGGCTGCGCAACTACTTCTGCATAACCTGAATTTTCCAATGCAGATAACTCCATATCCAAGAAAGCATTATCAGTCAATATACCAAAAGCTAGACTACCGGCAGGCTTATCAACAGCTAAATGCACAATATTATCTTGTGTCAGATCTGTCTTACCTTTGCCGGTTAAGAAATCAAAAGGTGTACCAGGGTCACTACTGAGGCCTTTAGCGGTACCTGAACCCTCCTTTAATGAGCCAGCAGAAAGCCCATAAGAAACACCACCCCACTGGATACCCAGCTCACGACGGAAATCTGTGTTGGCAATAACAATACGGGCCTCAATCATAACCTGACGAACAGGAATATCAATTTGATCAACCAGTTTCTTGAAGGCTTCAATGCGTTCCGCCGTGTCAGTGACTATAATAGAGTTGGTCCGCTCATCCACAATAGCTTGTCCGCGAGCTGAGAGAACACTTCCTGTTGATTTACTGCCCCCTTCGCTACCGCTACTATTGCCATTACTATTACCGCCATCATTCTTAAATAATTCAAACATTTCTTTAGCGTTAGCATAACGAACACGTAAATACTCTGTACGCAGCGGCGCCAGCTCTTCCAATTGTTTCTTAGTGGACAACTCTTGACGCTCGCGCTCAGCAATTTCAGCGGCAGGAGCAATCATTAATACATTACCATCTTGACGTTTATCCAAGCCTTTGGTTTTTAACACCAATGCTAAGGCTTGGTCCCAAGGAACATTTTCCAACCGCAGGGTTATGCGGCCGGTAACAGTGTCACTTGCAACAAGATTTAGGTTAGTAAAGTCAGCGATAATTTGTAAAACCGCACGCACTTCAATATCTTGAAAATTGAATGAAAGCTTATCGCCACTAAACTGAAAATCTTTTTTCTTCTCACGCTTCTCTTCCGCAGTGAGCGGCTTAACACTAACAACATATTCATTGTCAGTTTGATAAGCCATATAGTCAAACTCGCCGTTTGCAGAAATATTTAAAACGGAATTACCACCATCTTGAGACGCATTGACCAAGGTTACTGGCGTCGCAAAATCGACAACATCCAAGCGACGGCGTAAATCCGTAGGCAAAGCAACATTTTTAAACGAAAGTTTCACACCTGTCCCAGTGCCAACCAAATCAGCAGTGACATGCGAATCGGACAAAGTAACGACAACTCTACCTTCACCCGTTTGGCCACGACGAAAATCAATATTAGTGATGGATTGCTGAGCATTAGCACCCGTAACAACCCCAATCGTTTTGGCGGTAGTTTTATTACTGGGGACATCAATGTTTTTTGAAGTAGCTACTTTATTGATAGCATCACTTCCTTGATTGGCGCCAACCTCAACAATAAAACTATTTCCTTCTCTGCGAGAAGAGTAAGCCGTTAGCCGGTCAAGATTTACAATAACACGCGTTCGTCCGTCCGTCGTCAACACCATGGCACTTTGACCATTTTCAAACGACAAAGGAAAACGACGCTCTTTAAGGGAGCTCACGACATCCGGAAAATCAAGCACAATACGCGCAGGCTTTTCAATGGTATAACCCTTAGGCTCCGGTGGCGCATCACTAAATGCCATCCGAACTTCAAAGCGCTCGCCAGGCAACTCCGCAAATTTAATATCGTTTAATGTGCTACCCAAAGATAGGGATGACATAAAGCAAATTATTAATACAATTTTATTTCGCATACATAACCCCAATGAGAACAGAATACGCATAACCGCTTATTCCTTTTCTTCTAATTTAATAATTCTGGGACGTTCGACCCAACCACTAGAACCGTCCGCAACAATTTCCATTACTTCTATCTGAGCCTTCTCAGTAGCAACAATTTTTCCGTAATTCTTGCCCATATAATTACCTATAGTCACAGCAGTCACTTTCCCCCCGTCATCAATTAACGACCAGAGGCGCCCATTTTTAGCTAAAGTTCCAACCATTTTTAAACTGGCAATATTAAAAGTTTCGAGATATTCATGCTCACGATTCATATCTGGCTCAACTGTCCGACCACCTTTCGACACACTATCAATCGGAGTAGGACGTTCGAAAGGACTACGCAATGTCATCGCCGCATACGCAAACGGCTGATAGGGTTTAAACGCAGGCAAGGGATCAATTTGCCCCTGCGGACGACGCCTGGCTTCGTCCATAAAGTCAGTCAAATCTTTTTGCTCTGAAGATGAACTACAACCAGATACCATCAACACAAACAATGTAATTTCCGCAAGTAACAGGATTCGTTTCATCATTCCTGCTCCGGTGTTTTGTAGCGATAAGTTTTAGCAGAAATCTGCATGTTTAATACATTAGAGTCTTTCTTTTTGGTAATGGTGTAATCGTGCAACGTTACAATCCGCGGCATACCCGCGACACCACTTACAAACCCACCTATATCGTGATAGCCACCATCGACATTAATTTTAATGGGCACTTCTATGTAATATTCAGCCACTTTTTCTTGTTCAATAGTAACGCCGTTAATAGTTAAACCACTTTCTGTACCGCGGGCGCCTATATCTTCCAGCAACCCTGGGACTTCAGTTTTTGATGGCAACCGCGACAATAGCGACGTAAAAGTGGTATTCATTTCTTCCATTTGTGCCCGATAGGCTTCCAAATTTGCAGCTTCAAAACTTTTGGTTTTAAAAGTTTCTTTAAGCGTTACTTCCTTAGCCTGTTCGGTAGCCAAAGTCTGGTTGAGGTCATTGATTTTGACGTAGTACGTAAGACAAAACACCATCACGACCAAAATAATAATTACAATTATTTTTGCCGGTAATGGCCACACACCAATCTTATCAAGGTCAATGTTATTAACATCGAAGTTCTTAAGTTGATCTACCGCATCATTAAAAGCCATTGTTATTTGTCCCCTGCTTTTTTATTTTTTGAAGACATGACAGTTGCCTTTTTTGCTGCATCAGCATCTTGGGCCGCCTGACCTACCTCACCAGGAACGGAGGTATGGACCGTCATTTTAAAAGAATTCGCCTGCTCTCCTTCTTTTGGAGCCGCAGTAACTGATGTTAAATTAGCAGAAGCAAACCAGTCAGAATCTTCTAAATTACGCATAAGACTTGCAACGCGATTATAGGATTCAGCAATGCCTTCTATACTCACTACATCTCCCACACGAGAAAGCGAAGTTATATATAGGCCATCGGGAATAGCGTGCGCAAAATCATCGAAATAACGTACGATTAGTGGCCGAGTCCCCTCAAGATCTGTAATGATTTTTATCCGCGTTAATAAATCATCGCGCTTTTTCTTTAATTCACTAATCTCTTGAACTTGTTTTTCCAATTTCGCAATTTCAGTGTCCAATATGTGATTTCTTGCATCTTGATTTTCAATAGCCGACTCAACGCTCACAATCCACAAGTAAGACACCAATGCAGACAGCACCAAAATGCCACCCAAAACCACTAAGAACTGTTCTTTTTTCTCTTTGCGATAGGCTTCACGCCACGGCAATAAGTTAATCTTTGCCATTAGTCGAAACTCCTCATCGCGAGGCCAGTCACAATCATCAGAGACGGCGCATCATTTGCCAGAGACACAGCATTTACTCGAGAAGAGACTGACATGCGTGCAAAGGGATTTGCTACTACCGTTTGTGTGCCTAGCTTTTCTTCAATTAAACCAACCAAGCCTTCCAGCGAAGCAACGCCACCGGCGAGAATAATGTAATCCACATCATTGTATTGACTCGCAGAAAAGAAAAACTGCAGCGATCGCGTAACTTGCTGCACCACCGCTTCTTTGAAAGGAGATAAAACTTCTGACTCATAGTCATCAGGTAAGCCGCCTTGTTTTTTTGCAAGACCAGCTTCTTCGCGTGACAAACCATATCGGCGCTGAATTTCTTCTGTTAACTGCTTACCGCCAAATAACTGCTCACGGGTATAAACTGTTTTTCCGTCTACCAAAACGCTCAACGTAGTCATAGTTGCGCCTATATCAATAATCGCAACGACTTGCCCATCCTGATCTTCAAGCTGTTCGGAAATCAGCTCAAATGCACGCTCCATGCTGTAGGCTTCAATATCAACTTTTTCAGGAATCAAATCCGCAAGCTGCAAAACTCCTGCGCGCATTTCAACATTCTCACGCCGACAAGCAGCTAGCAACACTTCAACCTGCTCTGGGTTACGCGGGGAAATTCCCTGCACCTCGAAGTCTATTGCCACCTCTTCCAGCGGGAAAGGTATGTATTGATCAGCTTCGAGAGAGATTTGCGTCTCCATAGCCTCGTCACTCAAACCCGCAGGCAAATCAATCATCTTGGTGATAACCGCAGAGCCGGCTACCGCAACGGCAGCATACTTAAGCCGAGTTTTCGATTGTTTAACCATAGATCGAATGACTTCAGCAACAGCCTCTTGATCATTGATGTTTTTTTCGACCACCGCATTAGGTGGTAGAGGCTTAACCGAGTAAGTTTCGACACGGTAACGATCACCATGGCGACTTAGCTCTAATAGTTTTACCGAAGTTGAGCTGATATCCAACCCAATCACTGGTCTCGCCTTTTTATCTAGGAAACTTAAAATACCCATTTTTCTATCTATATCCGTAACTTAGACGTTGTTTATGTTATAGCACTTTAACTTAAAGGTGCAACAACCAGATGAATATGTAAATAGGGAAAAAGCTCGTATAATGCCGGCTAATCGCTATAAATTCTCTAACCTATTAATTCCCTTAGAAAAAATGTTTAATAAAAAATCCATCTTTAATTTTATTTTTTGGTTGTTACTGTCAGGAATAAGCGTTACCGCGGTGACACTTGCCGGACTTTACCTATATTTAAGCCCGAAACTACCACCGGTCGACAGCCTTAGACAAGTTAAATTACAGACGCCACTGCGAGTTTATTCAAGCGATGCGAAGCTTATAGGTGAGTTTGGTGAACAGCGTCGCACTCCATTGAAGTATAGCCAAATTCCGCCACTTTACCTCAAAGCACTACTTTCCGCTGAGGATGCTGAATTTTTTGAGCATCATGGCGTTTCTTTCCGCGGGCTGGTGCGTGCAGGTTCACAAATATTGCAATCTGGAGGGATCCAGTCGGGGGGCAGTACACTCACAATGCAGCTTGCACGAGATTTTTTCCTCACTCGCAAGCAAGTTTTCTCACGCAAATTCAATGAAATATTACTCTCACTACAAATTGAGCAAGAATTTACAAAAGAAGAAATTCTAGAGCTGTTCAACAACAAAATGTTCTTTGGCAATCGCGCTTACGGATTACAAGCCGCCGCTCAGATTTATTATGGCAAAGACATTCAAGATTTATCCT
>JAYTSJ010000102.1:0-33933 GCA_043745725.1 Gammaproteobacteria bacterium | reverse complement strand
TGTTAAACCAGCTTATCCCTGACGCACACTACACAGAACCCCTTGACGAAAACGATAACCAATTGAATTTGTTTGAGTTTTTAACCGGACACTAGTGATATTTAATAATAAAAATAATAGCGTACAAAATTTTATTTATGGACTTTCAATGTTTACTCTCAATGTTCGCTCATTAGTGTTCGTTCAATTAATGTTCGTTCGCTCAATCAACGCTCGTTCAATACTCCCGGATTTTGTTGTTATGGGATTTCGTTAAACAATTTTTTTACACACTCATCAGTGCAGGAAAAAAAATGAAACTACCTATCAAAATTCTTATAGCAATAGCTACATCTTTATTCATGAGCGTTGAAGCGCAAGCCTACAATTGCACCAACCTAAGTCAATTTGCTAATGGAAGCAGTTACAACACCGGCAGTATTGTAAAAAATGTAAACGTCGCTTACAGCTGTACCGTAGGCGGATGGTGTTCAATGGGTGGTGCCTATGAGCCAGGCGTTGGTTGGGCCTGGACGAATGCGTGGAGCAGCTTAGGTGCATGCGACACTGCAGCAGCCAGCTCAAGCAAATCTTCTGTAGCAAACTCCATTGTTGCAAGCTCTAGCAAAGCATCGGCAATAAGTTCAACTACTGCAAGCTCAATAAAATCATCTGTCGCAAGTTCAACGCCCGCAAGTTCGGTCAAGTCATCGGTGGCAAATTCGATTGCTGCAAGCAACTCCAGTGTTAATTCTTCTGTCATAGGCGGGACTTGTAGCTCACCCGTTTATCTGGCGGGCACTATCTACACTGCCAATCAACATGTTGCCAACAAAGGGCATGATTATATTTGTGTGATCCCAGGGTGGTGTTCATCACCGGCAGGTTGGGCTTATGAACCAGGAGTCGGAACAGCTTGGACAAGCGCATGGACTGATGCGGGACCCTGCAATAGTTCAGGCGCATCAAGCTCTGTTATCAGTTCAGTTGCAAAAACTTCTGCTTCCAGCAGCTCAAGTTTATCTTCCAAAATTTCATCATTGAGCAGCTCGAAAACCTCTTCAATTACTGTGAGCTCTTCAAGCTCGAGCATTATGGTTGGCTGTGCAATTCAAGCTCTACCTGGTGGTGGTTACAGCATGTGCAAATCAGATTTAGATGCAGCAGAAGCTGCTAAAGCATCTGCTCCACTTTATGCTCTGGCTAAAGCATCTATCCAAACAAATGACAATTCAATTGTTGATGCAATTATTCCAAAAGCGTCCAGCAACCCTGACAACGTTAAGCGTGTTGAAACAATTTTATCTGAATCCGATTGGACATATTTATTTCCTGTTTCGAATACAGCTTACAACTACACACGTTTTTTACGTGCAGTAGGAAAGTTTAAGGGTTTATGTTCTACCTATACTGATGGCCGTGATTCAACCGCCATTTGCCGCAAATCATTAGCCACTATGTTTGCACACTTCACCCAGGAAACTGGGGCGCACGCACCAAGCTGGGCGGAGCAAGAATGGCGTCAAGGCATTTACTTTGTACGTGAATCTGGCTGCACGGAAACTGGCCCCGGTTGCGGTTATAACTCCGAATGCGCAACCGCAAGTTGGCAAACAGAAATTTGGCCGTGCGGTAAACAAGCTAATGGTGAGTACGTAAAATATTACGGCCGTGGTGCGAAGCAATTAAGTTATCACTATAACTATGGGCCTTTTTCCCAAGCCATGTTTGGCGATGCAACCGTATTGCTGAACAATCCTGACCAGGTTGCGGAAAGTTGGTTGAACGTAGCCTCAGCAGTGTTCTTCTTTGTCTATCCACAACCGCCCAAGCCAAGCATGTTGCATGTAGTAGACGGCACCTGGGTTCCAAATGATGTAGACCGTGCGGCAGGTATCGAGCCGGGATTTGGTGCTACCATTAACGTAATTAACGGTGGCCTTGAATGCAATAGCGGAGCCGAGAAACCACAGGCAGCAAATCGCATTGCGTATTACACGCAATTCACTAATTATTTAAAAGTACCTATCGGTACCAACGAAAAATTAGGCTGCGCTAATATGGCTGCATTCACAACAACAGGTGCGGGAGCCATATTAATTTACTGGGATCAGGATTGGAGTTATGTTGCCACCAACCCAGGTGGTGGTGCCTTTGCCTGCAAACAAGTTGGTTATCAAACTGCTTACAATGCCTTAGTCAAAGGCGACTATCAAAAATGCGTAACCAAGTACTTTAATCTGAAACAGATTAATTAATTGTTATTGCTTAAACAAAAAGGGGGTAGCTTAACCGCACCCCTTTTTTGTTTGCGATGAAACGTTTATCATGCGCAGACACCTATATGTTTAGCCTCGGGCTTTAGTTAGGTGAAAAAGGACTGAAAATCAAGGCTATAACAGCCACCAAATGGAGCTTGGAAAAATGAAGATAATAGTAACTGCAATAACAACCCTGGTATTAGCTACAATAATTTTTATCGCAACAACAACTTCAAGCATTGCCGCAACACAGAATTGTGAAAGCTACGAAAACCAAATCAATCGTTTACAAAATTTAAACGCGAGAGGCGGAAAAGCAAAACAACAGGAATCCCGCAAACAACAAATCAGCCGCTATGAAGATGAACTGCATAAATGCAGCAATATTCAAAAAATTAAAATCGTAACTAATAGCCAAAAATTCAATGCTAAAACTGACCATCAAAAATTGCGCTCTAGTAAAATCCAAAACCCTCAAACACAACAACTGATAAAAACCTGTAATTATTGGATTGACCAAAATAACCAAAATCCATCATGGGATAATACAAATTACAGGGATACAGCTTGCAGAGCTGCTGATGAAAATGCAGATGCCGGCAATCGCCCTGGCTTGCAAATCGCGGCGAATGTAAGAACGTTGAAAGAGTGCATTAAACCAAACAACCTAATCGACGATGAAGTGAATGAATGCATTAAAGGGAATAAAGAAGCTAGTTGGAAAAAATAAATTATACAAATCTCAAATGCACAATAAAAAATCTTGCACCATTGATATTGAAACATTGATCTTGAAACATAGTTAGCACTTACACAAAATGCTTTACATGCGCATCGTTAAATAATTTATATTGTTCTCATCTTCACCCAAGAGATAAAAATATGAGCAAATCACTTCAGGAGCTTTTCGATACTCTCCCGCAAATTGGTCGCGTCGCCTGGATTGGTATTCGCCCTGAGCGCAAGGCACCGATGCTTGTGGTGACTGCCGTTGAAGCCAACGCTGGTTACGGTTTAACAGGTGATCGTTACAGCAGTAAAAACGGTAAGCGCCAAATAACGCTCATCCAAAGTGAACATTTATTTGCTATAGGTTCAATGCTCGGCAGAGCAGCGATAGATCCAGCGCTATTGCGTCGCAACATTGTAGTAGCAGGAATTAATTTGTTAGCGCTAAAAGACAAACGCTTTTTGCTTGGCGATGTACTGCTGGAATACACCGGACTTTGCCACCCATGCTCGGCAATGGAAGCTACTTTTGGAGCTGGAGGTTATAACGCAGTACGCGGACACGGAGGGATTACGGCGCGAATTTTAAGCAGTGGGACTATTAATGTTGGAGATGCCGTTAGTTATATGGGAGATACAATTAGTCATGCCGGCGATGTAATTAGAACTGAAGCCATTGTGTAGTGCGAACAATGATCTTGGTTTAGATCCCGTTAAGGGATCTAAACCATCTCAAGCTCGATCAAAATCTATAATCAACGCAAGCACTAAAACCGCTAAAATCGAGATTGTTTTTATTATCCTTCAGCTGTTTGTATTCTATATTGAAGTTTATGTTATCGCTCATCACAAAACCTATTCCTACACCGAAAGTAAAACCAGAAAAATTATTGTAGGTTCCAGACATAGATCCTACCGTATATCCAGCAAGCAAATAAGTTTTTCCCACTTCATTTGCACTTTCCACGCGATAATAAGCGGAAAAATAATCTGTTATATTAGGATCGCTCTCCCCTGCCCCGCCTATCCTTATTTCTCCACCTACAAATGGGTTAAGTTTATAACCACCAATAGCCTCAACAGTAGTCCAAGTGTAAGGGCTATTAGCTAGCTTTACATTCGTTACTCCCCCCCCAACATAAAATCCGTTGTTAGAGTGAATATCGGCAAAAGCTGAAGTAGCCACTAAAGACAGCAGTGCAATTATAATTCTTTTCATTTGGCGTTATCCTTTTTAGGAAGATGTTTATGCAAGTATTTGACTTGGCGATTCTACTCAGTTAGAGATTCTACTCGGTTAGATAAGTTTATTTCAACTAAGAAAGCACAAGATTACGATCAAACACAGGTTAGTCGTTATTGATAAGATGTGCAACAAGACCCACTAACCCTACACCTGCCATCTCCCGAACAACTTAACCCAAATAACTTTACCAAATAACTGTAGCAGTAACTGCAATAGCAGCTAATAAGAGTAACTAATATGAGCAACTCGAATTGCTTGATGCTTGTTTAATAATACGAACCAAAATCCCAGAGCACAGATTAACCAAATTTTTTATCCGCAACAAATGCATTATTTTTACGCTCATCACCAAAAGTAGACATAGGGCCATGACCTGGAATAAATTTTACGTCATCACCCAGAGGCCATAATTTTTGGCGAATTGAATTCACTAAATCATTGTAATTGCCGCGCGGGAAATCTGTACGTCCTATAGAGCCGTGAAATAACACATCTCCCACTAATGCGAGCTCACTTTCCCGGTGATAAAAAATAATGTGCCCTGGAGTATGGCCTGGGCAGTGACGAATTTGTAGCTGAATATTGCCAAACGTCACTTGGTCACCATCCACAAAAAACAAATTTGGCTGAAATGGTTGCGGCGCAGAAAACCCCATCATCTGCGCTTGCATTGGCAACTGATTAATCCAAAACATATCATCCACATGAGGCCCTTCAATGGGAACATTTAACGCCGCTGCTAAAGCCGCTACGCCACCCACATGATCCAAGTGACCGTGAGTTAATAAAATTTTTACCAAAGTTAAATGCCGCTCATGAATCGCTTGCTGAATAAGATCAATATTGCCACCCGGATCAACTACTGCAGCATGTTGTGTTTCATCACACCACAACAAGGTGCAATTTTGGCGATAATGTGTAACAGGAATAATTTGATAATGCAGCACAGATTCACCGAATAAAACATTGTGAGCTTAGATAATGATCAAAGAGAAAAGCATTTACTTCTCGCCATAAAATTTAAAGTTTCTGCTTATTTTTCTGCTTAAAAATGCGGATCGATTTTCCAGAAACTTAATTAATTTTCTTTGCCATCATTAACTAATAAAAAGCCCCGCAAAAACGAGGCTTTTTTTGTTTCAACTTTTTGTAATTCTATTTTCTAAAACGGAATATCATCATCAAATGAATCAAAGCCAGCTGGTTGTTGCGGTGCACTGTGGCTAGGCGCAGGGGCTTGATTAAATTGATTGTTTGAATTTTGTGGTGCTTGATTAGGGCGAGCGCCTTGGGCTGGATTTGGAGCTCCACCACCTTGATAACCACTTGGCGCACCGCCAAATTGTTGCCCGTCATCTTGATTGAAGCTACTACCAGCGTTGTCGCCACGACCATCAAGCATTTGCATTTCGTTGGCGACGATTTCAGTGGTATAGCGATCGGTACCGTCTTGCGCTTGCCATTTGCGAGTGCGCAATGAACCTTCGATATAAACCTTACTACCTTTTTTCAAATATTGACCAGCAATTTCACCCAGGCGATTAAAGAATACGACGCGGTGCCATTCGGTGCGCTCTTGCGGCTGACCAGTAGTTTTGTCTTTCCAGGATTCAGAAGTGGCTATGCTGACGTTGGTAACAGCACCGCCGGAAGGCATGTATTTTATTTCAGGGTCTTGGCCGATATTGCCGATGATAATAACTTTGTTAACGCCGCGTGCCATGGTGAAGTCCTCTTGGTTTGATGGTGTAATCGCCCTTTTTATGTTTGTCGGGCGACATTCAGGTTAATTGCCTTCGCTTGGCGAAGCTGGAGCAGAATACACGACCGTAAGTCGCGCTCAAAATACTTTTTTCTTATTCTGCGACAATCGCATGTAAGGCTTTTCTATCAACCAAGCGTTGATCCACTTTTAAGTAAGCCGTATTTTCCGAAGCAACAATCAACACTTCTGCCACACCTTCAACCGCACGCAGTTTTTCGGCAATGACTTGTGCATCATGATTACGCAGTGGGATAAGTACACTCGCCAGAAAACGTGGTGATTTCATCGACCACGCAGATGCCAGCCATATCAACGTAAAGAATGCAGCCAACGCAAATACCGCTGCCACGCCATAGTGTTGCAACAGCCAACCGCCAACTGCACCGCCAGCCGAAACACCAATTACCTGGCTGGTAGAGTAAATCCCGGTTGCCGTGCCTTTTGCGCCTGCGGGTGCAATTTTGCTGACCATGGAGGGCAAAGTTGCTTCCAGCAAATTAAAAGCGACAAAGAAAAAGAATAATGCGGCTATGGTGAAATAGTAATTTGGTGGAGCAATCATTAAGGTCAATTCCATGGCGGCCAATAAGCCAATTGCACCTAGAAATACGGGTTTAATTTTGCGGCGTTTTTCGGCAATGATGACAAAAGGCAGCATAACTGCGAAGGCAACAATAAGTAGCGGAAAATAAAGCATGCCATGATGATTACGAGGAATATGCAGTTGCTGCTCAAGAATTTGCGGCAGCACCATAAAGTTGGCCATAAGCACAAAATGCAGTGAGAAAATCCCCACGTTTAAACGCATTAGTTCAGGGTGTTTTAACGTTTGCCAAAGCAAACTCGGTACAGCACCCGCTTCCTGTTTGCGACGCGGCACATGCTGCACCTTTGGCACCAACAGCGCCAGAATTAGAATGCCGATCACGCCAAGCGCAGCGGTAATCCAGAAAATGCTACCTACCCCACCCCAACTCGCCACCAGCGGGCCAACAACCATGGCAACGGAAAAAGACACACCAATGGAAGCACCTATTGTCGCCATGGCTTTAGTACGATTCTCTTCAGAGGTAAGGTCCGTCAATAACGCCATCACCACGCCCGAGATGGCACCGCCGCCTTGCAATACTCGCCCAAGAATTAATTCATAAACGCTGTGCGCCTGAGCCGCAACCAGACTGCCAATAATGAAAACAATAAGCCCGAAAAAAATAATCGGTTTGCGGCCAATTCGATCTGACAACATGCCAAAGGGGATTTGTAATAACGCCTGACTCGCACCGTAGGCACCCAGTGCTACGCCCAGCAAAAACGGGGTATGTCCTGCGTATTGCGTACCGTAGAGCGCCAGGACCGGCAGCAATAGGAACAGACCAAACATACGAAATGTATACAACGCAGCAAGCGACATGACCACACGACGTTCGAACGGAAGAGGGGCGGAGATCAGATCAGACGATGATACTTGCACGAGAGGTATAGCTCCGAAGACAGGGGCCGCAATTCTATCAAGGGGCCATGCAAGCAGATAGCTATTACTGGAAATAAACGGATTTAGCTCGCATAAACTAATTTATTCACGAGGCAACTCAGGTTATTCAGGAAACGATTCAAGCTATTCAGGAAATAGATCAGGTTACTCAGGAAATAGTTCAGGATGATCTCTTACCATGCGCTGCAAACTCGCATAACAGGCAGGATCTAGTGCGGTGCCCACGGTTTCACCCATCATAACCATGGTTTTGGCAACGGGAACGGCGCCGCGATAAGGCCGCTCCGCAGTAATTGCATCAAATATATCAGCGGTAGTAATAATGCGAGTTTCCAGGGTTATTTGCTCAGCCAATAATCCCAATGGATAACCTTTGCCATCCAGACGCTCGTGATGCGCACTGGAAACCTGCGCAAGCTCCGTGAATACATCGATACGGCCTAAAATAACTTGCGTAAAAGCTGCGTGTTTTTGCACTGCCGCCCATTCAACTTCATCAAGCTTACCGGGCTTATCCAAAATGCTATTGCTCACCCCCAACTTGCCAACATCATGCAACAAAGCACCGCGTTTTAACCAACGGCGGCGCTCTTCGCACAAACCTAAATCTTCAGCCAGGAGGCTGGTATAAAGCCCAACCCGCGCACTGTGGCCAGCCGTGAATGGGCTTTTGGCATCGACAACCTGACCGAAAGCCTCAGCAATATCATCCAGAAAATCTTCATCCAGTGGCTTGGTATATTGGCCAGGCTCCAAAGCGAGAATGCGAGTTTCAAGATCCACCGCGTTGAGGTTTTGCCAAAAAACAGGTTCAGCCGCGACCGCAGCAAAAGCCGCCACCAAGTCAGGATCAAACCAAACGCCCGAACGTTCTTTCACCTCGATCAGAGCCGCCTCAGCACCCTGTGATGAATTCATAATATCAATCACTTGGGCAAGCAAAGCGATGCGAGCGTAAAGAGGAATTTGCGAGCCGGTCAAACCTTCGGGGCGACCATGACCATTCCAATGCTCATCCAATGCATGAATCCCTTCCGCCACCGGTTCAGAGAAGCGCAAGCGCCGCGCAATATCAGCACCGCGCGTGCAGCGAGTTTTGATTAATTCCTGCGCAATTTCATCACCATGCTTAAATATTTCAGTGACAGCTTTAAGACGATCCACCAAACCTGCGCTGGTACCGGTATGGCGCAACACAAAGCGCAACACTTGCGGCAAACTACCATCCACCCATTTGAAATCGCGTTTAAAACTTAAATCGTCAGTCAGATATAACTCACAAATACGCGAAGCATTACTGCTACAACCCAAATCCTTGAGCAGCAACACATAGTACAACTCCCACAATTGCGACGGATTCAACGCAAGTTTTTGGCCAATACTCATGCCAATCCAGCAACAGCGAATGCAGTGGCCTTCTGGCTGACCTTCGGTGATATCCAGCGCGTAACTAAGTGCGCCGATTAATTCTGAAAGCTTTAAATTTTGCAATGAATCATCTCAACCCAGCAATAGATGTTAAGAAGTCTAGCAGGAGTATTAAAAGTGGCTTGTTTTTGCACGCTATTTAAATGCCCGACGACAACGAAAATACTGGCACTGAAAACACCATAACACCTCAAGGCCTGCGGTGAAGGGTGATATATTTATGGCGGGATTTTAAAGGGTTAGATGTAGCGGGTAATGCGTGAAGAAGCAAAAACATATTGAAGACTGATGAAGACTAAAAGCTCAAAAAATCTCCCGAATCGATACTCATCAGTGCTTGCGTATCTTGCTGATAAACATAAACCCAGGCGCTAACACGATCACCACTATTTAAAATCACCTCATGAATACTGCGAATATATTCATGCGGTTGAGGTGATGTTTTAGCGCAGCCTTCATATACATCCAAATCGTGCAATTGTGATTCACTACGCAATAAATAAATTTCCCCGATCACCCAATGCCCGGCGTCGCCGAGCACCAAGCCTGGATAATCCCGAACCCTATATAATTGTCCGCGAATTTTAGCGCCTGAGACAAAATCAGTGCCGCCTAAATATTCATTGTGCGCGCCACTCTTGCAGGCTTTTCGCAAGGTTCCGTAAACAAATAAATAATTCGTTTTAATTTGGCCTGCATCAGTCGGAAGGTTAGTGTTATGCATTTAAAACAATTTACCTTAACGTGAATTACACAAAACATAGAATACTGACATCCACTGCCACTTGCATCACGTATAATCCGCCCCTTGCCTAATTTTTTGAGAGCAGTAGATGGACACCATTATCGTTCGCGGCGCACGCACCCATAACCTTAAAAATATTGATGTGGATATTCCGCGCGACAAGCTGGTCGTGATTACGGGCCCTTCAGGCTCCGGCAAATCATCGCTGGCGTTTGATACGCTTTACGCTGAAGGCCAGCGTCGCTATGTGGAATCACTCTCCACTTATGCACGGCAATTTTTGTCGATGATGGAAAAGCCCGATGTTGACCATATTGAAGGGTTAAGCCCGGCGATTTCCATTGAGCAAAAATCTACTTCGCATAATCCACGTTCTACCGTAGGTACCATCACCGAGATTTATGATTATTTGCGGCTGTTGTATGCCCGCGTAGGCGAAGCGCGTTGCCCCATTCACGGCGAACCACTGGCGGCGCAAACTATTAGCGAAATGGTAGATACCATTATTGCATTGCCTGAAAGCACCAAGCTAATGCTACTTGCGCCCATTGTGCGCGATCGCAAAGGTGAGCACTTGCATACCTTTGAGCAGTTGAAACGCGATGGTTTTATTCGCGCGCGCATCAATGGCACGCTGTGCGATATGGACGATACGCCGAAGCTCGACAAGAAAAAGAAACACACCATCGAAGTGGTTATAGACCGCTTTAAAGTGCGAGATGACATTAAGCTGCGCCTCGCCGAATCTCTGGAAACCGCGCTCAATTTATCTGAAGGGATTGTCTGCCTGAGCTATATGGATGGCGAGGCACCCGATCGCTTGTTCTCATCCAAACACGCTTGCCCTATTTGTGATTACAGTTTGACTGAACTGGAACCGCGCCTGTTCTCGTTCAACAATCCTGCCGGTGCCTGCCCTTGTTGCGATGGTCTAGGCGTTAAACAATTTTTTGATGAAGAAAAAGTTATTCAAGACGATGCCTTGAGCCTGTCCGAAGGCGCCATTCGCGGCTGGGATAAACGCAATATTTATTACTTTCATATGCTGGCATCACTCGCCAAACATTACGGCTTTACGATTGACACTCCATGGAAGAAGCTCAAAGCGAAACAGCGCGAAGCCGTACTTTACGGCTCAGGTGAGGATGTGATTGAGTTTAACTACATCAATGATCGCGGGGATGTGTACAAACGCAGCCACGCCTTTGAAGGCGTTGTACCTAATATGGAGCGGCGTTTTCACGACACCGAATCCAATTCCGTGCGCGAGGATTTATCCCGTTTCGTGTCAACCCAAACCTGTCCTGAGTGTAACGGCGCACGCTTAAAACTCGAAGCGCGCAATGTATTTATTGATGAGCGCACCTTGTCGCAAATTACCGAATTACCGGTGGCCGACGCTTACGACTATTACATGCAATTACAATTTACGGGACGCAAAGCCGGTATCGCCGACAAAATTCTTAAAGAGCTGCGCGACAGGTTTCGTTTTCTGGTGGATGTGGGCTTGAACTACCTGACTCTGAGCCGCAGCGCCGATACGCTGTCGGGCGGTGAAGCGCAGCGCATTCGGCTCGCGAGCCAAATCGGCGCCGGTCTGGTAGGTGTGATGTATATTCTCGACGAACCCTCTATTGGCTTGCACCAGCGTGATAACGAACGCTTACTCAAAACTCTCAAACATTTGCGCGATATTGGCAATAGCGTGATTGTGGTAGAGCATGATGAAGAGGCGATTCGCCTCGCCGATCACGTTATTGATATAGGCCCAGGTGCGGGAGTACACGGTGGCTTTATCATCGCGCAAGGCAAAGTAAAAGATATTATGGCGAACAAAGATTCCATCACCGGCCAATATCTTAGCGGTACAAAATGCATTGCTATTCCGGCAAAACGTCACCCATTTAATCCCAAACAAATACTACGTTTAGTGGGCGCAAAAGGTAATAATTTACAAAATGTTACACTGGAAATTCCAGTGGGATTAATGACCTGTGTTACCGGCGTTTCTGGCTCCGGAAAATCTACGCTTATCAATGCGACACTCTATCCACTCGCAGCAACTGCACTCAACGGTGCAAGTACACTGACGCCCGCACTGCATGACAAAGTTGAAGGTATGGATTTGTTCGACAAGTGTGTCGATATTGACCAAAGCCCGATTGGCCGCACACCACGCTCTAACCCCGCCACCTACACCGGTATATTCACACCAGTACGTGAATTATTTTCTGGCACACAAGAAGCAAGATCACGCGGCTATCAGCCAGGCAGATTCAGTTTCAATGTTAAAGGCGGACGTTGTGAAGCCTGCCAGGGCGATGGCGTTACCAAAGTTGAAATGCACTTCTTACCTGATGTCTATGTACCTTGCGATATCTGCAAAGGCAAACGCTATAACCGCGAAACCTTAGACGTAAAATACAAAGGCAAAAATATCCATGAAGTATTGGATATGACAGTAGAAGATTCGCGCGCATTTTTCGATGCAGTGCCTTCAATCGCCAATAAATTACAAACGCTTATGGATGTTGGACTTTCCTATATTCGCCTTGGGCAAGCAGCAACAACTTTATCGGGCGGCGAAGCACAACGCGTAAAACTCGCCAAAGAACTATCCAAACGCGACACAGGAAAAACACTGTATATTTTGGATGAACCTACTACCGGCTTACACTTCCACGACATCCAACAATTGCTCACCGTTTTGCATCGCTTGCGCGATCACGGCAATACTGTAGTCGTGATTGAACACAATTTAGATGTGATTAAAACGGCGGATTGGTTAGTAGATTTAGGGCCAGAAGGTGGTAGCGGTGGCGGGTATATTATCGCCAAGGGAACGCCAGAAGATGTAGCAAAAAACCCGGCATCGCACACCGGACGCTTTCTTGCGCCCATGTTGAAAGTGAAAACCAAAGAGACTAAAAAGAAAGCAGTTGCGGAAAAAGTCTAGGCAACAAGCGTTGAATTTTCACACAGAGTTACACACTAATAAAAATAGCCAATGCTCGCTCATTGGCTATTTTTATTTAACAGCTATGCAATAAATTAAAATCTAAAACTTACACCCGCCATCAAAGTATTAGAATCAGGTGCATCTTCATAGGACAACTCTCCACTAATTTGTTCAGTGAAAAATTTACGCGTCCGCACTGTGTAGGTGTTATCTGAATGCTGCTGACTTACAGCGCCACCAACACTTAAGCTAGTATCAAAATAAAAATCGCCGCCTATTTCTTTGATCAAACCAGCATCGGCATCTACCAAGCTAGCTTCCAGATTAATAAAATTTTCACCACCGATTGCCATCACATATTTAGCGGCAATATTAGCATCGTAACCTTCATCATGGTCATAACTTGTAGTTAATCGCAAACCATCAATAGGTGTTATACCAATAGAGGTGTGCCAGTCATTATCAGTGAAATATTTTGCCGACGTTCTGGTAACAGCAGCATCAACATAAAGAAAATTTTCTGGAAGGTAAAATTCCGCACCAACCACATAGCCGTCAGCGTTTTTACCGCCCAAAGAAGACCGCAAAGCACCAGCATACACATTGCTGCTTTTTCCTAAAAATGCGGCTTCAGCTAAAGGAACATTAGTAGTGCTGACAGCATTAAAATAATATGCGCCGCCTACACCATAAAGACTAACTTTATCGTCTAATCCATCATACTTTGTATGAGCGGCTAAAGCATTCAAATCAACTTGATAGTCGTCAGCAACCGCGGCACCGGAAACTATTAATGCACATACAGCAGCCAGGACATTTACATTCATGGATTTCAACTTCATATTCTTCCCCTCGATAACATCAACATGACACTTATTCAACGTGAATAAATTCATCAAAAAATCGCGAACAAATAAACTATTTGTTCGCGCTTGCACACTAACAGCTTTAGCTGAACAAAAAATGAATGAATACAATCAAATGTTCGTTAAACATGACCAGCACAACTGCAACTAAACAATTGCTTATCTTCCAAGCGCATGGCAGTTAGCGAACCACCCCATACACAACCAGTATCTAACGCATAGATATTGGCCATAGGCGCGTTGTCGTGAAGCGCGCGACCTTCAAGTGCGGCCCAATGGCCAAATATAATATTATCATTCCGCGTTTTGCGTTCTGCATGTGAAAACCAGGGCGCATAACCCAGTGGCGAGAAAGAAACATTATCCTTAGCGTTCAATTCCAAATCGCCTTCAGCAGTGCAAAAACGCATACGTGTAAAATAATTGGTAATTAAGCGCAAGCGTTCAATGCCAATTAATTTATTTTTCCAACCATTGGGGAAATTGCCGTACATATTACCCAACAAATCGCGACTATAACGACTTTGCAAAGCTGCCTCAACTTCGCGCGCATGAGCTTGCGCCTCATGCAAACTCCATTGCGGAGGAATACCTGCATGCACCATAGTAAAACCCAATTGCACATCCGTATGCAGTAATTTTCCTTGTATTAACCAATCTATTAATTGCTGCTTATCGGGCGCGGCTAATAATGTATTTAACGTATCGCTTTGACCCTGTTTGCGCAGCCCGTGCGCAACAGCTAGAAAATGCAGATCATGATTACCCAAAACAAATTCAACGGAATCGCGCAGCGAGTATAAAAAACGTAAAGTTGCCAGTGAATCTGGCCCGCGATTAATTAAATCACCCACCAACCATAAGCGATCCTGTTGCGGATTAAATGCAATTTTTTCTAACAAACATTGCAGCGATTCAAAACAACCTTGAATATCACCAATCGCATATGTACTCATAAGCATTAATCAGGAAGAAATTTATTTAGTGAATCGCATGGGGTGGCACTAACGCAAATGCAGGAATATCAGCATCAAATGTACTGCCGCTATCAGCTCGCAATTGATAGCTGCCTTCCATAATACCGGTTTCAGTTTCTAGCACTACACCGCTGGTATAGGTATAACTCTCACCTGGAATAATCAGTGGCTGTTCACCTACTACACCAATACCTTGCACTTCTTGTAAATTGTCATTGGCATCGCGAATTAGCCAATGACGGCTTATTAATTGTGCCGGCTCATCACCTTGATTGGCAATCGTAATAGTGTAGGCATACACATAACGTTGTAATGGCAAGGTTTGGTCAGCCATATAAGTCGTTTTTACACTCACTGCAATTTTATTCGTCATAACTTGTTTTACTTTTTTTGATTTTCGGGTTTACAGATGCTGGAACAATTAATTCTGGTTGCAATTGATCCAGCAAATTACTGGTTGCCACAAATTCGGCCAGAGAAATTTCTTCAGCACGTGTTGATGTATCTATGGGCAACTGCTCAATAATTTCTGGATCTAACAATTGTTTTAACGCATTGCGCAAGGTTTTACGACGCTGTTGAAATGCTACATTGACTAATTTTTCCAGCGTTTTAAAATTGGTTGCCGGATGCGGCAATTGTGCGTGCGGTACCAAACGCACAATTGCAGAATCTACTTTAGGTGCAGGATCAAAAGCCGTGGGTGGCACTTCAAATAAATTTTCAACCGTACAATAATATTGCACCATAATCCCTAACCGGCCATAAGCACTTTCACCCGCATGTGCCGCCATCCGTTTTACCACTTCTTTTTGTAGCATAAAATGCATATCGCGCACTTGCGTGCTGTAAGTCAGTAAATGAAAAATTAACGGCGTGGAAATATTGTAAGGCAAGTTGCCTACTATGCGTAAAGCCTTGTTACCGTTAACTAGCAACTGCGCAAAATCAAACTGCAATGCATCTGCTTGAAATAATTGAAAGTTAGGATGTTTTTCAAATTTTACTTTTAGCCAGGGCACCAAATCGCGATCCAATTCAATCACGCTGATATTATCGCAACTATCCGCTAGCAATTCTGTAATCGCACCTTTGCCAGGGCCAATCTCTACGATCAAATCATCTTTTTGTGGATGCACGGCACGAACGATATCGCGAATAATGCCGTGATCAATCAGAAAGTTTTGTCCAAAACGCTTGCGTGCCTTGTGTTGTATTTCTTCATTTAGAAACTTTTTCATACCGCTGCTCTTTTCATACCACTGCTATTTTTATACAGATGCTCTTTCCATACAGCTGTTATTTTTATACAGCTGCTCTGTAGACTAGCTAGGTTTTAAACCAGCAATGTTTTACACCAAAATATTTTATGCCCGCAAGAGTCATCTCATGCGCTCAACACTTATTCATGCACGAAGTGTTTGCGCTTTACGCTGCGCTTCAATCATTGTTATTGCATAACTAAGTGCAGTACGCAAACTACCTAAATCAGCTTTGCCGGTTCCGGCTAAATCCAGCGCAGTGCCATGGTCAACCGAGGTGCGGATAATGGGTAAACCTAAGGTAATATTAACCGCCTGCCCAAAACCTTTGTATTTTAACACAGGCAATCCTTGATCGTGATACATGGCCAACACTGCATCTGCGTGATCCAAATATTTTGGTGTAAATAAAGTATCTGCCGGTAGTGGCCCGATGAGATTAATCCCTTGCGCACGCAGACGATGCAATGTCGGCTCGATGATATCAATTTCTTCGCGCCCTAAATGACCGCCCTCGCCTGCATGTGGGTTTAAACCACACACTAAAATACGTGGCTTAGCGATACCAAATTGCTGCTGCAAATCACGCTGTAAAATAGTTATAACTTGCGTTAACTCAGTTTCATTGATTGCTGCCGCGACATCTTTGAGTGGCAAATGCGTGGTCGCCAAGGCCACGCGCAACCCTGTGGTAGCCAACATCATCACCACTTTTTCGGTAGCAGTTTTTTCGGCAAGATATTCAGTATGTCCAGTAAATGCGATACCTGCATCGTTAATGACACTTTTATGCACGGGGCCAGTCACCAGAGCTGCAAATTCTTGCTTCACACAACCGTTAATAGCTGCATCTAACGTTTTTAAAATATAAGTGGCGTTATCTACATTCAACACGCCCGCTTGTGCTGGCGAATTTAAATGAACAGGTAATATCGCCAGCTCCCCAGCAAGCGAGGCACGCGGGATCTCCGCCAGATTAATTTCACGCAAGCTGAGCGGTAAGCCCAAAGATTGTGCGCGCGACAATAATAGTTGAGGGTCAGCAATGATAACAATTTCATGCGGTTGCGCTACCTGCGCAAGAGTCACTACTAAATCTGGCCCTATGCCAGCAGGCTCACCTGGAGTTAAGGCAATACGAAAACAATCGGCTGTCATAATTAATGCCTTGGAGAAAATTAAACACCTCGCCGCAAGCAGCGAGGTATATTTTTGTTCCAAAAATCTATTTCGTGGCAAGCCACGGGAAATTTAACCCTCGCTTGCGATTAAATCCTATACAAATGAGCGCGCGGCTGAAACATTATTTTTAATGCAAATCACATTAAAAACTGTTTAGCCGCGCGGTTATTGTCGTAGTTTTTTCTAATGCTTTTCTTTTAAAAAGAGCTGCAATAGAAAGCTGTAGGTGAAATTAAATCTTTATTTCTACATAAGCTTCATCGCGAATTTGCGTCTGCCATAATTGAAACTCTTCGTCAAAACGACGCGACTTAATCATATTTTGCGCTTGATTACGTTTGACTTGATCGCTCATATCCTCTTTCCGGCGTTCCAGTACTTGCAAAATATGCCAACCAAATTGGCTTTTGAATGGACGCGTAATTTTGCCAATATCGGTATTACCCATAGCCTCTTCAAATGCAGGTACAAACATACCGGGAGTAGACCAGCCCAAATCGCCACCACTGAGCATTGAACCTGAATCCTCAGAATTTTCTTTAGCAAGCTTGCCAAAATCCTCACCCTTTTCAATACGCTCACGCAATGCTAATAATTTCTCGCGCGCTTGATTGTCATCCACAATTTCAGATACTTTAACTAAAATATGGCGTGCGTGAGTTTGATCGATAAGTACTGCACCACCACCGCGTTGCTCAATATTTTTAAGCACATGAAAACCGGCACCGCTGCGAAAAGGTGCAGTCACCTGGCCGGCTTTTAAGGTGGCCAATTGATTGCCAAACAATTCTGGCAATTGTGCCAGTTTGCGCCAACCAATATCGCCACCTTGAAGCGCCGCTTGATCATTCGAATTAGCAATTGCTAATTGCGCAAAGTCAGCCCCACTTTGTAATTGCTGATAAATATCTTTGGCTTTTTTCTCTGCTGCTGCAATCGTTGCTGAATCCGCAGAACTGGGTACAGCAATTAAAATATGACCAATATGGAAATCAGGAGATGTTGCAAACTTACCGTCGCTTGACGCTAAAAAATTATCGACTTCCTGCTGAGTAATTTTAATACGGTTGCTCACAATGCCTTGCTGCAAGTGATTTACGATTAACTCGTCGCGCAATTGATTGCGTAAACCATCAAGAGTTAAACCTTGTCGCTTTAAATCAACCAACAACTGTTCTTGATTCATTTTACCTTTTTCTTTGACGCGCTCTATCGCTTGATCAATTTCATCATCCTCTAACTTAACCTCATAACGCTTGGCTAGCCCAAGTTCAATGCGTTCAATAATAAGCTGTTCAAGCACTTGTTTGCGCATTACTGATTCTTCGGGCAGCTCTGTATATTGGCCTTTTAATCGTGATAATACGGATTGCATACGATTATTTAATTCACTTTCAAGCACGACGTCTTCTTCGACAATCGCCACTACCCGATCAAGAGCAACCTGCTGTAAAGCGCTGACTGGCTGACCAATAAGTAACAGGCCACATATCAGTGCCCCCCAGTATTGTTTAAACGCGCGATGCTTTTTAAATGGCGGCCTTGCGATGACAGATTTTCTAACAACAGCTTTTTGCATAATATGTTCACTTGTTATTTAGCGTAAGTTTTTTTCGCGGTCACTAAAACCTGCGACAGCTTTATCCAACAATTTACTGATTCCTTGTCCGGTACTGCCTAAACCTTTTAATTGCAGCTCTAATGAAATACCACTCTCGTAATCATTTTTAGTCACATTTTGTAAAAAACTGGGGCTGTTGTAGTCAACCCTTAACGCGTGACGCCCCATCAAACGCAACCGGTAACAACAATCGTTGTATTCGAACCCGGCAAAGGTATCTAGTTCCACCCCATAATTAAAATCGTAATTAGAACGCGCCACCACACTCCAGCGGCTGCTAATGGGCCAAAGTATTGAAGCATCAATTTGTTTGAGCGACTGGTCAGAGAGAACCGGCGGCTGCGATGGACTAGTAGTAATCGGTCGTAGAGTATACCGGTAGGCAAGGTTAAACAGGCGATATTGGTCATCCATGTAGTGAATTCCCGTGCTCACACTATCCAATTGCTGACTGCGCTGATCATAAGCAGCATCTGCGCTTAGACGTAAACTCTGCCCAATTTGGCTACCAAGTTGCAATGCTAAAGCAGAGGTAGGGCGGGTATTGGCTTCAATTAAATATTTATCTGTATTTAATGTACTGTCATAACTGGTAATTTTGCGATCTTCCGCATAAAAGATTTCCCCCAGACTTACACGTAAACGCTCCAGGCCGGTCGTGTGAGCTATCAGTGCTGATGACAACGCCAAAGATAATTGATTAGCGTCGTCAAGTCTGTCTCCACCCGCAAAACGAGTCGTACGAAATAATTGGTTGTAATTGAACGTTAATTCACTGGTATCAAAATTAACGTAACGATGGCTGCTAGTCAGGTCGTAAAGTGAATCCTGATTTTTGTAACCGCTATAAAAATAAAACGCACGCGGCTCAAAAGTTTGCAGATACTCACCATCAAATAAACTGGTACTGCGCTCAAAGTAAAGCCCGGCATCCACACTTGCCTGAGGAACTATGAAAGCTTGTGAATAATTTTTGGCGCTCAAATTTAGATCGTTCAACTGATAGGTTAAACTCTTCGCCCCAACAGCTGGCTTTACAAAACCCCAAGCAAAAGATTTATCCCACGCCAGATTGTAATCAGTATTGAAGCGCTCGCCATAAATAGTGTTTTCATAAATTGTTTTACTAGCAGCGGGATCAGTGGCCGCAGTCGTAATTGTGAAATAGCGATTTTTAACAAAGTCAACATACTCGTTATTAATCTTAAACACCCAATCATTTACGCGATAATCACCATTAAAATGTACACGCGGCATCTCGCGATAAGGCAACTGAGTGTTCGTTAATAATCGATATTCATTGGCTTTAACTCCCATAAACCAATGCTCAGAATGATAATCCAGCGATCCCAATTGCTGTACATTAGCTTGGCGGTTAGCATCCACAGCGCCATTATTCATATCGCGTAAAAAATCACCATCACTCATCTCGGTATAATTGATTTTGCTCGACCACGCCTGGCCACGCCCACCTTCTTGTTTAAAATCGTAAACCCAACGATCCTTACCGCGATAAGGATAAGCTTCCTCTTCTGATTTATGTTTCTTTTTGATCTCGCCATCCAAAAAACTGCTAAAGCCACCACGATCATTATTAATAATACTGCCCGTAATTTCAGTATCAAAATATGTCGCCATGTGGCGCGTATCCAGCTCAAACACTGGACCGCGCTCGGACATATACCGCGGCGTAATAGTGGCATCGTAATTAGGGGCAATATTCCAGTAAAAAGGAATCGCTAACTCAAAACCATCGCGCGAACTCTGGCCAAAAAGAGGAAACAAAAAACCGGTCAAACGTTCACTGCCAACAGGAAAGCGAACATAAGGCATATATAGCACCGGCACATCCTTAATGTTGATGCGCATATTCTCAGCGGTACCATAGTGCTC
The DNA here is from genome assembly GCA_043745725.1 of Gammaproteobacteria bacterium. Classification (GTDB taxonomy): domain Bacteria; phylum Pseudomonadota; class Gammaproteobacteria; order Pseudomonadales; family Cellvibrionaceae; genus Cellvibrio. The sequence continues at coordinate 13,528 of JAYTSJ010000102.1, read as the reverse complement.
GTTTTGGTGAATGGTAATTTCAGAACCTTGCATCGACCATGTAGTGTCACCTGGCTCACAACTGCTAATCCGACTCTGCTCCAGATTAATAATATTGTCGCCAAATCGTTGCAAATGCGTCGCACTACCATGAATACGAGTTTCATAGAGAACAAAAGTGGCGTTATCAAAACGCGCTGCACCAGTGTCCATATTCATTTTGGCTTTATCGGCACGGAATAAAAATCCTGGTTCACGCAGGACAATATTGCCGGTTAACTCGGCTTGACGAGTTTCCTGATCGACATTAGCGCTATCGGTGGTTACAGAGCGATTGCCCTGGGTAATCACTACGTTACCCTTCATGCTGTGATGCGCTTGCTGCTCGGTTTGTGATTCCGCCGCTTGAGCACGTAATGAGGCCATCTCTGGCGCTAGATTAGCATCAGCATCAGTACGAATCGGCGCGAAATAAGCGCCGCAACAAGCAGTGGGAACTTCTTTTTTCTGTGCCTCGGTCAACTCAGCCAAGGGCACCCAATCCAGATCGCGGGCTTCTTTAAGCTGTGCATCCGAAAGCTTATTAGCTATGTCATCAGCTAAAACCGAAGGCGTAAGCACTCCGACGCCTAACAACGCAATAAAGGCCGCTAAACTGACCGAACGCAGATACGTAACACGTAGAGAAAAAATGTGGATTAAAGCCATTAACAGCTGTCTCATCGACGAAGAAGCACAATACACAGAGGCTACCTCTGCAAAAATTGTCGCGATTCTACTGCAATCAGCGCAGACAGGGAATTAATACCGGCATAACGCGAACTTTGGTCGCGCTGGCCCATCTAGGGTAGAATCCACATAACTATCAATTTGGACCTAACCATGCTCAACACCCCCATCGAACGCGAACAAAAATTAGCGCACTGGGTTACCACGCAACTATCATCAAGCACCACAACAATAACACTTACCCCCATCGCCAGTGATGCCGGTTTTCGTCGCTATTTTCGCTTTGACACTCCGTCACAATGGCTAGCAGTTGATGCTCCACCCCAAACCGAAGATTCGCGGCAATTTGTAGCTTTAGCGCGTTATTTAAATCAACACGGGGTTGGTACACCTGAAGTTTTGGCAGTGGATGAAGCTCAAGGTTTTTTATTAGTGGAAGACTTTGGTGATGATTTACTCCACGGCAAACTTAATGCAGATACTGTGGACTCACTCTACAAGCAAGTATTTACCACACTAATAAACCTACAAAGTTGCCCTGATAATGATGCACTTATCCCACGCTATGATCAGAATTTACTACATCGTGAATTGTTAATTTTTAGCGAATGGTTTGCAGAAAAATTACTCGGTTATTCACTCAATAAACACGACGACATGATGCTTGCACAAATGTTTAGCGCGCTGGAAACATCCGCACTTGAACAACCACAAACATTAGTACACCGCGATTTTCATTCACGTAATTTAATCTTGCAGCCTCATACCGGGCTAGGTGTGATTGATTTTCAAGGCGCCCTATGGGGTGCTTGTACCTATGATCTTGCCTCGTTGCTACGCGATTGTTATGTACGTTGGCCGGCGCTACAAGTTAAAACCTGGGCTTTGGTTTATCGCCAACAGGCAATTGCCACTGGCTTACTAGCCGATGTGAGCGACGCCGAGTTTCTGCGCTGGCTGGATTGGATGGGGCTACAACGCCATATTAAAGTGCTAGGTATTTTTGCACGGCTACATCTGCGTGATGGCAAACCTCATTACTTACACGATTTGCCATTAGTGATTCGCTACACGCTAGAAGTTGCTGAACAATACCCGCAATTTAATGCCTTTACCTTATGGTTCAAAACCAATCTTTTACCACTGGCAGAACTACAACCTTGGTACAGTGACTATAACTTTGCAGGAGAAAACGCATGAAGGCCATGATCCTCGCCGCTGGCCTTGGTCAGCGGATGCGCCCACTCACCGATCATCTGCCAAAACCCTTACTCTGCGTTGGCGGCAAGCCATTGTTGCAATATCACTTGGAAGCGTTGGCACGCAATGGCATTAAAGATGTAATCATTAACCTTGCCCACTTGGGCGAAAAAATTATCGCTTTTGCTGGAGATGGCAGCCAGTTTGGGTTAAACGTGAGTTACTCGCGAGAACCTGAACCGCTCGAAACTGCAGGAGCATTGCTCCACGCACTCCCCCTCTTGGGTAACGATCCTTTTCTGCTAATTAATGGCGATGTGTGGAGTGATTTTAGGTTAGAGCAACTTTGCGGCTATTCACTCGCGACTAATGAATTGGCGCACCTGGTTTTAGTTCCTAACCCTGGCTTTCATCCACAAGGAGATTTTGCTCCTGATGCGCAAAACTGGTTGGCTGACGATCACACTATCGCGCAATACAAGTTAGCCAAGTACACTTTTTCCGGTATTAGCTTAATTGACCCGCAGCTTATCAGCCGATATCCACACCAGCGTCAAAAATTCCCTCTCGGCGAAGTGCTGCGTTATGGCATCACCCAACAACACATTAGTGCAGAGGTTTATCGCGGACGCTGGAGTGATGTAGGCACACCCGAACGGTTGCAATTGCTAGATGGCGAACTAACTCCCTAAGCCTCAACCTTAGGCGTTATTACGCCTTATTACGCATCCCACCTTACGCAGGCTCTTTAGCGGAATTGGGCTATAATAACTTTACATATGTGCAACAAATTGAGCGATTAACCTAGCCTAATGACCACACTGCAACCAATTAATCAATTGCTTGAGCAGCTCCACGTGCCGATACAGGATTTGGCGCAATTGAGTTTTTGTGATGGCACCCGCGAAGCCAGTATTAAAACCTGGGTACGCTCTTTACCGCTTACACAAAGTCAATTTGTCAGTGGCTTGCTTTATCAGGCACTCCCCGATGTTAGCCGTTTTCAAACAGGAGTGAGGAATCGCCTTAATATATTAGAAACTCTGCGCATACCTACCGCACAAACCATTGATGGTTTGGCGCAGAGCTTTTTGAATCAGCCCCTAATTTTGCCTGATAACGCTGTAAAAACAGCAACCATTGCTCAAGCCCTACAAAAACACATGATCAATGGCTACCTGGTTTGCCTGCGTGATTTTTGTAAAGAATCAACACCCCGTCTCGAATTTTTAGCGCTCAGTATTCATCGTGCAATCACTGGAATTGGCTTACTTCTACTGAGATATTATCAACTCTATACCCCCATTTCAGCTCAGCTATGGACCGAACTACACAGCCTTTATCAAATCGCTTTGCAACTTGAAGTAAGCGAACTTGAGATTGAGGAGCCCTTAGCTAATCACCAACATTGCACGACGATTACACTTGCATACATACGCGTATTATTATTGGCCTGCTCCCGCCCCAATCAATTAGGGCAAGATGAAGTACTTGCCACTTATAGAGTGTTGGACGCACTTAGCGGTTTAGCGCAATTACAAGATCTTAGTAGTGGCACTGCCGACAATGACGGCAACAACAACTATGAAAGTCTGTTTGCGGTAGCACTCAATAGCAATCATCCGCCACAATACCTTTCTCGGCTGAAAGCTTTAGGCCATACCTTATTATTAGAATTAAATACCAGTCAACTCTGCAAAAAATTGCAAGAAATCGATAAGACCCCGGGAATTGAAACTGAGGGGAAAAGCAATTTCCGGAATGAATTACAATTAACCTCAGCACTCACCCAACATCTAATTCAAGCGTGGAATCTGTTAGCGCAGCGCAATTTTGACCGTCAGGAAACGAGTGGGTTATTAGACGTTACTGTAGGCATTAGCAGTATTCATTATCATCTTGCCAATGAGACTAACTTTACTCATTTTCTTAATAAATTAAATGGCGTACATGCCAACAACGCTTTAGAAGTTATTTTTCAGAACCGCACTGCGCAACTAACCGCCTCATCACAACAAAAAAATGAAGCGGACCCTTGGGGTGATAGCTTTAACATTGCCGATAAAACGCATTTAACTACAAGCATTGAACACTCCATTCGCGAAAATGAAGCGGATGAACTTAAAGAAACTCATCCAATTTACAAAGTACCACTTATAGATTCCAGCCCCAGCGGTTATTGCATTGAATGGCGCGATGAAATCCCCAACCAGGTGAAGGCCGGGGAATTGCTCGGACTGCGTGATCTAGTCCGCAACCGCTGGAGCCTGGGTGTTGTTCGCTGGGCGAATCAAACTCAGGGAGTAACGCAACTGGGTATACAAATTTTAGCCCCCCAAGCCACGCCTGTAGGGCTGGCCATTATCCACAAAACGGGGGATGCATCTGAATATTTACGTGCACTTGAAATACCGGCACTTAAAGCCATTAATCAACCAGCAACACTCATCACCAATGCAATTTCATTTCGCGAATACAGCAAAGCCCGGATTTATCGCCGCTCAGTACAGGGAGATAACGACAACATGAATCAAAATATTCAACTAACCAATCGCAGCTTTGCCACTGGCTCATTCAACCAGTTTAGCTATCGCGAATTAGTGGTTACCAAACCAAAAGAGACTGAAAAACCGGATGATTTTGATTCAGTATGGGATTCCTAGCCAATAAGTAGTTGAAAAACCTAATTAATCAACAGCACAATACGTAAGTCGATAACCAAGTCCCATAAATTAACCTTTAGAATGAGCAATAATCGAAAATGGATAATTTTACGGTATCATTCACTACAAGACACTTAGCATTGCTGACAAGTACTTCCCGACGCAAGGCGCTGAAGTCCCTTCCTGCGGTTAGACCCAGGTTATCAGGGCAGCATAGAGACCCGTTATGACATCAAATGGCACTATCCGTTTATTGATTCTTAATAACTCACGGACTGAAGCAGAACGCCTTATCAGCATGTTAAACAATGCCGGTCGGTCCAACCGCGCACAACATGTAGAAAGTGAAGAAGCACTGGTTAAACTTCTGCAAGAGCAAACATGGGATTTATTAATCGGGGATGACAGCACTACCCATCCAACACCACAAGTAACCATCAAACATATTCGCCGGCTCAACAAAGACGTGCCTGTTATTTTATTACACGAAGATGATGAATCTACGGCAGCAGTGGTAGAGGGCTTGAAAATCGGCGCTGTCGACGTAGTTCATCTGGATGACGATCAACACCTTTTGTTAGTCATCCAACGCGAAATAGCCAACCACTATGATCGTCAAACAAAGCGCATTGCCGATCGCCGTTTTCGTGAAGCCGAACGACGTTGCCAACAACTGCTTGATTCTTCACGCGATGCTATTGCCTATATGCAAGACGGCCTTTATCTGTACGCTAACGAATCTTTCGCCGAACTATTTGGCTATGAAAACCGCGACGATATTGAATGCATGCCAATTATGGATATGGTTGCGGATAAAGAACAAAATAAACTTAAAAACTTTCTTAAAGACTTTACCTTAAAAGGTGAAGATGCTGGCTCAAGCCAACTTTCATTTCAAGGGGTGAAGCAAGATGGCACACCAGCAGCCATTAGCCTCGAAGTATCACACGTTACCTACGATGAAGAAGCCTGTGTTCAATTTTTAGCACGCGCAAGCAACATTGAAAATACCGTTAACAACGATGTGTTAGAAGCGCAGCTCAAACAAATAAAATCGCAAGATTTAGTCACTGGTTTATTCAATCGCCAATACATGCTGCAACTACTGGAAAGCACTATTGATCGCATTGAAGGACAGCAATCGCTCAGCTTGCTTTATATAGAATTAGATAGCTTTTCTGAACGCGTACCCAAAGCATTTGGCGTGGCGGGTTCAGACTTGGTACTCAGTGATATTTCTGCGCTCTTGCGTGGAAAAATAAATCCCACTGATATTTTATCGCGCTTTGGCGATTCCTGTTTTACGTTGTTAATTCCCAATATCAAAGCTGATGCCGCTGTAAATCGCGCGCAACAATTATGTAAAGCACTGGAACAACACATTATCGATGTTGACGGAAAAACCTTGCAGCTAACCTGCAGCATTGGTATATCGATTGTCAATGAAACGTCTACAAAAGCGGGTACAGTGGTTGAGCAAGCACGTTTAGCCATGGAAAAAGTACGCACCCAAAAAGGCAATGCTGCATTTCTATTTGAACCAGAGGCTGCTGCTCCAGCAGCGCGCGACCTCGCTACCGAAGTTCAGTTTGCGCTCGACAACGATAAATTCCGTTTACTATTTCAACCCATTATTAGCCTGCGCGGATCAGAAGAAGAATATTACGAAGTTTATTTGCGTATGATCAACGAAAAAGGTGAAGACATATCGCCCAACAACTTCCTCGAATCGGCAAGCAAAATAAACGCTAGCATTAAAGTTGATCGCTGGGCTATTTTAGAATCCATAAAAATGTTGTCGCAACATCGCAGCAAAGGCAACAAAACAAAATTAATTGTAAATCTTGGTCGCCAGTCACTCTGCGATGAAACGCTTGTGCCATGGCTAGCTGTTGCCTTCAAAGCCGCGAAATTAGCGCCCGACGCTATCACTTTCCAAGCCGATGAAGTCGATGTTACTAATCACTTAAATGCCGCCAAAAATTTCTCGCAAGGCCTACAAAAACTAAACACACATTTCTCCATCACCAATTTTGGCTGCTCTCTCACGCCATTCAACGTGCTTAAACACGTACCGGTAACGCTCATTAAAATTGATGGCTCGTTTACCACAGACATTCAACATAAAAATGAAAGTTCCGCAGCTTTAATTCATTTAATTGAGCAACTCCACGCCGAAAACAAAATTACCATTGTGCCATTTGTGGAAAATGCCAGTGTCCTTTCAACACTGTGGCAAGCCGGCGCGCATTATATTCAAGGACATTATTTACAAGAACCTAGCCAAAATTTAAATTACGATTTCAATATGGAAACCTAATGATTTATTAGAGCCCATAAAAAAAGCCGGGATATATACCCGGCTTTTTTATTTGTTTATTTGGCTTGTGTTGTATTGTGCTGTGCAATCAAAAAATCACAATAATTTATCGCGCTCTCTAAAGCCCAACAAATACAAAATCGCATCCAGCCCCAAAGTTGATATTGCATGTTCTGCAGATGCCTTCACCAAAGGTTTCGCTCTAAATGCTACGCCTAAACCCGCCACACTTAACATCGGTAAATCATTAGCGCCGTCACCCACCGCAATCACCTGCTCCAAGGCAATACCTTCTTGCTGCGCAAGCATTGCGAGCAATTCCGCTTTGCGTTGACCATCAACCACAGTGCCAACTACATTGCCTGTTACTTTACCGTCAACAATATCTAATTCGTTGGCATAGACGTAATCAATACCCAATTTAGCTTGCAAATAACGACCAAAATAATTAAAGCCGCCCGATAAAATCGCCGTTTTATAACCCAATTTTTTAAGCGAAAAAATTAATTTCTCAGCGCCTTCTGTCAAGCGCAAGTTTTCTGCAATACCGGCAAGTACAGATTCATCCAGACCTTTCAATAGCGCCACACGGCGTACAAAACTTTGCTTAAAATCCAATTCGCCACGCATAGCCGCTTCAGTAATTTCTACGACTTGTTCACCTACACCAGCAGCTTTTGCTAACTCATCAATCACTTCCGCTTCAATCAAGGTGGAGTCCATATCAAAACACACCAACCGGCGATTGCGGCGATACACAGAATCACGCTGAAAAGCGATATCAATATTCATCCGTCCCGACAATTCCATAAACTCAGAACGCAATGTCACAATATTATCCGGCGTGCCGCGCGCTGAAAATTCCACGCAAGCATTACTGAGATTGTCCGCATTACCCTGAAGAACATCGAGTGAAGTACGGCCAGAAAGACGGTTAATGCTGTCGATATTCAAACCGTGTTGTGAAGTAATGGCGGTGAGCTCAGCAATGTGTTCCGCAGTCACCTGACGCGCAAGTAAAGTAACGATATAACGCGCTTTACCTTGCTGTTCTACCCAATGAACATATTGTTCATGAGTGATATGTTGAAAACGCACATGAATCCCCAAAGGCGTAGTACGCCGCTGAATTTCCGCTTCGAGTGCGATTTTTTGCGTATCGCCTAGACTAACCTCAACGAGAATCCCAAGAGCAAGAGTGTCATGAATAACTGCCTGACCAATATCAAGAATAGTTGCCTGATACTGAGTCAACACTTTGGTAATGGCCCGCGTAATGCCCGGCTTATCTACGCCCGAGGCGTTAATTAACAAAATACTATTCACTGTAACTCCACAGCCTCTGTGATACTGCCCCAGCTCAACGAAGAACGCGCAGCGTAACGCAAAAGGGCAATATTCTATAATGCGAAAGCGCAGCATTCTATAAAGCGAAAGGGCTGCAGTCTAGCGTAATTAATTGCGCTAGACTATTTAAGCTAAATCTCGTTAAGCTAAATCTCGCGAAGCTCAGCATCGCAAAGCTAAAAAACTGCGCAGCCTACAGCGGCAGGTTAAATTACGTTAGAATACGCGCCAAAGCCTGTACATGGATATTCATTGCCAAGCTAACGCATCTGTTATTGCTTCATGGATGACACCAATAAATTAGACTGATTGAGAAACACATGTCACTTTTTACGCATTACCGCCGCTATCCCCAACTTAGCTTATGCACTGCCCTGCTTTTAGCATTGGGGTTTTTAGGCGCTTTTTTTTATATTTATAACAGCGATAAAAATCAACAGATCAACATAGAGCGCTATGGCCAAATGCTCGCTGTCAGTAGCGCACGGCAAGCCGTGGATGCCACCCTCACACAGGACATGGTCAGCCTGCAAGCCATCCTGCAAGATGTCGCCCAATATCCCAATGTTATAGGCACTACGCTGCATAACGTAGACAATAAATTACTCGTACAAAGTGGTTACAAACCCAAACAAAATTCACAGGGCAAACGCTACCATTTTACTGCCCCTGTTGCACTGCACAATAATGTCGTAGGCTATCTGGAAGTAACGCTTGAAGTACCACGCTATACCGCGCAGGATGCATTATTTTTACTTTATTGGACGCTTGCTGTTGCTAGCGCATTGTTAATTATCTGGCGCTCTATTTACCGCCAATGGTGGTCATCACTACGCGACAAATTTCCTACCGCCAACGCTATTGTGACCGCCGTCGTAGAAAAGTTGCCGACAATTCCTGAAGCGTTTATTGAAATAGTAACTGATGCCCAATCTGATAGAGAATCTGATAGCGAACCCAAGACAACACCATTACAGATCGCAGTACGTCTTAGCATTCAGATCATCAACATCAACAAACTTTACCAACAACTCAATAGTGAAGGCTTTGGTGTTGTGTTAAATCGTTTTGAAAAACAATTGCACATATTACTCAGCCTTTACAACGGTAAACGACAATTATTAGCGGGTGATATTTTAATGATTGATTTCGTTGGTGAAGAATTTCACGATTGCAGTTTCCGCGCACTCTGTTGCGCAAAAATATTAATGAATATGACCGCACGTAACCCTAGCCCACGCCTACAGTTAGCGGCATGCATTCAACCGCTCGCCACTGTTCCATTGCCTACGATTAAAAATACAGACCACACAACAGAAACCTTAACGGGAGAGCCAACTAGCAAGCCGCTAGAGCAAGAAGCAAAACAAGGTCTGTTAAACGATTTTGTGGTGCAATTCAACAACCCTCTCAACCCAGTTAAAAATGAAATATTTATCAGCGTTAGCTTGCTGGACAGCACACTACAAGAACACGCTGAATTCGATACAAAGCAAGGAAAACTTATTCAGATTAAATCGCCGTATAGTGAACACATTGCCAAACAGGAAGAACAACTACTGCTGCACTAGAAATACAAAACGACACAGCCCAGCAAACTTATGTGTCACCATTTTGTAACATCAGCATCACACCCCTGTCATCAAATAGTCATAGCCTTAAGGGAAAGCAACCTCAAGGTTATATCTATGCTTAATATTGAACAGTCTGTTGTCAACAAATTTCCTGGCTTTGCGACGCAAGCGCCCATCATTCGCAACTCAACCTTATCTATTTTGCGCAAGCTGACTCGAGAGCAAGAAATTAATGCTTTTCTGCACGAGCATCAAGGCGTAACTGGTATTGATTTTATTGACCGAATTTTCGATTATTTTAATTTCAGTTACAGCATTTCACAGCGTGAACGCAGCAACATTCCCGCGCAAGGCCGCCTGATTATTATTGCCAACCATCCCATAGGTTCGCTCGACGGTTTAGCGCTTTTGCGTTTAGTCAGTGAAGTACGCCGCGACGTAAAAATTATCGCCAATGATTTACTCATGGCATTTGCACCGCTGCACGATTTATTATTACCGCTCGACAACATGACTCGCAGTGCTTACAAGCAAAGTTATAAAAATATTCTAGCGGCGTTAGAAAACGAGCAGGCAATTATTATTTTTCCTGCGGGAGAAGTCTCACGCGCTAGCCCACAAGGCATTCGCGATGGGAAGTGGCAAGCAGGCTTTTTACATTTTGCACGCAAAGCCAAAGCGCCGCTATTACCCATATTCGTTTCTGCTAAAAATTCTTTTTTATTTTACAGCGCTTCAATTATTTTTAAACCACTCGCCACCGCATTGCTCGCGCATGAAATGTTTAACAAACACTCTGCTGAAATTAAGTTCCGTGTTGGCGAAGTCATTCCGCATCACGCGTTGGAATCCAATCAACTTGCCGACAAGCCATTAATTAAACGTTTAAAAAAACACCTTTACAAAATTGGCAATGGCAAAAAATCTATTTTTGTTACCGAAAAAACAATCGCTCATCCGGAAGACAGTAGCGTTATAAAACAAGAACTTAAAACCGCACAAATGCTGGGTAGCACACGCGACAATCACTGTATTTATTTATGCAGTTATCAAGAACACCCAACTGTGCTACGCGAAATTGGCCGTTTGCGCGAACAAACTTTTCGCAAAGTTGGCGAAGGCACTGGTAGCCGACGCGATCTTGATAAGTACGATCACTACTATCGCCATTTAATTTTATGGGATGAAGATAAACTTACCATCGCTGGCGCTTATCGCTTAGGCGAAGTGAATACGATTTTGCAAAAAAAAGGCATTAAAGGTTTATACACTGCCGACTTATTTGATTTCCAGCCCGAAGCAATACCCATGCTGGAGCAAGCGTTAGAATTAGGCCGTAGCTTTGTTCATCCCAACTATTGGGGCAAAGCAAGTTTGGATTATTTGTGGCAAGGCCTGGGTGCTTATTTGCAACATCACCCTGAGATTCGTTTTGTACTTGGCCCCGTAAGCATGAGTGCACAATATCCAAAATCACTGCGTGATTTATTAGTATTTTATTACGAACGTTATTACCGCAATACGGATTCAATGGCAGATGGAAAACATCCCCACGAAATTGAAGAAAATGCCTTAATAGAATTGCAACGCACCTTTACCAAACTCACTCGCGCTGAAGGCTTTGAATTCATTCAGCAAGAATTTATCAAGCTAGATTGTAAAATTCCCGTACTCTTTAAACAATACGCAGGGCTTTATGAAGAGGGTGGCTATCAGGCTCTGGCTTTTAGCGTTGACACTGAATTTGGCAATTGTGTAGACGGCCTTTTTGTGGGCGATTTAACGCAAATGAAAGCAGCTAAACGTGCGCGTTATTTGTCAACGAATAGGGTATAAATTTTACTGCGGCCTCACAACAGAATTTCAGTCAAACATTACTTCATGGTAAGCTCGCGTTATTCAAAAGCGACACGAGTTTTACCATGCACAATCCCGCTCAAAAACATATTCATATCCTCGGCGTTTGCGGCACCTTTATGGGCAGCCTCGCGCAACTTGCAAAAGATTTAGGCTACCGCGTGACCGGTAGCGACACCAACGTTTACCCACCCATGAGTACCCAATTGGAACAAGCGGGTATTGAACTCATGCAAGGCTTTGACCCTGTACATTTGCAACCAGCGCCCGATTTAGTGGTTATCGGCAACGCTATGAGCCGCGGCAACCCCGCCATAGAATATGTGCTTAGCGAAGGCATTGCTTACACCTCGGGGCCGCAATGGCTGCGCGATCATGTCCTGCAAGGTAAATGGGTGTTAGCGGTTGCAGGCACCCACGGCAAAACCACCACCAGCTCAATGCTGACGTGGATTTTAGAATATGCAGGCATGGCCCCAGGTTATTTAATTGGCGGCGTAACTAACAATTTTCCAACCTCTGCGCGCCTTGGTTCTACACCATTTTTTGTAGTGGAAGCCGATGAATACGACAGCGCATTTTTCGATAAGCGCTCTAAATTTGTTCACTACAATGCGCGCACGGTAATTTTAAATAATCTGGAATTTGATCACGCCGATATTTTTCCTGACCTTGCCGCCATTCAAAAACAATTTCATCATTTGGTGCGCACCATTCCTAATAATGGCCTCATTATTTCACCGGGCAATGACAAAGCTATCGCAGAAGTAATCGCCATCGGATGTTGGACACCACAACAACAATTTTCCATAACACCGCATGAAACAATTGGCGCTGAGACTGTTGATGATCAACGCACCAGCGAATGGCAAGCACAATTAATTACAGCTGATGGCTCCGAGTTTATTGTGTTGCACGACGGTAAAAAAATCGCACAAATCAATTGGCAACAAACCGGCTTACATAATGTGAATAATGGCTTAGCCGCAATGATTGCTGCACGTCACGTTGGCGTAACACCAGAAGTTAGCGCCCAGGCACTCGCACAATTTGCCGGCGTCAAACGTCGTATGGAATGTCTGGCAGATATTCACAGCGTAAAAGTTTACGATGATTTTGCCCATCACCCCACCGCGATCAAAACAACCCTCGCCGGCTTACGCGCAAAAGTCGGCAGCGAAAAAATTATTGCTATCATCGAACCGCGCTCAAACACCATGCGCATGGGCGTACATAAAGATGCACTCAATCAAAGCTGTACCGATGCCGACGATGTACTCTGGTATCAACCCGCCAACGCTGATTGGGCAATGGATGAAGTCGTTAACAAAAGCCCGGTACCCGCAAAATTATTACGCGACCTTGACGAGTTAATTCACTGTGCAATTTCACTTTGCGAAGCGAATACACATATTGTGATTATGAGTAATGGTGGTTTTGGTGGTGTGCATCAGAAGTTGATTGCGCAACTAAAAAAGCATGCACTGTAAAAAATCGAGGACAGAGACATGACTAACCAACGCTTAATCACCTTAGCCATGACCGGCGCATCTGGCGCGCAATATGGTCTACGTTTATTACAATGTTTGTTGGCTGCAAATTGCAAAGTATATTTATTGTTATCCAGCGCGGCCGAAGTGGTCATTCGCACTGAAACAGATCTGGAGCTACCCGAAACACTTGCGGAACAAGAAGCATTTTTGAGTGAGATGTTTGAGGCAGATGAAGACCAGTTGCAGTTGCTGGCGAAAGACGATTGGTTTTCTCCGGTAGCTTCGGGTTCCAGCTCACCAAGCTCAATGGTCATTTGCCCTGCAAGTGGCGGCACACTTTCTGCGATTGCACATGGCGCGAGTAAT